>JBEKBA010000023.1:0-28675 GCA_050015635.1 Verrucomicrobiota bacterium
CTGACAGTCCGCTGACAAAAAATTGGTTGGATTAGGTCGGATTAGGTCGGATTAGCTTGGATTCAGTCGGATTTGGTTTTACCAGGTTTTACCAGGTTTGACCCTCCTGAAAATGCGGAACCATCATGGGTTCGTTTGGAAAAAAATGTCTTTGCGACGACCCGCTTACCCATCCACAAGCCTGACATGGCTGATTTTCAAAGAACATTTAATTCCCGTCTAATGGGCATTTATGATCTTATCACCGTTTCGCCATTTTGCCTGCAACTCCGTTGTATCACGATTCAAAAACTGACGCAAATAGAAACTGAGAGTTGTCGGATGAAGAACCATTCAAGCTCCGTGGGAGCGGCATCATCGGCAAAAGACCCGGAAGATGCCGCCCCTGACGGGGCTAGAGAATTTTAGGGAACATTTTTTCTTCAAAGATTTCGCTCCACGGAGCTTACGGCGGCGATGCTGCAACCATGCTGCAACGAGGCTGCAGTGGGTCTGCGAAACGGCTTGGGCTCAAACTGAACCACTACTTTTTTCTCTGTGTTCTTCGGAGTTTGGAGGTTAAAAATCTGTCGTGCTTATTGCGTTCAACAAACCGTTCGGCGTGCTTTCGCAATTCACTGATGACGACTCGCCCAACCGCACGCTGACGGAATTTAATTTTCCGAAAAATGTTTATCCCATTGGCCGGCTCGATGCCGATTCCGAAGGTTTGCTGCTCCTGGGCGATGAACCGGCATGGAACGAACGCCTGCTGCATCCGCGCCACGCACACGAGCGCGAGTATTGGGCACAGGTTGAACACATTCCCGCGCCGGAAAGTTTGAAGAAACTGGAACGCGGCGTTTCGATTCAAGGCCGGAAAACCCTGCCCTGCCGCGCATGGATTTTGGAACCGCAACCAGTAATTTCTCCGCGCAATCCACCCATCCGCTTCCGCAAAAGCGTGCCGGATTGCTGGATTGGGTTGGAATTGATTGAAGGCAAAAATCGTCAGGTGCGGCGCATGACGGCAACCATCGGCCATCCGACTTTGAGGTTGATGCGCGTGCGAATAGGAAATTTTTGGCTTGGCGATTTGCCGGCAGGCCAATGGCGGATTTTGTCGGCGAAAGAATGTAAATTTGTTTTGAGCCATAACCACGTTTAGACTTAGGAAGAAATTGTTGGTTTGTTGCCTTGATTTTAGAGCGGCGCGGGTTCAGGTTTGGGACCTTAGGCAGCTATCGCACGTCTTATGAAATTTTTGCGCATTGCTTGTTTCGTTGCGGTTTCTTTCGCCCTCTTGCGAAACGTATCTGGACAAGATTTCGTGAATTTGAATTTTGAATCGGCAAACGTCTCTGGTTATCCATTATACAGCACGGATGTTCCGATTAGTTCCGCACTTCCGGGTTGGAGCGCATATTATTACAGTAACTACTCAAGCGGAACAAATGCGCTCACTCAAGTCGGCTACGATTTAATATCAATAGGCTCATCTGGAATAACAGTCGTTGACAGTAATGCTCCAGCTCTTCCGCCGCTTCAAGGACAATATAGCACTATTCTTTTTGGTTCAGAAGCCAATGGAGATGTAACAGTTTTGATAAGTCAGACAGGTTTAGTGCCAAGTGGTACGATGTCATTACTCATGGATGTATATGCATTCTATAATTTTGAAGTCACGCTTGGCGGCCAAACGATTAACATGATTCCTTTACAGACTTTTCCCAATTACACCTTGTATGGCGGTAATATATCTTCATTCGCAGGCGATGTTGAAACTTTGAGTCTAATTGCCCCGCCGACAGGAGTGCCCAACGGTGTGGAGTTTGACGACATCCAATTTTCACCTTCACCAGTTCCCGAACCGAGCATTTTTGGCTTGTTGGCATTGGGCGGTTTATTCTTCGGTTTGCTGCCGTTCAAACTGACCCGCTACCAAAAATTTGGCTTGATTGACGCTGGGGATAAACGGCATTAACTTTTTGCATGATTGACGTCGCAGAAATCCAGCCGCACGGCGCGATGTCACGTGCGAAATTCGAGCCGCTGGCACGGGAAATTTTCACGCTCAAGAAGCAACTCAACGCCGTTATTCTCGCGCACAATTATCAAGTGCCGGAAATCCAAGACGTGGCGGATTTCACCGGCGATTCACTCGGCCTTTCGCAGCAGGCGGCACAGACGAGCGCGGACGTGATTGTTTTCTGCGGCGTGCATTTCATGGCGGAAACGGCGAAGATTTTGAATCCGCAAAAAATCGTCATACTGCCGGACAAGGACGCGGGCTGTTCGCTGGAAGAAAGTTGTCCGGCGGAAAAACTGGCGGCGTTGCAGCGGACCAATCCGAATTTTTACACGGTCACTTACATCAATTGCAGCGCGGCGGTGAAGGCGTTGAGCGATGTGATTTGCACGAGCGGCAACGCGGTAAAAATCGTCGAGGCCGCGCCGAAGGAACGTGATTTGCTTTTTGTGCCGGACGAAAATCTCGGTCAGTGGGTGATGGAACAGACGGGCCGCAAGATGATGTTATGGCAGGGCAATTGTTACGCACATATCGAGTTCCGGCGTGATGCCATTCTGAAATTGCGCGAACAATTTCCGGAGGCAAAAATCGTGGTTCACCCGGAAAGTCTGCGCGAGGTGCGTCATCTGGCAGACGCGGTCTGCTCGACGGAAAGGATGATCACATTTTGCAAAAATGATCCGGCGGAAAAATTCATTATTGTCACTGAATCCGGAATCATTCACCGGATGCAAAAGGAATGTCCGGGCAAGGAATTTTTGTGCGCGCCGGTGTTTGACGCGATGCGCGCACCGACGGACAACTGCCGTTGCAGCGAGTGCAAGTTCATGAAGATGAACACGCTGGAGAAATTGCGCGACTGCATGAAGAACCTCGCGCCGCGAATCGAGCTGCCGGAGGAAATTTTGAAGCGCGCGCGTCTGCCGATTGAGCGGATGCTGGAGATTTCGGCTAGGCCGATTGAGAACGCAGGATAATTTCATGTAAAAAACGACTTGGGACGCGGTGGAACGCATCCCTACCATACTGCTGTTTCGCTGGATTTTCTGACGTGGATTGGCTGAGGTAAAAAGAGTCGCTGAAAATTCGCCGTCATTGTAAATTCGCGCGTATGGCGATGGCGGACATCAGACGGGAATACTCGCTTGGCGGCTTGCGGCGCGCGGAGTTGGACGCCAATCCAATGGCACAGTTCAGTCAGTGGTTCGCACAGGCATCGGCGGCTTCGACGGGCAGTCGCTGGCGCTCAATCGGCGTCGCGCTTTTCAAATTGTGGCAGGCCATTCTCGGCCACGCGCCGGCGGATGCGAACGCGATGGTTTTGGCGACGGTGGACAAGGATGGGCGACCTTCCGCGCGCGCCGTTTTGCTCAAGGGCGTGGACGAACGCGGCTTCATCTTTTTTACAAATTACGACAGCCGCAAAGGCCGCGAACTGGCGGAAAATCCCAACGCAGCGCTGACGTTTTACTGGCCGGATTTGGAACGGCAGATTTGCGTCGCCGGTCCGGTGGAAAAAGTTTCGCGCGAAGAATCAGAAAAGTATTTCAAGGGTCGCCCGCGCGGAAGTCAACTGGCAGCCTGGGCTTCAAACCAAAGCGACGTGGTGGAAAATCGCGCGTCCCTCGACGCGAAATGGAAGGAAATGGAAACACAATTTTCAAATGACGTTCCACTGCCGCCGAACTGGGGCGGCTTTGTGCTAAAGCCGGAACGGATGGAATTCTGGCAGGGGCGTCCCAGCCGTTTGCACGACCGTTTTCAATACACGCGGCAGCCGGACAATTTGTGGAAGCTGGAACGGCTCGCGCCGTGATTATTTCGATTCGTCTGCGACAGCGGCGTCTTCCTTGTCCTCGCCGATGACCTGGGCGATAGCCTGGAGTTTATCCTTGTCAGCGAGATTGACCAGTTTCACTCCCTGGGTGTTACGACCGGTTTCGCGGATGTCTTTCACGGGTGTCCGCACCATCTGGCCGCCGACGGTGATGAGCATGATTTCGTCCGTGTCGCGCACGGTCAACGCGCCCACAACCATGCCGGTTTTCTCGGTGGTCTTCATCGTGATGATGCCTTTGCCGCCGCGCGATTGAATCCGGTATTCCTCAAAGTCCGTGCGCTTGCCGATTCCGTTTTCTCCCGCGACCAGGAGTTTTGCGTCGGGAACGACAATGGCCAGGGCAACAACTGCATCGCCCTTGTAAAGTTTGATACCGCGCACGCCACCGGCAGGACGACCCATCGGACGCGCATCTTCCTCGTTAAAGCGGATGCTCATGCCGTCGCGCGTGATCAGAATGACTTCGCTCCGGCCGGTCGTGAGTTTCACGTCAATCAGCGTGTCGCCCGGATCAATGCCGATGGCAATGATGCCGCCTTTGCGGACGTTGGCAAAATCCGCGAGCGCAGTTTTTTTCACCGTGCCCTGTCTGGTCGCGAATAAAATATAACCGGGCTGTTCCCAGGTGATGTCTTCCTTGTCCGAATTTGTCTTTGAAAGCACACGGATGAGCGCGGCGATATTTTCGCCCGCCTTCAATTCCAGCAAGTTGGCGATGCTCCGGCCTTTTGCGGCACGGCCCATGTCGGGAATTTCGTGGACACGCTCGACGTAAACACGTCCGGTATTCGTGAAAAACATGAGGTAATCGTGCGTGCTGGCGGTAAACAGATGCTCGATGAAATCATTATCCTCTTCGGTTGCACCTTCCCGCGTCGTCATGCCGATGACGCCCTTGCCCCCGCGCCGCTGCGCGCGATACGAACTGACATTTGTGCGCTTGATGAGACCGCTGTGCGTGAGCGTGATGATGACGCCTTCATTGGCGATTAAATCTTCAATCGCAATTTCACCTTCGTCGGGAACAATCTGGCTCTTGCGCGGCGTGGCGTATTTTTCCCTGATGACCTTGAGTTCGGCCTTGATGATGGTCATCACGCGCGATTCTTTCGCGAGGATGTCCAACAAATCCTTGATGCGTTCGAGCAATTCCTTGTATTCGCCCTCGACCTTGTCAATTTCCAGCGCGGTCAATTGATAGAGGCGCAACTCCAGAATCGCGTCCACCTGGCGTTCGGTCAGCGCATAACGACCGGCCACCAGACGTTCTTCACTGCGGATTAAAATTCCCCAGCGCTCGACCTGTTTCTGCGTCCACTCGAACGCGAGCAGTTTAACGCGCGCTTCCTCGCGCGTTTTTGATTTGCGGATGATGGCAATGAATTCATCGAGGTTCGCCAGTGCGATAAGATAACCTTCCAGTAACTCGGCGCGTTCCTCGGCTTTGCGCAATTCAAAACGCGTGCGGCGCAGAATGACTTCGCGACGATGCTCGATGTAGCACTGGATGATTTCCTTGAGCGTGAGCGTCTTCGGCCTGCCATGATCAATGGCGAGCGAGTTGACGCTGAACGACACTTCAAGCTGCGTATGCTTGTAAAGATTGGCGATGACGACCTTGGGATTGCCGTCGCGCTTGAGTTCCATCACGATGCGGGAATTTTCATCGGACTCGTTACGCATCGCGGAGATTTCCGTGATGATTTTTTCGTTCACCAGCTCGGCAATTTTTTCCTCGAGCGCCGCGCGATTGACGTTAAAGGGAATCTCCGTGATGACGAGCTGCTCGCGGTTGCCTTTCAGTTCCTCCGCGCCCACGCGCCCGCGCAATTTCACGCTGCCCTTGCCGGTGGTGAAATAATTCTTGATGCCTTCAACGCCGCAAATCATCCCCCCGGTCGGGAAATCCGGGCCTTTGATGAATTTCATCAACTGCGGGATGGTAATCTCCGGGTTGTCAATCTGCGCGCAGATGCCGTCAATCACCTCGCCGAGATTGTGCGGCGGCATGTTCGTGGCCATGCCGACGGCGATGCCGGTGCCGCCGTTGACAAGCAGATTCGGGAACGCCGACGGAAAAACGACCGGCTCGGTCATGCGCTCGTCATAGTTCGGGACAAAATCCACCGTGTCCCGGTCCATGTCCTGCATCAACGCTGCGCCGAGATGCGTCAGCCGCGCCTCGGTGTAACGCATGGCCGCCGGCGGATCATCTTCAATCGAACCGAAGTTGCCCTTGCCGTCCACGAGCCGTTCGCGCATCGCCCACGGTTGCGCCATGTGAACGAGCGTCGGATAAATCACCGCTTCACCGTGGGGATGGTAATTGCCGGAAGTGTCACCGCAGATTTTCGCGCACTTGTAATGCTTGCGTCCGGGGAACAGCGACAACTCATGCATCGCGTAAAGGATGCGGCGCTGCGAAGGTTTCAGCCCGTCGCGCACGTCGGGCAACGCGCGCGAAATAATGACGGACATGGAATAGTCGAGGAACGAATTTTTGATTTCGTCCGCGACATTGATCTTCGTGATTTTTTCATTTGCGGCGAACAGCGGCAGATTGCTCGCGGGCAAATCATTCGACTCTTTGGGGTCAGCCATAAAAATTTCAGCAACCGGGAATCAGACGTCCAGATTACGCACGTTGAGCGCGTTGTCCTCGATGAACTGGCGGCGCGGCTCGACTTCCTCGCCCATCAGGCGCGAAAACATTTCCTCGGCTTCGACGGCGTCGGTTAAATCAATCCGCAACAATTTGCGCGCCACCGGATTCATCGTGGTCTCAAAAAGTTCCTTCGCGTCCATTTCACCAAGACCCTTGAAGCGATACATCTGGATGCCCTTCTTGCCGACGGCTTTGACGCCCGCGAGAATTTCAGGAATGGAGAACAGCGGCGTTACGGTCGCCTTTTCGCCTTCGCCTTCGATCAACTCAAACAACGGCTTGTCCTGCGCCGCGTAATGGTCAACCGCCAGGCCTTTTTTCGACAATTTGCCAAGCAAGTCACCGATGGCCTTGCTTTCAAGATGCAAATCCGCCTCGACCGCGCGGCGCGTCTGGCTTTTCGGCTTGTCGGATTTCTCGCGAATCTCGGTGTCGCCGCGGAAAAGATCGGGATTCTTGTCCTTGAACTTTGCCACGTCGTCAAGGTCTTCGAAATAATGGACCGTCTCGTCGTTGCCTTCGCGGACTTTGATGAGGAAAACCGGGAACGTTCCTTTCCTGCTGCGCTGCTCGACGTAATCGCCAAAGTCGCCGCCCTGACGGCGGATGAACGTCGCGTATTTGTCGAGCGACTCCAGCAACGTGAGAATTTCCTCGAGTTGTTTGGGCGCAAGTTCGCGACCATCGGCGAGATTTTTCAATTTCACTTCCTCCGTGCCGTTTTGCAGCAGGATGCGGTTGAGCTGCGCGTCGTCGTCCACGTAATCCGTTTTCTTTTTGCGCGTGACCGAGTAAAGCGGCGGCTGCGCGATGTAAACGTAGCCGTCCTTGACGAGTTTGGGCATCTGCCGGTAAAAAAACGTCAGCAGCAGCGTGCGGATGTGCGAACCATCCACGTCGGCGTCGGTCATGATGATGATTTTGTGATAACGCAGTTTGGCGATGTCGAACGCCCCCTCGCCCTCGCCGTTGCCGATGCCCGTGCCGATGGCCGTAATCATCGTGCGGATTTCATTGTTCTGAAGCACCTTGTCCAACCGCGCCTTCTCGACGTTGATCAATTTGCCGCGAATCGGGAGAATCGCCTGAAACTTCCGGTCGCGTCCCTGTTTGGCCGAGCCGCCGGCGGAATCACCTTCGACGATGTAAAGTTCGGTGTTGACCGGGTCCCGATCCGAACAATCCGCCAGTTTGCCGGGCAAACCGCCGCCGGTCAGCGCGCTTTTGCGAACGGCTTCGCGCGCCTTGCGCGCCGCCTCGCGCGCGCGGGCCGCGTTGAGCGCCTTGTCCACAATTCTTTTCGCGACGGGGGGATTGGCATCGAAGTAGGTCATCAACCCTTCATAGGAAACCGAGCCGACAATTTTTTCGACTTCAGGTGAAAGCAACTTCACCTTCGTCTGCGATTCAAACTTTGGATCGCTGTGCTTCACGGAAATCACGGCCGTCAAACCTTCGCGCACGTCGTCACCGGTGATTTGCGGGTCCTTCTCCTTCAGCAATTCATTTGATTTGGCGTATTGATTGATCGCACGAGTGACGGCGCTGCGGAATCCGCTCAAGTGCGCGCCACCGTCCGGATTAAAAACCGTGTTCGTGTAGCAAAGCACCTGATCGTTGTAGCTGTCGTTGTATTGCAGCACGACCTCGACGTGAACCTCGATGTTTTTGTCGTCCAGCTTTTCCGTCATCTCCTTGTGGAACGAGATGGGCTTGGGATGCAGCGGCTCCTTGTTCTTGTTAAGCTGCCTGACAAATTGTTCGATGCCGTCCCGATAATAAAAGACTTCCGGCTTCGCGTCGGTCTGGCGTTCGTCCAAAAAAGTGATTTCCAACCCCGAATTCAAAAACGCCAGTTCGCGCAAACGCTGCGAAATGATGCCCGCCTTGAATTCCACCGTCTCGCGGAAAATTTCCGGGTCGGGCTTGAACGTGATGAGCGTGCCGGTGCTTTTTGTTTTACCGATGACGTGGAGTTTTTGAACGGTTTTGCCCCGCTCAAATTCCATGTGATGCACTTCACCGCCGCGCGAGACTTCCACCTCAAACCATTCGCTCACCGCATTCACGCACTTCGCGCCCACGCCGTGCGTCCCGCCGGAAAACTTGTAGCCGCCCTGACCGTATTTGCCGCCGGAGTGAAGCGTGGTGAGAACCATCTCGACGCCGGGAATTTTGTATTGCGGATGAATGTCCACGGGAATTCCGCGGCCGTTGTCGTGGACGGAAATCGAGCCGTCCATGTGGATGGTCACCTCGATTTTATCGCAATGTCCGGCGAGATGTTCGTCCACCGAATTGTCCAGCACTTCCGAGACGCAATGATGCAACGCGCGTTCGTCCGTGCCGCCGATATACATTCCCGGCTTCTTGCGCACCGCCTCCAAGCCTTCGAGTTTTCCGAGTTGGGCGGAGCCGTAATTTCCCTTTACCGCGCCCTCGGAAATACTTTTTTTATCACTGGAATCAGGATTTTTCGCCATAAAATTGAATCGCGCCAAAGCATTTTTTAGCACTGAAAATTTGTCTGAAAAAGATAAGAAAAAATGACCGGAGGCACAATTATTATTTCGAGAATTTTTGGATGAAAATACCATTAGTTGTGGCCGATTTTTCTTGCCAACCAAACATATTGTGCCTGCTAAAAATTCACGGGAGTATGTCTTTTACGCAAATCGATTGGTTTAATGCTTGATTTATGACCTTAACAAGCGCCCAATCTGTTAAATTCTCTTTCAATGGAATTGCCAATTTTAGGAAAATTAAAAGATGGGGTTAAGTTCGAATTCTGCACGCTTGCGGATAACGTCGAACAGACTGATGAATTTTGGAATTGGTGGTGGAACGAAAAGGCAAAACCAGAGGAATTGTGCCGCCCAGAAACCATTGCCGATGATGACCCAATTCTTGCCGAGACCATTAACAAATTCGCAGCGAACCTCTGCTCTCATCGTCAGTTTTTTGATAAACATCTTTTTCAAATGACCGAAAAAGGTGTGTTCCCAATAATTGACGGCTTAACCCGAGATTCGTTCCGAAAAGTGGCAATGAACATCGCTGCAAATGCCTCTGTAAAACTGCCTGGACGCCCACAAATCGTATTCGCCGGAGGTGGTTATGGCAGCGGAAAGACGTTCCTCCTTAATCATTTGTCCACACAAAATTTTCTGCCTCTTGGGATTGCGAATTTGGTTGGTGTGGATGTTTTCAAACCACTGATCCCGGAATACAATCTGATCAAAGCTGTTGCAGATGGAAGGGCAAGCCTGACGGTGCAAAAGGAGTGTCAGGCGCTCGCATCGCAATTATTCAAACGTTTAATCGAAGCTGGACGCTCATTTGTGTGGGATTCATCCATGTCCAATAAAGATGAGACATTGAAAAAAATTAATCTGGCTAAAAATAACCAGTATGAGCTAACCATGATAGCGGTTTTGACCCCATTGAAAGTTGCCATTCGGCAAGGAATGAAACGGGCACTTTTATCCAGAAGATTCCCTCATCCAGAAGCATTGCCAAAATCACACATTGGCTTTCGTGAATCCTTTAACGATTATGTGGAGCATTTTGATGAAATATTCGTATTTGCTAATATGGGGGATGGGGGCGATACTGAAGTAATAGCACAGAAAACAAGCGACGAAATAAGTCTTGCGGTGATAAAGCCTGATGTGTTTAATACATTGCTCATGCCTGCGGCATGACAAATGCAAATGAAAGAAAAGCTATGAAAACTAAAACTGTTGACCAACTCTGCAATTCAGAAGCAGGGACGTTCAAAAAGTTCATTAAACAGAAAGAAGATTATCTTCAGTCTGTTGAAAACGAGCGGAAGGAACGCATCCGTGCGTCTCGAAAAACTTCACGTGAGCTTTCATGGGCTGCATAGGCGATTTTATACAGCAAATAAAAGAGGGCGCTGGAAACAGCGCCCTTTGTATTTTTATAAATCGAATTCACAATTTCGGCCAACCGCCTGCGGGACGTTTCTTTTGGAAAGACTTTTTGATCGTGCCTGCCAACTGCCATTGAGCTTTAACATTTCCGGTTTTGTGCCGCGTTTCATCGGCTGGCGTTTAACGTCTGCTTTCATTACCTGCCAGCCCATTCGGCGATTTTGGCTTTGACCTGCTCATGGGCACGCCTTCGCCGCGATTCAGTTCGGCCAAACCATCTTCAACCGCCTGCCGGAATTCCAACTCGTAGATGGCATCAACGAGCGTGGCGTCCGGCGGCAGCTTGTCCGCCACTTCCAACAGGATGTCTTTCGCACTCATGCTTATAATATGTAGCTGATTCCCGCGCTGATTGCCAGTTTGTAATTGTTTTGAAAAATCATAAAAGTTCAATCAACTCGACGCCGGCAGGCAGGCCGGTTTTGTTGATGGTGACATCATCATCAGCGAATGAACGAGCGACCGGCACGTCTGACTTGCGCTGAACCGTGACATGTTCAAATAATTTATGTGCCGGGGCACCGCCGAGGGCAGACTGGTGTTTGAAGATGCCGCTCCCACGGAGCTTGAAGGGTTCTTTAACGGACAACTACAACGATGTCGCCCCGCCGGGGCTCTTAGGGCATTTCCATCAATTCTGTCAATGCTCTGAAGCCAAAATGCGATTTCAGATTTCAAACTGAACCACTTCCACCCAAAATCCATCTTGCTTTGACGAGCGCGAACCGTAATTTTCACGGATGGGTTTGACTGAAAATTTGCCCGCGCATCCTGATCGATTTGTCCGCCGCCACATCGGTCCGGACGCCGACACCGCACACGCGATGCTCGCGCAAACCGGCTTCAATAATCTGGATGAACTGATTGCCGCCGCCGTGCCGGAACAAATTCATCCCGGCAAATCCTTGAATCTTCCCGCCGCGCGCAGCGAATTCGAGGCGCTCGCCCAACTTGGAAAAATCGCGGCGGAAAACAAGGTCTTCCGTTCGTTCATCGGCATGGGCTATTACGATTGTATCACGCCGCCGGTAATCCAGCGCAATGTGCTGGAAAATCCCGGCTGGTACACGCCCTACACGCCTTATCAGGCCGAGATTTCCCAGGGCCGGCTTGAAGCATTGTTGAATTTTCAAACGATGACAGCCGATCTGACCGCACTGCCCATCGCCAACGCCTCGCTGCTGGACGAAGCCACCGCCTGCGCCGAAGCAATGGCCTTGTGCCACGCGCTCAAGGATGGGCGAAACATTTTCTTCGTCTCCGCGCATTGTCATCCACAAAATATCGAAGTCGTCCAAACCCGCGCCAAAGCGCTCGGGATTGAAGTGGTGGTCGGCGATCACGAAAGTTTTCAGTTCAACGAAAAAGTTTTTGGCGCGCTGGTGCAATATCCCGACACCTTCGGCGCGATTCATGATCACTCCAACTTTGCGGAAAAAGCCCACACGGCCGGCGCGCTGATCACGATGGCCACGGATTTGCTCGCGCTCACACTGCTGAAACCGCCGGGCGAATCCGGCGCGGACATCGCGGTCGGCAGCACGCAACGCTTCGGCGTACCGCCCAGTTATGGCGGACCGCACGCGGCATTTTTTGCCACGCGCGACGAATTCAAACGGCATCTACCGGGGCGTCTCGTCGGCGTCTCAAAAGATTCGCGGGGCAAACCGGCGCTGCGGCTCACACTCCAGACGCGCGAGCAACACATCCGCCGCGAAAAAGCCACGAGCAACATTTGCACAGCGCAGGCGTTACTGGCGAATATGGCTTCGATGTTCGCAGTTTATCACGGGCCGGACGGTCTAAAAAAAATAGCGCAACGAATTCATAGGTTGACCGGGCTGCTCGCTGCCAGGCTGGAGAAGCAAGGCCACAAACTTTTAATCCTGACGTTCTTTGACACGTTGACGGTGCAAGTTTCAAATGCCGCAGCCGTTCATAAAACTGCAGAATCACTTGGGATCAATCTCCGCATTATTGATGCGACACGCGTCGGGCTTTCGTTGGATGAAACAGTCTCAACGGATGATCTGGGACTCATTGTGAAGGCGTTTGGAGACGGTTCAGGACCGCAAGGCGGTCGCGACTTGTCAGTGAATCCATCTGCGATACCTCAATCACTGTGTCGCGTTTCCCCATTCCTTACCCACCCGGTTTTCAATCGTTACCACTCCGAAACCGAAATGCTCCGCTACCTGAAACGGCTCGAAACGCGCGACCTCTCGCTCACGGCCTCGATGATCCCGCTCGGCTCCTGCACGATGAAATTGAACGCAACGGCGGAGATGTTTCCCGTCTCGTGGCCGGAATTTGCGAAAATTCATCCTTTCGCGCCATTGGAACAGACTCGCGGTTACCAAAAACTTTTCCGGCAACTCGAGGAATGGCTTGCGGAAATCACAGGCTTCGCAGGCATTTCGCTTCAGCCTAACGCCGGTTCGCAAGGTGAATTAGCCGGGTTGCTCGTCATTCGCGCGTATCACGAATCACGCGGCGAAAGTCATCGCAACGTTTGTTTAATTCCGACTTCGGCACACGGCACAAATCCGGCGAGCGCGGTCATGGCTGGAATGAAAGTCGTCGCGGTTTTATGCGACGGCGAAGGCGACATCAACATCGCCGATTTGAAAGCCAAAGCCGGGGCGCACAAAAATGATCTCGCGGCGCTCATGATTACTTATCCGTCCACGCACGGCGTTTTTGAAGAAAACATCAAGGAAATTTGCGAAATCACACACGCAAACGGCGGACAGGTTTACATGGACGGCGCGAACATGAACGCGCAAGTCGGCTTGACGAGTCCCGGTTTCATCGGCGCGGACGTTTGCCATTTGAATCTGCACAAGACGTTCTGCATTCCGCACGGTGGCGGCGGACCGGGCGTCGGACCGATAGGCGTTGCCGAACATCTCGTCGAATTTTTGCCCGGCCATTCCGTTGTGAATCTTGGCGGTGAAAATCCCATTGGCGCAGTCGCCGCCGCGCCGTGGGGCAGCGCGGGCATTTTACCGATTTCCTGGATGTATATCGCGATGATGGGCGCGGATGGCCTGACGGAAGCGACGAAATTTGCCATTCTCAACGCGAACTACATCGCCAGGCGGCTGGAAAATTATTTTCCGACGCTTTATCGCGGACACGGAGATCTCGTCGCACACGAGTGCATTCTTGATTTGCGCCAGTTCAAGAGCGTCACCGTCGAGGACGTGGCAAAACGGCTGATGGATTACGGCTTTCACGCGCCGACGATTTCGTGGCCCGTGCCCGGCGCGATGATGGTCGAGCCGACCGAGAGCGAATCAAAATTCGAGCTGGATCGTTTCTGCGACGCGATGATTTCCATTCACGCGGAAATTCAAGCCGTTGAATCCGGCACGGCGGACAAACAAAATAATTTGCTGAAGAACGCGCCGCACACGGCGGACATGATTGCGTCGGATAATTGGAATCACTCATACACGCGCGAACAGGCGGCGTTCCCGGTCAAATCGCTGCGCGAATATAAATTCTGGCCGTCCGTCGGGCGCGTGGACAACGTCTTCGGCGACCGCAATCCGGTATGCACGTGTGCGGGGATGGAAAATTACTTGAGTTGAACAGTGTCAGACGGGATTGCGGAAATAGGATAAATTGTTAATTTCGACACAGCGTTATGACATTGTGTGATCCATGACAATTAAACGCATATTGGTTCTGGCGAACTCGACGAAACATCACCCGAAAAGTTGTGTGGCTGGCCGAGAGTTGATTGATGAAGAGGGCGGCAAGATTCGGTGGGGCGGATGGGTCAGGCCGGTGTCGAGTCACGACGAAGGTGCATTGGATTTTGTCGAACGCCGTTTGTCAGGCGGAGCAGACCCAAAACCGCTGGATGTAATTCAGTTGCCACTTTTCGAACAAACGAGCAATCCCCTACAACCGGAAAATTGGTTAATTCAAGTCGATCAGCCTTGGTTCAAGGAATCTTCCTTACAATCTCAAGTTTTATCATCGCTCATCGAAGAGCCGGACAGTTTGTGGCTTGATACTTCTCAAAAAAGTGATCGCGTAAGCGCGACCGTTCTCCTGCAATTGCCAAATCTGCAATCGCTTTACTTGATTCGTCCAGAAACTTTTTATTTCCAAATTCGTTCCAGAGTTTGGGATGGATACGCCAAAAAGCAGCAGCGCGGACTATTCACTTACAGAGGACGACACTATGATTTTGCTTTGACTGACCCGGTGATCGGCCAGAAATATTTTCCAGATTATCCTCGAACGCAAGAAGGTATAATTGAACCAAAAGATCCGCGCCAAATTTTCCTTTGCGTGAGTCTCACGCCACCATTTCACGAACTTCACTATAAAGTCATCGCCACCGTCTTTGAACTTCCCGCATGAGTACCGACACCCATCAACCTGTGTTCACCATTGGCCACTCCAATTTGGAGTTCGCAAAGTTTGCAGCATTATTGAAACAATACGGCATCCAAGCGGTGGCTGATGTTCGCTCGTCACCCTACAGTGAATACAATCCGCAATTCAACCGCGAGCAACTGCAACGCGCCTTACAGGAAAAAGACATCTCCTATGTGTTTCTTGGTGAAGAACTCGGAGCCCGGAGGTCTGAACGTGAATGCTATGTCAATGATCGGGCGGACTATGATTTGATTGCGAGAACGCCAGCGTTCAATAGTGGCGTCGACCGAGTCGTTCGAGGGGCGGCAAAGATGTGCATTGCTCTCATGTGCTCCGAAAAAGACCCGTTAGACTGTCATCGTTGTATTCTTGTGTCTCCCCGCCTGCGCGAACGTGGCATACCAGTTCTCCATATTCTATCCGACGGTAGAATTGAGAACCACGAGCAGTTGGAGACGCGCCTTTTGAATTTATTTGAGCTTTCAGACCGTGAATTTTTCAGGTCGAGAGATGAAATTGTTGCCGAGGCCTATAAGCTGCAAGGTGACAAGATTGCTTATCGCGAAGAAGAGACAGTGTTGCGTGAAAAACCGCCGCGTTATGGAAATTGAACTCTTCACCATCGGGTTTACCCAAAAATCTGCGCGCGAATTCTTCACGAAATTGAAGGATACCGGAGTCAAACGTGTTGTGGATGTTCGGCTGAATAACAACTCTCAATTGGCCGGATTTTCAAAAAAAGAGGATCTGGCTTACTTTCTACAAGATATTGCCGGAATTGATTATGTGCATCTGCCCGAACTAGCACCTACCCAGGAAATCCTTGATGCGTACAAAAAGCAAAAGGGCGATTGGAACGTATACGAGCATCAGTTTTTGAATTTGTTGACCCAACGCCAAGTCGAAAAAGCAATTCAACCGGAATTGCTTCAACACAGTTGTCTTCTTTGCAGCGAACACCTGCCGCATCATTGCCATCGTCGGCTAGTCGCCGAATACCTCAATACGAAATGGGGCGGTATTACGACCAAACACCTTGTTTAGCAACTCACAACAATCCAACAGACTTTAACCATTACACTTGCTGGCTAGAACGTGTTCTCAAAACCAGCAACGCGCCCAAACCAAATAACAAGGCACTGTAACCGAACGCGACGCCGGTGCCGAAAGCGGTCCATAACACGCCGACAATGATGCTGGACAGGAAATCACCGACGCCATTCACGGTTGCCAGAACGCCAAACGCCATGCCGTGATGCTCTTCACCGACGAGTTCCGCGCAAAATGAGTCTTCGAGGGTCTCAACAATTCCGTTGAAGGTTCCACCGAGCAAAAATATCAGACCGAGCATCCAAATGCCCGCGGGCAAAACGATGACGCACACGGCCAGCGCCAGCGCCAGCGAGTAGCCGAACGCGAGCACGAATTGTTTTTTGAATTTGTCCGCGAGCCAGCCCGCCACCGGCGCAGCCGACGCGTAAAAAATGTTATGCAGCAAATAAAGTCCGACTGCGATGCTCGCCGCCCTGGCCGCGCCGAAAGCCGGCGTCAATTTTTGCGTCGCCAGCAAAATCAACATGGTGTGCGCGAAATCGCCCGCGCCGAAAAGTCCGACGGCGACGACAAATTTCCGGTAAGGTTGCGGGAGCGAACGAAGGCGTTCGCCAAACGAAATGTACGATACCGGCTTGCGCTCTTTTTCCCGGACGAAAAATGTAATGACTCCGACCGCGCACAAACCCGGAACGAGCGTCAGCAGAAAGACTGTGTGATAATTATGTTGGAGCGCGCCGAGCAAAATAAGCGCCGTGGCCGGTCCGACAATGGCCCCGACGGTGTCCATCATGCGCTCGAAGCCGAAGGCGCGACCGTAAGTTTCGCGTGTCACAGCAGCGGCGAGCAGTGCTTTACGAACAGGCGTGCGCACGCCGCGTCCGAGCCACGCGAGTGACCGCGAAATCAAAACGTGCCACGCGGCCGTGGCCAAACCAAAGGAAGCCGTGCCGAGCGCAGTGACAAGATAGCCGATAACAGCGATGGGTTTGCGGCGTTGCAATTTGTCCGTGTAAAAGCCGGACGCCATTTTGGCGAAGCTGGAAAATCCGTCGGAAACACCTTCAATCAAGCCGAGCCATGCCGCGGCCGCACCGAACGTTGCCAAAAATGCGGGCATCACTGCCGTTGCAATTTCGTGCGACCAATCGCTGAAGAGCGACGCGAGGCCGATGCCGAGGACGGTGCGATTGAACCAGCGGAATTTTTTTGGCGCGTGACCATTTGCCGCATCAGAAGTCGCCATGCGTGGGTTATAAATTCAACTGTCCGCCGATCAACCGGCCCATTTCTTCCAACGCGAGCGTTTCGTCCGGCGTGTATTCATGCGGACGGACTGTGCCGACACCGATGGTGCCGACAATTTTGTCGCCGTTGCACAACGGAACGCACAGCGCGCCACCGACGCCGGTTTGCCGCGCGCCGGGTTTGGCCACGCCGCTGGTG
The DNA here is from genome assembly GCA_050015635.1 of Verrucomicrobiota bacterium. Lineage (GTDB taxonomy): Bacteria > Verrucomicrobiota > Verrucomicrobiia > Limisphaerales > UBA11358 > UBA11358. The sequence continues at coordinate 17,370 of JBEKBA010000023.1, forward strand.
TCCGTTTGCAAATTACAAATCGTGACCGGTTTATTTTGCGCAACGACTTGTCCGGCAATGCCTTTTCCAACAGGAATGGTTTTTATAACTTCCAACATTTGCGGCGGCAGGCCGACTTGTGCAGCCAAATGAAGCAATTGCTTTTCGGAATCAAGTAAATGAATTGTACCGGTTTCCGAACGAAGGTCGGCGAGTACGCGGCGCAATGTTTGTTCCAGAATGATTTCGCGCGGCTGGCCGTTTTTCAACAAGGTTTCTAATTGTTCGTGCAGTTCTCTCATGAGTTTTTCCCGCCAGAGCGGTAGTGAAGCACTTTCACTTTTTCCAATGTCACGAGTCCGCCGCCCATCATTTTATCCAGCGTCGGCAAGAACGCGTTGATTTTTTCCTCGTCGTCCACGATTTCAATGACCAGCGGCAAATCCATCGAGAGCCGCAGAATTTTCGCCGTGTGCAGGTGGCTGGATTTGCCGAAACCCATCGGCCCGCGCAACACCGTTGCGCCGGCGAGTTGCGCCTCGCGCGCAGCCAGCACGATGGCTTCATAAAGCGGTTTGTGTTCCCAGCGGTCGCTTTCGCCGAGGAAAATTCTGAGCAACACCGCGTCGTTTGGAATTTGCATATTAATTTCCTTTCACTGAATTGAACATGGCTCCGAGCAGATAACCGAGCCAGACGGCCACCAGGCAGAGGACGACGGATAAAACCACATTGCCGCCGGCATGAAGCCATTCGCCATCTTGCAGACTTTTGAGGGTTTCAAGGCTGAAGGAAGAAAACGTCGTGTAACCGCCACATATGCCGATCATGAAAAACTGGCGGAAACCAGGTGATGTGAGCGCGCGACTTTCGGTTTCGGTCAATGCCGCGAGAAATCCGATGACGAACGAACCGGTCACATTGACGACAAGCGTGCCCCAGGGGAATGTTTCGCCGAAGCGGTTGGCGACGAAGCCCGAAAGCCAGAAGCGGCTTATGCTGCCGAGCGCACCGCCGATTGCCACCCATAGATACGCGGGCATAAAATTCTGCGAATGCTACATCCATCGGTAGGAGTCATCAGCGCTGAACGTCAGGCGGTTTTCCCGCACGCGCGGGTTGGCAAACTCCATTGCCGAAAAATTCATAGTGCAATCGCCCCGGTTTGGCAACTGCAAAGCGAAAGATGGGGTTGCGTGAATTAACTGAAAATGTCAGGATGCCGCCATGCGCCATTTGAAATGTTTTCGCGAATTGTCCGCAGCAGCCTGGTTGACGCTGGCATTGTCAGTCAAGGTCTCCGCCCAAACCAATGCCATGCCGGAAATCCCGGCGACCGACGCCGCCAATTACCTGAACCAGCAAGTGGTCGTGACGGACAGCGTGGCGCAAGTGACCTTAAGACCCACCGTCGCGTTGATGAATTTGAATCAACGCTATCCCCATTCACCACTGACCTGCGTGATTCGCGGTGACGACACGAATAATTTCCCTGATCTGGAAAGTTATGCCGGCACATTCATCAAGGTTTCGGGGCGGATTGTGGATTATCAAGGCCGGCCGCAGATGGTTTTGACTTCGACCAACCAAATCAAAGTTTTGGCCGCTGCAACGGTCATTGCCGAACCGGCACCGCAAGCCACCGAACCACAAACGAAAGCCGCACCACCAATCCTGCCAATCCTGCCAACCCTGCCAACCGGCGGGAACCCCTACGGCTTGATGTTAGGGATGGTTGGTTTGCTGGGTTTTACCATTGCATTGCTGGCTGTGTTGGGGGTTTTACTCTGGCGGAGAAATTCGAGCCATGGTCACACGACACAACCAGCCGGGACATTAGTCAAAATTCAGGACGATCTGACGGCTGATCCGGCGTCCGCCCAGGAATGGAAACAGCGGGCGCTCGCGGCCGAAGCGATGGCAGGCAAACAAGGACAATTGCTCCGCGAGAAAATCATGCCCGAGCTGACGGAATTCGCAAAACAGAGCCTCGTTCAAGGACTTTATGCCCAACGAAGCGCGTTGATTGAGACGCAGCAAAAAGCGCAGCAGGCGCTCGCGGAACTTGAATCGCGGCTGACCGCGCTCCAATTGCCGCTGCATGAACGCATTCGCGCCTACGAAAAACGCATTGCCGAATTGGAAAAAGAAGTCGAGACGCAGGGAGAAGAAGTGCGCGAACTGACCCGCGCCACGCTTACGCTCGTGCGGAAAAAACTCGAAGACGAACGCGCGCAAAACCGCTTCAACTGAACGGTCAGCTTTACGAAAAATTTCCACGCCGTTTTTCAACGAACGCCTGCTTGACTCACCGCGCGCGGGTTTTATGATGGGCAAGTCATTTTTGGCGGCTTGAAGTTTAAAAGGAAACCATGACAAAAATTCAAAACATTCAGGCGCGTGAAATTCTGGATTCGCGCGGCAACCCGACGGTGGAAGTGGACGTGACGTTGGGCTGCGGCACGGTTGGTCGCGCGGCAGTTCCGAGCGGTGCGAGCACGGGTGAACACGAAGCCATCGAACTGCGCGATGGCGACAAAAAACGTTTCCTCGGCAAGGGCGTGCAGAACGCCGTCAAAAATGTCACCGAAAAAATTCTTCCCGTGCTGCAAGGCATGGACGCGCTGGATCAACTCACGGTTGACCGGACCATGCTCAAACTTGACGGCACCGAAACAAAATCCAAGCTCGGGGCGAACGCGATTCTCGCCGTTTCGCTCGCCAACGCCAAAGCCGCCGCCGCCGCGCTGAATCAGCCGCTGTTCAAATATCTCGGCGGCCCGAACGCGAAAGTTCTTCCGGTGCCGATGGCCAACGTTATCAACGGCGGCGCACATTCGGATGCACCGATTGATTTCCAGGAATTCATGATCATGCCGCTCGGTTTGCCGACCTTCAGCGAAGGTTTGCGCGCGATCACCGAAGCGTTTCACGCGCTGAAATCCGTGTTGAAAAAGAAAGGACTGACCACGACCGTCGGGGACGAAGGAGGTTTTGCACCCAAGCTGGGCAGTGTCGAGGAAGCGCTCGAAACTATTTTGCAAGCAATAAAGGACGCGGGCTACAAACCGGGCAGGGACATTTATTTGACGCTCGACCCCGCCGCATCGGAATTTTACACCGGCAACGGGAAATACACCTTCAAAAAAAGCACCGGCGAAACCGTGACGGGAGACGACCTCGTCAGCTTTTACGCCAAGCTGTGCGCCAAGTATCCCATCGTGAGCATCGAAGACGGCTGCGGCGAAAGCGATTGGGCGACCTGGAAAAAACTCACTGATAAACTCGGCGACAAAATTCAACTCGTTGGCGACGACCTGTTCGTGACGAACGTAAAATTTTTGCAAAAGGGAATTGATACCGGCACGGCCAATTCGATTCTCGTCAAGGTGAACCAGATCGGCTCGCTCACAGAAACTTTGGATTGCGTTGAGCTGGCGAAAACGCACGCCTATACCGCCGTGCTCTCGCATCGCTCCGGTGAAACGGAAGATTCAACCATCGCGGACATCGCCGTCGCGACGAATTGCGGCCAGATCAAGACCGGTTCATTGAGCCGCACCGACCGCACGGCCAAATATAATCAACTCCTGCGCATCGAACAACTGCTCGGCAAGAATGCGGTCTATGCCGGCGCGAGCGCGTTGCCGAAAGGACTATAATCTTCGAGAGGGACGGCACGACGGCAGCTCTCCCCATTGAATTTCAATACCCCTGTTTCGCCAGCCAATAAACCGCAAAGATCACCGCGATGCAGATCAGCGACATCAGCAACGCGCTGGCCATGAAGATGGATACCACCGTCATCAATGCGCCGGCAGCCAAGGGCCAGGTTGCCTTTTGCCGCCAGCCGTAAACCAAGTAGCCGCCCGCAATCGCACCCCAAATCATGGAAGCCCACAGGTAATGTTGATCCAGCAAATTCACAATGTGTTGAAAATATGCCGCTGTTTTCAGTTGTTGACCAGTTTCTCTTGCAATGAACGTGTTGTTTTGGGCACGCATTGTGCTAGTTTTTTGGTGTGAGCCGCTTTTTCCGACCCAACATCAGCCATCGCGGACGCATCGCGCGCGGCGTCATCGGCACGCTCTGCCTGATCGCAGGCATTATCATAGTGGATTATGCGCTTTGGCTCGGGCTGATTTTTGTGGTGGCGGGTCTGTTCGCCATTTTTGAATCCATTCGCGGCTGGTGCCTCGTGCGCGCATGTGGCATCAGAACCAAAATCTGAAACGCAAAATTTGTTTCTCTAGCGCGAACTTTGCCTATTCTTTGCGTACATGAATTTATTGCCATTTGGGAAACTGTCCGCGCGCAAGCAGCGTAAATTTGTCCCGCAAAACATTGACCTTGGCGACTGGCCGCAAATCGCGCCGCTGTTCGATCAGTTGGAAGTGCTTGCAGCACGGGCCAAAAGCGCCGACACATTGGAAGATTGGTTGCTTTCATGGAGCGAACTCAGCGCCGCGCTTGATGAAGAATCCTCACATCGTTACATCGCGATGACGTGCCACACGGACAACGCCGACGCGGAAAAGGCGTATCTGCATTTTGTCGAGAACGTCGAACCGCAACTCAAGCCGCGCCAGTTTGCGCTGGAGAAAATTTACGTGACACATCCGCTTCGCGAAAAACTGCCAACTGCACGCTTTCAAGTTTTCAATCGTGACGTGGAAAATCGTGTGGCGCTTTTCCGCCCGGAAAACGTCGCGCTGGAAACCGAAGAGGCAAAACTGTGCCAGCAATATCAAAAATTGAGCGGCGCACTCACGGTCAACTTTCGCGGCGAGGAAAAAACGCTCGTGCAGATGGGGCGTTATCTCGAAGAACCGGACCGTTCGCTGCGGCAGGAGTCGTGGGAACTTGTCGCCAAACGGCGTTTGCAGGAAGCAGGCAAGTTAGATGAAATTTTTGACAAGCTGACCGAACTGCGGCAGCAAATCGCAAGAAACGCCGGATTCAAAAATTATCGCGACTACGCTTTTCGCCGGCTGGGACGATTCGACTACGCGCCGGACGATTGCACAAAATTTCACGACGCGGTCGAAAACGAAATCATGCCCGTCGTGCGCGAATTGCAATCACGGCGTCGCGAGCAATTGAAACTGGAAAAACTTCGTCCGTGGGATTTGGCAGTTGACCCGCAAAATCGTCCGTCGTTGAAGCCGTTTGCCGAAGTCGGTGACATGGTTTCGCGCACGCAGAAAATTTTCAACCGGCTCGACGGCGAGCTCGCAGGCGGTTTTCAACAAATGCAGGATTTGCGTTTGCTCGATCTTGATAATCGGAAGGGCAAGGCACCCGGCGGTTATCAATCTACGTTGTCCGAATCGCGGTTGCCATTTATTTTTATGAACGCCATTGGTTTGCAGCGTGACGTGGAAACGATTCTGCACGAGGCCGGTCATGCGTTTCACGCGCTCGCCACGCGCGACGAGGACTTGTATGCGTATCGTAGCGCGCCGATTGAATTTTGCGAGGTCGCCTCCATGAGCATGGAACTGCTGGGCAACGAGTTTCTGGAGGAATTTTATTCCGCCACCGACGCAAATCGGGCGCGGCGGGTTCACCTTGAAGGCATCATCGGTATTTTTCCGTGGATTGCGACGGTGGACGCGTTTCAACATTGGATTTACACGCATCCCAATCACACGCACGAGGAACGCAAAACGGCGTGGCTCGATTTGATGAACCGCTTCGGCGGCGAGGTGGACTGGAGCAGGTGCGAAGCCGCACGGGCCAGTTCCTGGCACAGGCAACTTCATATATTCCTTCATCCGTTTTACTACATCGAATACGGCATCGCGCAACTCGGCGCTTTGCAGGTCTGGGCAAATTCCAAACGCGACCCGGCAAAAGCCTTGAACGATTACAAAAAATCCCTGGCGTTGGGCGGCTCGCGTCCGTTGCCGGAATTGTTTTCGGCGGCGGGCTGTAAGTTTCAATTAGATGCTGCGACCATCAAGCCATTGATTCAACTGGCGAATTTGGAACTGAAGAAACTTTGAAGCTAGAGCATTTTCATAAAAACTGTAGCCATGCGGTGGGGAAGATTAAGGAGCGGTCTTTTTGGGTTTTGGCTTCGTTTTGGCTCAGTCACAGGCCGCAGTTGGGCATGCTCCCTCACTCAGCCTTGCCAAAACACCAAAAATCCTCGCTCCGCATGGCTACAGTATTTCTTCAAACGCTCTAAATCGGGTAAGTCAAGGGACGGCGAGTTTTGCAGCTTATCCTTTTTCGTAGTTGAACAAAATTTTTGCCGCAAGTCTCTGTTCAACCCGGCTTTCATTTTGAAACGACCGTTGAACCCGCACCGGCAAAAGCCATCACGTTTCGATGCCGTAGGCCTTGATTTTATTGTAGAGCGTCTGGCGACCAATGCCGAGGCGTTTGGCGGTTTCGAGTTTGTTGCCGCCGGTTTCCTTGAGCGTCTGGACGATAGCGTTGCGCTCGACGCCTTCGAGCAGCGTGAAGTTTGTATCACTACTATCGCTTGGACCGGCCTTGACGTTCGTGATGGAAAGGTCGGCGCCGGCGACTTCGGTGCCTTCGTTCAAAAGCACGGTGCGCTGGACTTCATTTTGCAACTGGCGGATGTTGCCCGGCCAGTCGAACGCAGTAAGCCGGTCAATCGCGTCGGGCGCGAAGCCGCGGATGACGCGGTTGGCCTGCGCGGCAAAACGTTTCAGAAACGCGTTGGCCAACGGCATGATGTCGTCGCGCCGTTCGCGCAAGGGCGGCAGGTGGACGGAAATCGCGCTGATGCGATAAAACAAATCCTCGCGCAGCTTGCCGTCCTTGATGGCTTCTTCGGGCTTACGATTTGTCGCGGCAACGATGCGGCAGTTGGTCTTGTAACTGGTTTTGCCGCCGACGGGGCGGACTTCCTGGTCCTGCAACACGCGCAGCAGTTTGCTCTGGGTGTCAATCGGCATCTCGGAAATTTCGTCCAGAAACAGCGTGCCGCCCTCGGCCTGACGGAACAATCCTTCGCGATCCGTATGCGCGCCGGTGAACGCGCCTTTGACGGAGCCGAACAGTTCGCTTTCAATCAATTCGCGCGGCAACGCGGCGCAGTTAATCTTGATGATCCTGTTTTTGCTGCGCGGACTCAGCGTGTGGAGAAGGTCGGCGATGACTTCCTTGCCCGAACCGCTTTCACCCGTAATCAAAATAGCGACATCGCTGGGCGCGATACGTTCGACGGTGCGAACGACGTCTTGCATGGCCGCGCTGCGGAAAATCGGCGAGGCCGTGCCGCTCATGGTTTCGAGCGCGCGACGGAGCGTGGAATTCTCCTCGGTCTGCTCTTTGCGTTCGATGGCGCACTTCACGTCCGCGAGCAGTTTTTCATTTTCAAACGGCTTGGAGAGAAAATTAAAAGCGCCGCGGCGTCCGGCTTCGACGGCCATGGTGATCGTGCCCTGGCCGCTCAACACGATGACTTCGGTGTCCGGCCAGCGTTTTTTGATCTGCGGCAGCAAATCAAGGCCGTGTGCATCCGGCAATTTCACATCAAGCAGAATGACATCGGGCTGGTCCTGCGAAAAAGTCTTTTGCAACGCCGCGCCGCTGCCGGCTTCGGCGACGTCGTAATAATTATCCAGCACGGCCGTGAGCAGATTGCGTATATCCGCCTCGTCATCCACGATGAGAATTTTAGCTTTCATGATTTTCGCTTCGGTGCGCAGGCTTGAATGAAACGGTTAAAAATCGCGCGATGTCCGGCGTGTCGCTCCGTCAGCCGCTCGGGATGAAATTGCACGCTCAACAAAAACGGCATTTGCCGCGCCACGTACGGTTTCAATTCCATCGCTTCCACGATTCCATCGCGCGTTCGCGCCACAACCATCAAAGGTTCCGCTGGCTCCAAAACCGCCTGATGATGCGAACTGTTCACACCCAAGACTTGTTTCCCGATAATCTTGGCCAACAGCGAACCCGCTGTCAATGCCACTTCATGCACTAATTCACCCGTCTTGTCCATGCGTTGATGGTTCAACGCGCCGGGTATCTGCCGGCGGATGTCCGCGATCAACCGGCCGCCGAGCGCGATGTTCAACAATTGATGCCCGCGGCAAATCGCCAAAAGCGGTTTGCGCTGGTGAAAAATTTCGCCCAGCAAAACCAGTTCGAGCAAATCACGTCCACCGCCGTCGGGAGTTGTCTCCACGGTTTTCCGCACCGCGCGCGGCAGATTTTTCGCGTAAAGATCGGGATTAATGTCGTCGCCGCCGGTCAACATCACGCCATCCACACGCCGGACGATTTCCGCGAGAATTTTTCGATTGGTTGAAATCGGGGTGACAACGGGAATTCCACCAGCCCGTAGAACCGCATTTTCATATTTGACCGAAAGACTGACGGACAAATCATGAAATTCAACGCCGCACTTTTCAATGCTCGGCGAAACCAGGATTAAAGGCGGCCTGACCACGCGCGGAATGTAAAAACGGGCCACCGCCGGTCAATCTTTTTTCACGACGCGCGCTTTCTGCAAATGCCGCAAAATTTTTGTCACCGCTTCGGCAATCGTCAATTTATCCGTGCGCAATTCAATTTCAGGATTCAGCGGCGGCTCGTAAGGCGCGGAAATGCCGGTGAAGTTCCTGATCTTTTTTCCCCGCGCCTTGATGTAAAGCCCCTTCGGGTCGCGCGCTTCGCACACAGCCAGCGGCGCGTTGACAAAGACCTCGAAAAATTTTCCGCCGGATATCATCCCGCGCACCAGGGAACGGTCGGCACGGTAGGGTGAAATGAAGGCCGTGACGCATATAAAGCCCGCTTCGGAAAATAATCTGGCGACTTCGCCCACACGCCGGATGTTTTCCTGCCGGTCGCGGGGCGAAAATCCCAGGTCGCGGCACAAGCCGTGGCGAACCCGGTCGCCGTCCAAAACAAAAGCCTGTCTGCCGCGCCGGAACAACGCCATTTCGAGTTCGTTGGCCACGGTGGATTTGCCGGCGGCGGACAGGCCGGTCAACCAGAGGACGCAGCCGCCATGACCATTGCGGCGTTCACGTTCGGACACCGTGATTTTACTGATAGTCGCGGCGATGTTCGACGATTTGGGCTGGCCGGTTTTGCGGCGGCTTGATTTTTCCATGCGCGAATTCTGTCAGCAGCGGAACATTTTCCAAGAACGGATTTATTCAGCTTGTGTTGTTCCGGCTATTCGATTCAAGTGATTGAGTTGGCAGGGGCAATAACCAGGAACTAAATAAAGAAAGCGAGGCAATCATGGCCAAAATGCAAAGCAAAAATCTGGCGAAGCCTGATGAACTCCGGACATTCGACAAGGGCAAACTCGAACTCGCCACGCTCGGCGGCGTCACGTTCGGACGCGCGACACTGTTGCCAGGCTGGAAATGGTCAACGTCGCTCAAGGCGTTGATGAAAACCAAAAGTTGCGAAGCACCGCATTTGCAATATCACGTTTCCGGGCAACTGGCCGTGCTGATGGACGACGGCAGCCAGCAGGAATTCGGTCCTGGCGAAGTGTCACTGCTCCCGCCGGGACACGACGCGTGGGTCGTCGGTAATGAGCCGGTGGTGGTGATTGATATTTCCGGCATGGTCGAATACGCCAAGCCACACGCGCATTAAACCTCCGCATCGGGAAACCGTTCGCGGATTTGGCGGCGAAGGCGTTCCTCATCGTCCGGTTGATAACGACGGCGCGTGATGAGCCGTTGCACCGCGTCGAGCAATTCCAGCCAGTCTTCCAACGGCGGTTCGGGCACGGGCTGCCAGATATCAAAACGCTTTGCGCGTTGAAAAAATTTCCACTCCCGTTTCACGTGCTGCACGTACACCTGCAATTTCGCGCCGTCCCCGGTCACGCGCTTCCAACTGATTTCAGCTTTGGCGGCCATGAGGCTACGGCAAATCCACGCCCGCCACGGCCATCGCGGCAATGCCCTCTTCACGACCGATGAAACCCATCAACTCGTTCGTCGTTGCCTTGATGCCAATGTGCTGAAAGTTGATGTTCAACGCTTCCGCGATGCGGATTTTCATTTCCTGGATGTGCGGATAAATTTTGGGCGCCTGGGCGATGACCGTCGCGTCCACGTTCACGATTTTTCCCTGCCGGAGCGCGATGATGCGCGCGGCTTCCGCCAGAAAAGTTTTGCTTGGAGCATTTTTCCAGCGCGGGTCGGTGTTCGGGAAAAAATGGCCGATGTCCGGTTCGCCAAGCGCGCCAAGGAGCGCGTCGCAGATAGCGTGCATGAGCGCGTCGGCATCCGAGTGACCGTCCAGACCTTTCGGGTGCGGAATCTCGACGCCGCCGAGGATGAGTTTGCGCCCCACGACTAGTGCGTGAACGTCATAGCCGATGCCAACATGAACCATGCTGCGAATTGTAGAAATTCCGCGCGCACAAAGCGAAGAAAAATAAAAAATTATGGCACCGGCCTGGTCCCGAAAAAGTGGACTGCTGCGCCACGGCGCGGAAGAATTGTGTCAATGCTCGGGACTGACCCCTTTTTCCTGACTGCAAGCTTATGATGCAGCGCCACTGCACAGTCGGGGCAACCCTTCTGCAGCGATGCTGCAGCGACCCGGCAGCGGCAATGTAACAACCCTTTTCAATCTTTCCGCATGGTTACGGCACCTCGCAAACTTGACAAGCCTCATAAGGGCTTCCGTGACTGGTTAGGCACGATCTGCACAAGTTTTTGAATCGGTGTCGGATTACGACCGATATTTAGATAAATCTGCGTCCGTGTCTTTTATCGGGCCAAACCAAAGATTGCGAAAGCCATTACCAGTGTTGACATAGCGAACCTCTCGTTTAGCCGAAATCACCTTCCGAGTAGCTATATCAAAAAAAACAACGTAAACAGCTTCCGCGTACTTTATTCTTCCGGGGGATGGAGTATTATTACCATTGGGAATAGTTGGTAAACGATTGTAGACCATTCTATCCACGATAAAAACCAGCCCAATGCCGCTTTTGTGTTCCATTTTATATGATTGCACGTCAGCAGCAATATCTCGCTTCGTAATATGCGACTCATCAATGGCTGTGCCCGGATTAGCTAAAAAAATCACCAGATTTGTATTTAGCATCTTGTTACGCTCAGTCACGCCACCAATATCAATGAACACACTCTTACCTAAGGAAGCTGCAACACCTTCAATTCTCTCGTCAATAAATACGTCATTCCATTTTTCAGGCATATTTTGGAAAATCAGGTTAGCAGACTGATGCAAAACGGGTGTTTTTTATCCAAACCATTTTTCTTCATGGTAAAACCCATCACTGATCGCTGTGGAACGCGGATTTTTGCCCGGCGAATGGCTCGCTTGACTGCTTGAA
>JBEKBA010000024.1:0-38891 GCA_050015635.1 Verrucomicrobiota bacterium
AAGCAGTCAAGCGAGCCATTCGCCGGGCAAAAATCCGCGTTCCACAGCGATCAGTGATGGGTTTTACCATGAAGAAAAATGGTTCGGATAAAAAACACCCGTTTTGCATCAGTCTGTTAGGCCGACTCGCGCACATGGAAAAGAAGGACACGACGATTTGGAGATTTGGGCGAGGTGCACTTGCTATTATTTTGGTACTCCTTTCTATCGCCGTCGTATTGCCGAATTTGTGGCATCCTGTATCTGACAATTCTGTCGCACCAACAAGCGTTCTTGTGAGAAGTTTTCGTGATGAAGTCGTTGTGTGTGTCATACCCATAATCCCACTCATTTGTATTTTTGCGGGGATGTTTCGATGACCCTTTCTTGAGTATATTGGTTGGGCGTTACTCATTATTTTGTTCATAGCGAGTTTGCGAGGATGAGAACTGATTGGCCTAATCATTCACTGGAGCCAACGCCGGTTGGCGCTCCGGTTTTCGCGGTTGACAACTTTGTTCTGGCGTGGCTCAGTTTTGGTCGTTAGGCCACCTTGGACATCATGAAGAAATTCATTTTAAGCATAGCAATCCTGATTCTAGCTTTTCAGTTGCCTGCTCCTACGATCTTGACAATTTCAGCATTAGGTAATGGCTTTTACCAGATTGTCGCTCCAGGGAATTCTGACCCGATTTTACCACCTTTGCCTTGTGTGCTTCAATCAAGCACTAATCTTATCATGTGGACCTCAATCAGCACTAACACATTCCCGTTTACTGGTGTTGGTTATGGTGTCACAAACATTGTTCAGGCCACAGATCCTGCGATGTTTTTTAGAGTCATAACACTCGCGCCAACGCCGACTGCGCCTTGAACTTACGGATGGTTTCACTTATGTTTCATTGTTGGCCTAACCATTCACTGGAGTCAATGCCGGTTGGGCAGCGTGACGGTCCTTGCGGAGAGCCAATGCGCTTGACGGCGCGGGGATAGGGTCTAGGAAATCGGGAACAAAAAACGGGCGCGCGGCTTGACATCAGGTGGCCGTCTGCAAAGACTCCGACGTGGCTCAGTTTTGGTCGTCAGGCGGCTTCGACACCCTCCGTGCAAATGCGCCCAAGAGTCAAAATCTGCTGCATCAAGTCTCCTGCCGAGGCGGCGCTGGCGATTGCCTGCGGAGCTTCGGCGTTGGGCCTTGTCTCAGCCATGCCCAGTGGTCCGGGCGTCATTTCCGAGGACACGATTGCGCGGATTGCTGACACTGTGCCACCACCGATTGCTACATTCCTGCTTACCAGCCAGCACCCGGCTGAGGCCATAATCGCGCAGCAGTGTCGCTGCCGCACAAACACGCTTCAACTTTGCGACCATTTACCTGTCAGCGTTTATCCCCGCCTCCGTGACGAGTTGCCCGGCATCGCCCTGGTGCAGGTCGTCCACGTGACCGACCAAACGTCGGTAGATTACGCAGTTGCGGCGGCTGCACATGTTGACGCTCTGCTGCTCGACTCTGGCAACCTGAGTTTAGCAGTTAAGGAGTTGGGCGGCACCGGTCGCACGCACGACTGGAGCTTGAGCCGTCGCATCCGCGAGGCCATCGGCATTCCGGTATTTCTTGCGGGTGGTCTAAATCAGGCCAATGTCGCCGAAGCCATCGCTGCTGTGGAGCCGTTTGGTCTCGACTTATGCAACGGCGTCCGCACGAATGACCAGCTTGACCCGGTCAAGCTCCGAACCTTCTTCGCTGCCATCCCCAATGCGCCTGACGGCGCGGGAATGGGGTCTAGGGTCTAGGAAATCGGGAACAAAAAACAGCATTGATGTGGAGAGCGACCAACCGAATGCATTCACGCCAGAGGATGAGGCGTTTCTATGCAGTTGCGCCGGGGCGCTCGTGTCACTATGGTCATGATGCAGTCATGAGCTTTACGGTTTCACCACAGTATTGGGGTTTGTTGCGGCGGCGGTCCTGTTTGTTACCAACCTTGCGCGGCTGGTTGCTGTTGCTCATCCCGTCAATCGCCCTATTGATAACCGGCTTCCGGAATATGAATGCGTTTCTTGCGGTCAATGATCCGGTGCCGGATGGGGTACTCGTGGTGGAAGGCTGGTCGCCTGATTACGCGCTGGAAACGGCCAGGCTGGAAGTTCAACGGAATCCCCACCACAAACTTTATGTTGTTGGCGGGCCGCTGGAACAGGGTGCGCCGTTTTTTGAATACAAGACCTATGCAGAACTCGGCTCGGTGATACTTCTGCGGTTGGGGATGAGCACCGACACGGTTCAGGCTGTGCCGGCTGCCTACGTGCAAAAGGATCGAACCTACGCGGCGGCGGTGGCTTTACAGAGCTGGCTGAGTCAGCACGGCGACATCCCCAAAGAGATCAATCTCATATCGGTGGGCGCTCATGCCCGGCGATCCCGGCTGTTATTCGAGAAGGCGTTCGGCAGCAGCACCCGGGTGGGAATCATAGCCGTTGAAGATCGCAGTTACGACCCAAGTCATTGGTGGAAATCCAGTCAGGGCGTTCGTTCGGTGGTTGATGAGTTGATCGCCTACGGCTACGCCCGCTTTTTGTTTTCTCCATCCCGGCAATAGTGGCCGTGATTTTGACCGGGCCCAACATCGCGCCGGAGCCAACGGCCGCCGCCCCTTGAGTTTTGGGACGAGATATGAGATGTGTTTGTCATCATGGCATTGCCGGGTTTGCCGCCGCCGGCTGCGGCTCAACTTTGGATTGCCAGTCAACCGCCCATATCACACTAAAATACCATGAAACCACTTACCATTGGAAATACTCACATCATTATTTCACACATCTCCCACTTTGTGTTCTCGCACCCCAAGAAGAGTAGAGCTTCCGCGTATGAAGCCGCGGGGGAAAAAGACGACCCGGCAAGACTGGCAATTCACGTCGTCGGGGATGTGATCAATGTTTCCGGCAAAGAAGCCGAACAAGCATACCATAACTTAATAGCGTTGTTGGTTTGACATCAGGTTTCCGGCGTAGCTCAATTTTGGCCGTCAGGCGACAACATGAGTCACGACGTTGTGGACTGACCCAATGCGTGTGAAACCAAACTTCCACAAAAAAAGGGGGTTCACATTGATCGAACTGCTGGTGGTCATCGCCATCATCGCCATATTGGCGGCGTTGCTTTTGCCGGCATTAAGCGGGGCCAAATCGTCCGCCAAAAAAATCGCGTGCATCAACAATGTGCGCCAAATCAATCTGGCCGTGCATATGTATGCGGACGACCACGGCGATGCCATCGCTTTCTACACAAACGAAATTTATTTCGACTACAAGGACAACCTCTGGCCGTATCTGGGCCAGACCGGAAACACGTCGTCCAGCAACGCCGTCTTCGACTGTCCCGCCGATGATTTCGATTTGTCCGGTCCGATTGGCTCGTGGCTTTTTGGCCCGTCAAGCGGCCGGGGCTTTTACATCCAGGCCTGGACGGATTTTTCCAGCTACTGGTTCAACGGCGGCGTGACACGCGGCACGGAGACGAACGATATGGGCATGGCGCAAAAACCGTTTGCCTCCGTGCACGAGCCGACCCAGACCGAGCTCATCGGGGAAATTTCCGGCGGCATGGGTTTGAGCAGCCACGACCGCCGACAGCCGCTGCAATTTCAAGACGCCCTTAACGTGATGAGCTTTGTGGACGGCCACGTCAGCTACATCAAAATGTACTGGAATGGCACCCAGGGATCCGGTGGATTTCCCGCTCTTTATGAACCGCCCGCGGGCTATGAATATAAATGGTCGGGGAACTAGAGCATTAGACACGGATTAACACGGATGTTGAAAAGGCAGAAGGCAGAATGAAGAAAGCAGAAAACTCCGGCGCGAGGGTGGGGAAAAAGAAAAAGTTAACGCGAATTACACGAATTGAAATGGGACGCGGTGGAACGCATCCTTACCATGAAATCAATGCACCTGGCGGCGCGGCGATAGGGCCTAGGGTCCAGGAAAACGGGAACAAAAAAACGAGAGCGTGACGGTCCTTGCGGACGGGCAGCGTGACGCTGCACCCAATTATAAAAACAGACACGGATTACCGGTCGCGCTTCAAAAGAAATCCGGCGAGGGCTTCGAGGGCGACGGCGCGGCCTTTGAAAATTTTCAGTGCGGCAAACGCTTTGGCCGTCAGTTGTTCCGCAATCTTCCGCGATTTTTCCAGGCCGACAATCGCCGGGTAGGTCGCCTTTTGCGCGGCCACGTCCTTGCCCGCCGTTTTGCCGAGCTGCTCGCTGGTCTGGGTCACGTCGAGGATGTCGTCAATCACCTGAAACGCGAGGCCGACGTGATAGCCGAAATCCGTGAGCGCGCGGAGTTGGGCGGGCGGGCAGCCGGCGCTCATGCCGCCGAGCCGCGCGGAACAGCACAGCAGCGCGGAGGTCTTGCGATCATGGATGTAGCGGAGTTCATTCACGGAAAGTTTCCGGCCTTCGCTCTCCAAATCCGCGACCTGGCCGGCGACGAGTTGCAGCGAGCCGGACGCGCGGGCGATTTCCAAAATAATTTTTTGATGCGGATAACGCGGGAAATTTTTGCATTGCGCGGCGATTTCAAACGCCTGCGTCAACAGGGCGTCGCCCGCGAGCACGGCGATGCCTTCGCCGAAGACCTTGTGGTTGGTCGGCTTGCCGCGGCGGAAATCGTCGTTGTCCATCGCGGGCAGATCGTCATGGATGAGCGAGTAGGTATGGATGCATTCGACGGCGCAGGCGAGCGGCAGCGCGGCGGCTTCCCCACCGCCGCAAGCATCCGCCGCCGCGAGCAAAACGGCGGGGCGCGTCCGTTTGCCGCCGGCGAAGAGCGAGTAGCGCATGGCCCGGTGAATCGTGGCGGGCCGGGTTTTTGCGGACGGCAGGAATTCATCAAGCGCACGATTGACGCTATCGGTGCGCGCGGCGAGAAATTGCTGCAGGTCGAACGACTTGATATTTGCGGACATAAAATTGATTGAAGAAAATGCCGGAAACCGGCGCAAGATTGAAGGGAATTTTTGTTATTGCATTAAAATGCGCGGAGGTTATTGTGTCTGGCTATTTTCTAATGAACGCTGAACTTTGCAAAAAAGCCGCCGAAAAGGTCGGCAACCCAAATGTGCTGGTGAACATCGTTTCGCGACGGGTGCGCCAGTTGAATGCCGGCGGCGGCGGATTGAGCCGTCCGCTGATCAGTGACGTGGGGAATCTCGGGGCGGCGGACATTGCGCTGCGCGAAATCATCGAGGAAAAAATCGGCTGGGAAATGCCGGAACTGGTCGAACTGGTCCGTCCGCAAGCCAAGAAGCGCAAGAAGCGCTGAAATTTCAAAGGCCGAAACGGAATGAAGAAACAGTTCATTCCGCCCGACGGCGCGGCTGATTTTTTTTCTTCATTTGAAGCGGTGGTTTTTGTTTCCACATTCCTCCTGCTTCGTTCTACCTTGAATCCATGGCCGACATCGTGACCAATCACAAGGCCCGGCGCGATTATCACATCCTCGAAACCTACGAGGCGGGCATCGTGCTCCACGGTACGGAAGTCAAGGCGTTGCGCGCGGGCAAGGGGCAGATCGCCGACGCGTTTGCGCGCGTGGACAAGGACGAGGTCTGGCTCCATAACGCGCACATTGACGAATACTCGCACGGCAACCTGGAAAATCATCAGCCGAAGGCGTTGCGAAAATTGCTGCTGCACAAATCGGAGATCCGAAAACTTTTTGAACTCGCCTCGGTCAAGGGCAACACGATTGTGCCGCTGGCGTTTTACTGGAAAAATGGGAAAGTGAAGGTCGCGCTCGGCGTCGGCAAAGGCAAAGTGGAATTCGACAAACGCGACGACCTAAAAAAACGCGATGCGGACCGTGAACTCAAACGCGCGACGATGAAGTGGTCCAAGGGGAAATAAAAAGCGAGGCCGATTGCCGGGTATCCATTTAAAGTGACAGCGCGCTGTGCCGTCCGGACGCCGCAGCGCGGCGTCCCTACCATTGAAAATGACACATTACCCGATTGTCCCGCTCCGGGAAGATTGCCGCTGCAGTTCAGGCTTTGGCCGTTTCTTTTTTCCAGGTGCGTTTTGGCGCCTTGGTGACCAGACCCTTTTTGAGCGCGCTGGCCGCGACGCGGATGTAACGGACTTCGCCACTGGGCAAGAGCGCCTTCACCCGCTGCAAATTGACATGGAACTTGCGCTTGGTGATGGCGGTGATGTGGGTGCCGATGCCGCCGGTTTTCTTGGCTTTGCCGGAGCGCCAGATGATGCTGCCCTTCATCGGGCGTTTGCCGGTCAATTCACAAATGCGTGACATAAATTCTTTCGTTAAGAGCCTCGAAGAATAGCAATGAAACCGCGCGTGACAAGTTCTTTTTCGGGAAATACTGCGTGCCTCAAATTGAAATTGTTCGTAACTTTGTGCGCACTTTTTATGGCCACATTAAGACCTTTTGCCGCGCTGCGACCCAAACCTGAACTTGCGGAACAAATCTGTGAATTGCCTTACGACGTGATGTCGTCGGACGAAGCGCGTGAAATCGCCAAAAACAATCCATTGAGTTTTCTTCACGTCAGCAAACCGGAAATTGATCTGCCGCCGGGGACGGATATTTATGCGCCGGAAGTTTATGCGAAGGGCAGGGAAAATTTTGCGAAGCTCATTGCGCAAGGCGCGCTGAAGCCGGACGAGCGGCCGAATTTTTATTTATACCGGCAAGTGATGGGCAACCATTCGCAAACGGGTCTGGTGGCCGCCGCCAGTTGCGAGGAATATGTCAAAGGCGTCATCAAGAAGCATGAATTCACGCGACCGGACAAGGAAGATGATCGCGTGCGCCACATCGAAGCGCTCAATTCGCAAACGGGCCCGGTTTTTTTGACTTACAAGGCAACCGAAGCGCTCGACAGGTTCGTCGCCGGGAAAATTTCAGGAACACCGGACATTGATTTTACCGCCAAAGACGGCGTGCGGCACACGTCGTGGACTATTTCGGACGCGGGCGAAATCAAATTCATCGAAACGCAATTCGGGCAAATCAAGTTTCTTTACATCGCCGACGGGCATCATCGCAGCGCGGCGGCGGCGCGGGTTTTTCAGAGCCGCCGAGGCGCGGGAGAAAGCGGACGATTTCTGGCGGTGATTTTTCCGCACAACCAGATGCAGATTCTGCCCTACAACCGCGTGCTCAAGGATTTGAACGGCCGGACGCCGGAGCAATTGCTGGAAATTTTAGGCACCATTTTTGCGACCGACACCAACGGCGTGGCCACGCCCGCCCGCAAGCATGAGCCGGGTTTTTACCTGCGCGGCAAATGGCGCGCGCTGGCTTTCCGTAACAAAATCACGGCGGCGGACAACCCGATTGAGCAACTCGACGTGAGCTTGTTGCAAAAGCGGGTGCTGGAACCGGTTTTTGGCATTGACGATCCGCGCACGAGCAAGCGCATCAATTTCGTCGGCGGCATCCGCGGCACGGCGGAATTGGAAAGGCTCGTGGACAGCGGCGACTATGCCTGCGCGTTTTCGATGTTCCCGACGAGCATTGCGGATTTGATGACGATTGCGGACGCGGGCGGAATCATGCCGCCGAAAAGCACCTGGTTCGAGCCGAAGCTGCGCGATGCCATGTTCTGTCACATGATCTAAATTTACAGACCACGTTGGAGCTTGAAAGAAGTGGCGGTCTGTTGCCTTGATTTTGGGGCGTGGCGGGTTCAGATTTTGGCATAAGCTATTGAAACAACTCACTGAAAGACAACAGACGCAACGCCGGATTGCCAACAGGAAAAAATTCGGGATTATAGCGATTTACATTACTGCGATTCCGGTTTCGATAACTATGTTGATTGTGTCAATTGCTCGTATTAAGTCGGGAGATTTAAATTCGGATTATAGTTCCAAGGGGCATGTTGGCCCTGTACTGCGCTTAATCGTTTCAGCCGTAATTCTATGTTGCACTCCAATCATTATATGGCGCACAGCCAGGTCCAAACCTAAAAGCGATAATGCAGATGACGATTCGTCTGCTTAGGATTCAAACTGAGCCACTACCAGACGGCCATCAAAAGGCGTCCGGCGTGGACGGTCCTTGCGGACGGCCACCAAGCAGCGGGCGAGACGCCCCGCTCTCCCAAAGAGAATCACCATTGCGCTTTGCGCTCTACTTTCCACGACGCACTGGTTTAATTACCGTGTGCAACCAAACCGCCTCGAACGCAGCCTGCGCGCCACCTTTGCCGGGCTGGCGACCAATGTTCTGCTCTCGGCGGCAAAACTGGTCGCGGGTGTGGCGGGACATTCGCACGCACTCGTGGCGGACGCCTGTGAATCGCTCACGGACATTTTCAGTTCCATCATCGTCTGGCGCGGCGTCGTCGTCGCGGCTGCACCGGCGGACGAAGATCATCCCTACGGCCATGGCAAAGCCGAACCGCTGGCGGCGGCGGTGGTTTCGGGAATTCTTTTATGCGTCGCGGGCTGGATTACAATTGAAGCGTTACACAACCTTGGACAGCCGCGCCCGGTGCCAAAAATTTTCACGCTGCTGGTTTTGTTCGGCGTCATTGTAATCAAGGAAGGTTTGTTCCGGTTTGTTTCGCGCGAAGCCGATTCGGTTGAAAGTTCCGCCGTTCGCGCCGACGCGTGGCATCATCGCAGCGACGCGATCACGTCCATCGCGGCGGCGATTGGCATCAGTGTGGCGTTGATCGGCGGGGAAAATTTTGCGTGGGCGGACGATGCGGCGGCGATGGCGGCGGCGGGCGTCATTGCGTGGAACGGCTGGCGTTTGCTGCGCCCGGCGTTAAGTGAATTGATGGACAAAGCACCCGACCACAAACTGGTGGAGCAAATCCAACAGATTGCGGAAACGATTCCGGGCGTCAGGCGCGTGGAGAAATGTTTTGTGCGCAAAATGGGTTATCAATTTTACGCCGAAATGCACGTGGAAGTGGACCCGCAAATGACCGTGTTGCGCTCGCACGAAATCGCCCATGATGTGAAGGATAAAGTCCGCGAAGCGATGTCCGTGGTCAGCGATGTGCTGGTTCATATCGAGCCGCGCGGCATCGCGGCGCGAAAAAAGGGCGCTGCCCCTTAAGCACCTTGCGGTGCGGGCAGCGTGACGCTGCACCCAATTAAAAAAACAGACACGGATTAACACGGATGCGCCTGGCGGCGCGGGAAAAGCTGACACGAATGCCCCTTGCGGTGCGGCCACTGCGCCTGACGGCACGGGGATGGGAAAAAAGAAAAAGTTGACGCGAATTGCGCGAATTAACGCGAAAAGGGATTTAACCGCCAAGAACGCCAGAGCAAAACGAATTGAAATGGGACGCGGTGGAACGCATCCCTACCGAAAGTCACGAATTAACACGAAGCAGCGTGAGCACCTTGCGGGTGCGGGCAGCGTGATGCTGCACCCAATAATCGAAAAAATTAACCACGGATGGATACGGCAGGGGCGCGGCAGCCAAGCTGCAGCGATGCGGCAATGAGACTGCAGCACAACTGCAACCGCCAATTTTGCGTCTTCTGGGACTGAAAATCCGCCAAGGCTTTGCTTTCAACCGCATTTCCTCTTTGCGCACCCGGCGTTTTGGCGGTTAAATTCATTGCATGAAAATTGTTCTGGCATATTCGGGCGGTCTTGACACTTCGGTGCTGCTTTCGTGGATCAAAGAAAAATACGACGCCGAGATGATCGCCTTCTGCGCGAACATCGGGCAGGAGGATGAACTCACCGGTCTCGAAACGAAGGCGAAGAAAACCGGCGCATCGAAAATCCACATTGACGATTTGCAGGAGGAATTCGCGCGCGATTTTATTTTCCCGATGATTCAGGCCGGGGCGATTTACGAAGGCCAGTATTTTCTCGGCACGAGCATCGCGCGACCGCTCATCGCCAAGCGCATGGTGGAAATCGCGCGGAAGGAAAAGGCGGATGCCATCGCGCACGGCGCAACCGGCAAGGGTAACGATCAGGTGCGTTTTGAATTGACCGCCGCCGCGCTGGCGCCGGATTTGCAGGTCATCGCCCCGTGGCGGGACGAGCGTTTCCGCGCCGAATTTCCCGGCCGGCAGGAAATGATTGATTACTGCGCCGTGCACAAGATTCCCGTGCAGGCCAGCGCGAAGAAGCCGTTCTCGATGGACCGGAATCTCCTGCACATTTCCTACGAGGCGGGCATTCTGGAAGACCCGTGGCTGGACGCGAGTGATCTGAAATTTCGCGGTTCATTCACCACACTGTCCGTTTTTCCCGAAGACGCGCCGGACAAGCCGGAGTTCGTCACGCTCGATTTCGTGAAGGGCAATTGCGTGGCGGTGAATGGAAAGAAATTGAACCCGCTTGGCGTGATGCGCGCGCTGAATAAAATCGGCGGCAAACACGGCGTCGGGCGCGTGGACATGGTGGAGAACCGTTATGTGGGCATGAAATCGCGCGGCGTGTATGAAACGCCGGGCGGCGCGATTTTGCATTTCGCGCACCGGCAGATGGAGACGCTCACGATGGATCGCGAAGTCATGCATCTGCGGGATTCGCTCATTCCGAAATACGCGGAGCTGGTGTATTACGGCTATTGGTTCGCACCGGAACGGCTGGCGTTGCAGGCGCTCGTGACCGAGAGCCAGAAGAACGTGACCGGCACGGTGCGGATAAAATTGTATAAGGGCAACATCATGGTCAGCGGCCGAAAATCCGCCGTGAGCCTTTACAACCCGCACATCGCCACAATGGAAGCCGACCCGACCAAAGCCTACAATCAGGACGACGCCACGGGCTTCATCCGGCTCAACGCGCTGCGTTTGAAAGTCGCGGCGAAGGTGCAGAGGAAGAAATGAAGCGCGCTAACAGCTAGTTGCAAAGCGCAAAAAAAATGAGAAGAAAAAAATTCCTTGCGGCTGGCAACACGTTGCAATTGATACAAACACCCCACTGCCTCAACTCATTAAGCGACTTGATAGTAATTGGCGGGAAATCGAGACAGGAAAAGGTTATTGGATTGGCTACACGGACGATATGTATTCCATCGCCGCTCACGGTGACGAGGCTATCGATCCGCTTCTAAATTTCATTAAGAGTATATGTTTTCACAAGAGAGCGACCCGATGAAGGAGTTGACCGGATCAATAAGCTTATTGATTCAGACACGAACATTGTGACACAAAATCAAATCCCAAGTGGACTGCGAATTGTTTGGAAATTCCGAAATCCCGCCGAAGCTCGGAAACGATTCTTGCCATATTTTTATGGGCGTGATGTTCATGACGTGGTTTCTGATGCACTGCTCAATGAGCAGGATTTTGTCTTTCGTTATTGCGATTTGAGTGACCCTTTCAATTTCCAGGTGTCAGGAACAAATATCTACCTCATAACGCCAGCAGCAGCGAAAACACGTTGGCTTGAATGGTGGCAAAAACATTCGAATGAGATCCCCGCCACCGCCCGTCGCTCTGCCCCGTGAAGGCAGTATCTTAGTCGCCGCTGAAAATCTTATTTGCGACGGTCGCAGACCGCCGTTACAAAGAATCCGTAACGTGCCGAACACCAGCAAACAACTCATCGCCGCCGCACGGGAGCTTTCCGAACAGGTTGAACGCCTGACGTTCGCTCCGTCCATCACACATGTTTACAATCCGCTAACCTACGCCTGGAAGGCGCACGAGAATTATTTGCGCCGTTTTGGTGACAGCCGGAAGCGCGTGGTTTTTCTCGGAATGAATCCCGGTCCGTTTGGCATGGTGCAGACAGGAATTCCTTTCGGCGAAATCGCGGCAGTGCGCGATTGGATGAAGATTCACGAGTCCATCGGCAAGCCCGCAATGGAACATCCCAAGCGACGAATCCTCGGGTTCAATTGTCCGCGTTCGGAAGTCAGTGGCCGCCGCTTTTGGAAGCTGTTCGCGGAACGATTCGGTTCGCCGGAAAAGTTTTTTGCCGAACATATTGTGGCAAACTATTGTCCACTGGCTTTTCTCGAAACAACCGGACGCAATCTGACACCGAACAAATTGCCGAAATCCGAGCGCGAAAATTTATTTGAAATTTGCGACGGGCACGTGCGTCGCGTTCTGCAAATTCTCGAACCGGAATGGTTGATCGGCGTAGGCGACTTCGCACAGGAACGCGGCGCGTTGGTTGCGGAAAACACAAAAGTTTGCGTCGGCCAAATCCTGCATCCGAGTCCGGCGAATCCGAAAGCGAACCGCCACGATTGGACGAAGACGGCTACGAGAGAACTCGTCCAACTTGGCGTCTGGAAATAATTTTAATTTGCCAAAATCCAAATCACGGCTAAAAAGAATCCATGAGCGAACCCGTCATTGCCCAAAAATTTCCGATTGTCCAAAAGGTTGAACCCGGCACGTATTGGTGGTGCGCGTGCGGGCGGTCAAAGTCGCAGCCGTTTTGCGACGGGTCGCACAAAGGGACGGGCTTCGCGCCGAAGCAGCAGGACATCGCCGAGGCCAAGACGGTGGCGTGGTGCGGTTGCAAACACACGCATAACGGGTGTTTCTGCGACGGTAGTCACGCGAAGCTGGCGTGAAAATTTATTCGAGTCCGGTCAGGCCGAGTTGCTCGCGAAAGGTGTAGAGGACGTCGAGGTAGTGTTTGCTTTTGACGTGCTGATAAAAGCAGACGAGCGAGGCCGAGATCAACACGACGCCCAGGCAGCCGAAGGTGTTGAGCGGATTCCAATCGGGGATGCCGCCGAAAACGAGGGTGCTGAAGATGTTCGGTACAAACTGTTTGGAGATGATGAGCGTGGCTTTGATGCAGAGGAAGAAGGCCAGCCCGACCAGGTTGCTCATGCCTTTGGAAAAATAATATTGACGCCGTTCCTGAACGTTTTTCAAAACGTCGTCGGCGCTTTGCGCGCGGATCAAGTCCAGAAAAAGCCGCCAGCCGCCGTAAGCCGTCCACAGCACATAGCCGGAAACGAGCAGGACAACGGAGAGATTAATCCAAAATATGGTGTGCATACGGTCACCGCAACATTTCAACGCTTGCGCTTTTCCTCTTTTTCCTTTTTGCGAAAGAAAGTCGCGGTATCCGCGATGTTGAGCATGGACAGGTCAAGCCCGGCGTCGGGTTCGCGTTCCCGCGCGAGCTTGAGCTGGCGCGCGATGCGTTTGACGGCCTTGATGGCGTGATATTTCACCGTGCCGACGCCGACCTCGGATTTGAAAATCACGATGAGGAGACAATGTTCATCCACGTTGACGGCAAAGAGGCTGCTGCTTTCGCCCTGCTGGTAAATGCTGTCGAATTTTTTTTCGTTGACCAGACCGGCGATGGTCTGGTTGGCCATGAACGCGCCGGAGGCGAGCGCCGCGATGGTGGTGAGGTCGAACTCGCCCGCCTCGCCCTGATGCGTGATCAGGAAACCGCCCTTGTCAATAATCAGCGCCGCCATGGCGTCCGCCGACTCGACGTATTCGCCGAGGGTTCCGTCCAGTTTCTGAATGTCGTCCTCAGAGAGTTGGGGCAAGGTAGCCATGTCATGCGTATTGTGGAACGTTTTGGTTGATGAACTTGTGCAGCAGGACGCGCGTGATCATGTTCAGCGTCTCGAACACGCCCTCGCACTTGTGCGCGGTTGCGGAAAATGACGGCACCTGGACTTCGCGGTTGTTGAGCAGAAATTCCATGTATTCGATCGGCGCAACGTCCGGCAGATCGCGCTTGTTGTATTGAAGCACATAGGGAATTTCCCCAAGCTCGAGTTTGAGCGTTTTCAAATTTTCCACGAGGTTTTGAAAGCTCTCAATGTTCTCGGGCATTTTTTCGTATTGCGAATCGGCGACGAACACGACGCCGTCCACACCGCGCAACACGAGTTGGCGGGTGGTGTTGTAAATGACCTGGCCGGGCACGGTGTAAAGCTGGAACTTGGTTTTGAACCCCTTGATGGTCATCGCTTCAATCGGCAGAAAGTCGAAGAACAGCGTGCGGTCGGAACTGGTGGCCAGGGACACCAGTTTGCCCTTGTTGCCCGCAGCGGTTTGGACGTGGTCGTGGACTTGCACGAGGTTGGTCGTCTTGCCGCCCATTGCCGGGCCGTAATAGACGATTTTAATCTGCAACTCCTTGGTGGCTTGGTTGATGAGGGCCATAAGTTTATAGTCGTTTGCGGTCAAGTTCGTTGGCCAACATGGCCAGTTGCGCGGTTGGCAACGCCTGACCTGCGCGGCCAAATGCGGCGAAATAAACCGCGTTCACCCGGAAAATTTTCCACGGAACATTGCCGACGGTGAAATTCAAATTATTCAGCTCGCCCATGCGCAACTCCTTTGAGCATTGCGTCACGCGGCCAAAAAGTTGCGGCAAGAACGCGGCCAGCGTGTCGGCATTCAGTTCCGGCGGAATTTTACTGGCCACCTTCAAACCATCGGGCAAAGCCACGATTGCGCCCGCCACACCT
Organism: Verrucomicrobiota bacterium; assembly: GCA_050015635.1. Classification (GTDB taxonomy): domain Bacteria; phylum Verrucomicrobiota; class Verrucomicrobiia; order Limisphaerales; family UBA11358; genus UBA11358. The sequence goes on from JBEKBA010000024.1 coordinate 14,409, forward strand.
TCCAGAATCGTTGCGCGTTCGACGACTTCCTTGGGCGTCGCGCCGCGTGAAAGAAAATCCGTCCCCGGCGAAGGCCGGCGCTTGAACTCCGTGTCGGTAACCTGCGGCACGTCGTTGCGTAGGAAGAAATTCGTATCCGGCAGTTTCGCCACCGGCGCGGCCACGGGCGAATTGCCGGCCGGCAAAACTGGGATGATTGGCGCGAACGGCGGAACCGACGGCGGCGCGGGCGGCGTTGTGGCTGGCTGGGGTGCTGGAGAGCCAAAAAACAGATTCGGGATTTCCCCGGCGTCGGCAATTTTTTGCGGTGATTTGGTAACGGTGCCGTTGGCGCCGTTGGCGCCGTTTTGCCGCGCCAGGAACAGCGGCGCGATGACGTGCAGCGGTAGTTCCAGTTCGACGGCGTCGTGAGCCGACACGCCGGGCGGCGCGGGTTTGATCAACGCGCGCAAGTTCCGCCAGGAGAAAGCCACCCGTCCGCGTTTGAGTCCCGTTTCCACCGAGTCCAGCGGCAACGCGACCTGGGCGCTTGATAAATTCAACTGGACGATTTCCAGTTTCAATGCATCCGGCCAGTTTGCCAGCAGCGCGGACAAGGGCACGGAAAGCGTCGGCTGTGCGAGAGCCGGAATTTCCGGCAATCTGATTGTCGGCGTATCGGTTGAAATCGGGCTCGGGGCAATTGGAGTGACAGGCGTGCAGGGTGGTTCCGCGGCGGCTGGCGGAATCACAGGCGCGATGTTTCGGGTCGCGCTGCCGTTTATCGGCGCATTGGTTGAAATCGGGGTCGAGGCAATTGGCGAGATTGGAGTAATCGGGGCAATTGGAGTGACAGGCGGGCCGGGTGGTTCCACGGCGGCTGGCGGAATCACGGATGTGATGTTTCGCGTCGCGCTGCCATTGCCGTTGACCGCCGGGGTGATCGAGCGCACGGGAAATGGTGACGGCGGCAACACGGTTGATGGCGATTGGGCTTTGGCCGCCACAGCCGGAACCGGCCTGATTATTCGCGATGGCGGAACGCCCATGGCGGGTGCCGGCGGATTGGCGGGCGGCGGAGAAAGCTTAAGTCCCTGCCCCTGTCCGCCGAACGGGCTGGCAATGTCGTCACTCACTTCAATGTGCTTTTGCGCGATCCGCCGCGCCAGTAAACCGGGATTGAGCCGTGTGAGAATTTCATTCAGCGGCAAGGTGACGGGTTTTGGGTCATGCCCGCCGTCCACGTCGGAAAAAACGCCGGGCGCGGCGCGGCGTAATTCGCCAAAAGTGATTTTTACCGTGCCGAGCGCGAGCTTGGTCAAAATTTGTTCCAAAGGAAACAGGGCTGTCAAATTGGCCGTGTCGGTGCGCTTGACCCGCGCGCGCAATTCCATCGGCAGCGCGTCAATGATGGGTTGCAACGGCAGTTGCAACTCGTCCGGGTTCGCCGGACGGATTGGCGGCGTGAAAGCAGGGGGTGCCGGCTGCGCCGTTGGCGTCACCGGCTTCACCTGGGGGCGCGCGGCCTGTGGCGGCATGACCGGCGGCGGCATCACCAAGGTTTTGGCGGTGGCTACAGGTCGTGGTGCGGGTTGTGCGGGTTGTCTGGCCGCTTCATGGTCATCAAAGCGATACAGCAATCTTCGGAGGAATCCGGCAATTTTTGCTTTTACGGCGGTTGCAATGGTACTCATGTCTCGCGTACGCTCTGCCGACACGACAGAATCAATTTGATGGGGCAAGAAATGTGCCATAAACGGATTGCGTTTCAGTTCGGCGGGAGATTTCTGTTTTTCCGCAATTTGGCAGAAAGATATGTCTCATCGTTGGACTGGGTTGGCCGGAATTTGTCCAAAATGTGACTGATTTTTAAAATTCATTTTGATTCCGACAGCTTTGATTGGGAACACCAATTGCTTTGGGGGAACCTGTTGTTGACGTTTCGCGTTTAATCGCGTTTAAATTTGCGGAATGGCGGCATAACGGTTGACGCAACTGAATGGAAAATCGCCACAAAATTCTCATGTTGGATGACGATGCGGACTGGCTGGATCTGTGCCGGGAACTGCTCGAAGCACTCCCCAGCAAACCAGAAATCCGCACGGTCTCATCCGGCGGACGCGCACTGGCGCTGTTGGAATCCGAGCCGTTCCGACTGTTGATTTGCGATTTGAAGATGCCGCGCATGGACGGCTTGCAAGTGCTGGCCATCGTCCGCCGCCGGTTTCCCGAGTTGCGCACGGTGGTTTTGAGCGGATTGGATGACGAGGAATTCCGCTCGCGCGCCTACGCGTTGGGTGTGGATTTGTTCTGGCTCAAGCCCGATATGCAGCAGAACACGCAAATGTTTTTGGATTGTCTCGAATCACTTTTGGGCCGCGAGGTGGACGGCGGCTTCCGCGGCATTCAAAGCAAGAGTCTCATGGACATCATCCAAATGGAATGTCTCTCGCGCAGCTCCGCCGTCCTGCGCATCACGCGCGGGCCGCTCGTGGCGAAGATATGGATTCAAGATGGCGAATTAATTGACGCTGAAACCGAAGGGGCGCGCGGCGAAGCAGCGGTGCGGAGAATTCTGGCGTGGAAATCCGGCACCTTTGAAAGCCTGCCCGCCGAGCCGGCTCGCGAACGAACCATCACCAAACCCATCAACGCGCTGCTGCTCGAATCCGCCCAAACCATGGACGAGAACGCCAACACCACCGAACCCGAATCCATGGAACAAAACGTCCATCGAAAGACGATTTGGAAACTCGGCCTGCTCACGCGCGAGGGCGCGGAATTTGTCGTCTCGGTTCCGTTTGACGAGAAAGAAGCTCCCGAAGCATTGGGCACCCAGTCCACCGGGCAACTGGGCGATTGGACGCGCCAGGTCGCCGAAGTCACCAAACGCCTGGGCGAACGCATCGAGGCCGGCCCGTTGTCGTACGTGGCGGGCAAGGGTTTGGACCGGCAGTTGCTCATGTTGCCATCGGAAAGAAAATCCTTTCTGGTTGGCTGGCCGCCCGGAGCCGCCGCGAGCGAGGCGTTGGAAAAAAGCAAAAAACTGATTGCATCATGGGATTCCTGAAAAAACTTTTTGGATCGCGCGCGGCAGTTCAACAACTGCCGACGGGCAGCATCACGGTGGACCGCGACGGTCAGATCGTCACCTCCACCGTCTCGTCCACGTATCCGAAGCCGCTGTTACAGGGCATCGGGCGCGACGTGCTGCAATTGTTCCACGAGGCGCGCTCGACCCAGATGCCGCTGGCCGAGCTGGACATTCATTTTGCCAGCCTGCGCATCACCGCCCGCGAACTGCGCGGCGGCACCATCATTTTTATTTTCCCGCAAACCGCCTTCGCGCCAACGCCAACCTGACCTGCACCTATGACCGCCAAAGAACTCAACCTGTTGATCAGCCAGATTGAAAACCACATCGAGTGCTGGAAACAATTCAATCACTTCATCAACGTCGCCCGCGCAAAAAAATTAAGTTCTGCGGAAGAAAGCCATTTCCTCGAAATCAAAAGTGTCATCGCCCAGGAACTGGAATTGATTTTCGCAGGCGTTGAAGTCACCTCGCCCGGCCGGGACGACGTGATTTCGCTCATTGGCCACGCGCCGTCGCTGCGCTACCTGAGCGAGTTGAGCGAGGGCGAACTGCGCGGCATTGAAAGCCAGTGGCATAAAATTTACATCGGCTGGCATTCCATTTTAGGGCAGCTCAAAGTCAAGCAACGCACCGAGGAAAACAAAACCTTTTGGGGGCGGAAAAAATAAGTCGCGCCATTACTTCTTCCTTGCCAGCCGCACGCATTTCGCGTCCAAATAATTCAAGCCTGATTGGATGTCGCCGCCATTTCATCTGGCCGAAAGCTATTCATAAATTATGCCGAACTATTTTCAAATCCTGATTCTGGCGCTGATTCAAGGCGCGTGCGAGTTGTTGCCGGTGTCCAGTTCCGCGCACGTCATCGCGGCGGAAAAACTCATGAATCTGAACCCGTCCAGTCCCGAAATGACCCTGTTGCTGGTCATGTTGCACACGGGGACCATGTTTGCGGTGCTCGTCTATTTCTGGAGCGGTTGGCGGCGTGATTATGGTTCCTCAATCGGACAACTTCAATGGTTTGCCATTCAAATCATCATTGCAACCCTATGCACCTTAATTGTCGGTGGCGGGTTGATAATCATCATCGAAAAAATTTTCATGCGCGGCGTGCCGCACGCCCAAGTCGAGGATTTGTTTTCCAATCTGCCGCTGATGGCCGGGGCGCTGGCGGTGGTGGGCGCGCTGATTATTTATGCCGGAATGCGGGAACAAAAATCTCCGCGTCATTCGGAAATTCAACCCGCACATTCAATTTGGATTGGCCTCGTGCAGGGACTTTGCCTGCCATTTCGCGGTTTCTCCCGTTCGGGGGCGACCATTTCCACCGGACTGCTGCTCGGACTGCCGAAACAAAAACTGGAAGAATTCAGTTTCGCGCTGGCCGTGGTTTTGACGCCGCTCGCAATCGCACGGGAAGCCCACCGGCTTGTCAAAGCCCATTCGTTGAGCCAGGAATCCGCGCTGCATCTTTTAATGCCCGACCTCGTCGGTATGATATTGAGTTTTGCCGCCGGCCTGCTCGCGCTGAAATGGCTCTCGCGCTGGCTTGAAGACGGGCGCTGGCAGTGGTTCGGCTACTATTGTCTTGTGGTGGCGGCGGGCGTGCTGGTCATTCACTTCAAAGTTTTGCATTAATTATTGCGCGGGCGCGGGAATGAAAATCTTTTTCCCGACCACGAGGCTGTTCGGGTTCAATCCAGGATTCGCCGCCAAAATCTGGCTCGTCGTCACTTTGATTCCCTTTTCCCGATATGCCTTTGCAATGGCGGAAATCGTGTCGCCTCTGCCAACAACCTGCCAGTAGCCATTTTGCTTATCGCCCGTGTTTTCGGTTGAACTGTCCGCGGAAGTCGCCGGAACATTTGGTGCGGTTTTTGGGTTCGGCGGCGTGACGCCCAGCGACTTATCGAGCCGCTCCAGTTCCTTCAAAATCCGCGCGTTGTCCTCCTGCCGCTTTTTGTCAATTTCCTGGACCTGATCGGCAAGTTTTTTCAAATCGTCCGGGTTGGCCGCGTCGCCGGGCTGGTTGGATTTGTCCTGCAGATCGTTGATGTCCTTTTCCAGAACGTCAATGCGTTTGCCCTGCACGGCCTGTGCGTCGAGCAAGTCCTGAATCTGGCCGGACAGTTTGTCAATTTGTTGTTGTGTCGCGTCGTCCTGCCCGCGCGCCACATATGCTGCGAATGTGAAAATCAAAAACCAAAGCGAAATCTTTCTCATGCGTCGAAAATAAACCGATGCGCGTCGGCGTCAAGTTGAAGTGCAAATGTCGTGTAGAAATGTTGAAGGAAATTTAAAGTCTATCAGGATCCAGATTTACGTTTCCTTCTTAGGTCCTCTGTATTCCCTTGCCAGATCTAAAGAATACCATTAGAAACGACTGCAATCAGGACCCCGCCGAGCGTTCTTTGAGACACGGATTTCATGATTTAACACGGATTCAAATTGTGAAAATTAGCGCAATTCGTGTCGAAGCTTTTCATGCCAGCTTCCCGTAACGTCGAATCTGCGGCCAAATCCACGCCACGGCCAGCACGACCAGAATTGTTCCGATGCCGCCGGTCACGGTGGACACAATCGCGCCAGTCGCCGCGGCGTTGCCCAAAACCGTCGGCGACGCGAAAAGCCACGCCACGATGCCCGACCGAAAGCCACCCAGCTCGTTCGACGTGCCGATGAACAAGCTGTTGACCGCCGAGACGCGCCCGCGTTTTTCGTCCGGCGTCAGAATTTGCACCAACGTCTGCCGGACTATGACGCTCACGTTGTCCACGGCGCCCGCCAGCGCGAGCATCGAAAAGGAAAACCAGAACCAGAACGTGTTCGGCAGCGCGAGCCAGCGGCCAAAACAATTTTGATTCGCGAGGCCGAACAAAATCGTTGCCATGCCGAAAATCGCCACTGACCAAAGCATGGTTTTCCCGGCTTTTTGCAACGGCTGCCGGTGCGCCATGATGAACATGCAAACCACCGCGCCAATGGACATCGCATTGCGCAGCCAGCCCAAATCGGATGGGCTGCCGTGAAAAATGTCGGCGGCGTAAATCGGCAGTATCGTCACCGTGCCGCCGAGCAGCACGGCAAACAGATCCAGCGTGATGATGCCGAGAATAATTTTGCTCTGATAAACAAACCGAAAACCTTCGACCAAACTTTTGGCTGAAACCGGTTCGGCGGATTTGACTTTGTGTTCATGTTTAATCGGTACAACGAGTGCAAAGCAAATGATCGAAGCCAAAACGTTCAGCGCATAAACCACCCAGGCCGTTTGATGTGCCAGTGAAATGACCAGACCGCACGCTGCCGGACCGACGACGCAAGAAAATTGAAACGTGCCGCTGTTGAACGTTACGGCGCGGGCAAATTGATTTCGCGGAACAAGACTTGGCACAAATGCCGCGCTCGCCGGCCACAAAAAAGTTCGCGCCGCGCCAAGCACAAACAGGCAAATGTAAATGCAATAAAGCGGCGCGATAAAATAGGAAGTCAAAGTGAGACCGACGCTTGCCACCGCCAAAATGAGTGTCGTGCCCAGAATGATTTTTTTGCGGTTGAACAGGTCGGCGACGTGTCCGGCGGGAATCGTGAAAAGGATCATGGGAATCATCAGTGACAAACCGACGAACGCCAACGGCAACGCCGAGTGCGTGCGATGGTAAAGTTCCCAGTCAATCGCCATGACGAGCATTTGCTGGCCGAGCGAGGCGACGAAACGACCAATGAGGTAGCGGAAAAAATCCGCGTTTCGCAAAACGGCGTAGGTGCTTTCGCCGGGGGGGTTCTCCCCCGGTGCGTCGGGCAGATTTTCAGGCGATTCAGCTTCGTGCATGAAAGTAACGACGCGGAATTTAACTAAAAATTTTTACAGGTCGAGTTTTCGCGTGATTGTCCTGCTTCAATTAGCACGCTATAATCGCCACCGCATGAGCGAACCCAATGAAAATCCCCCGCGCTATAAGTGGCCGTGGTTTGTGCTGGCGGCATTTTTGCTGGGCGTGGCGCTGGCGATCGTGTGGATGAGTTTCGCCGTGCATCGGGAAAAGCAGGAGCGCGATCTGAACGCGCCATTACCGAATGGTTCGGTGCATTGAGCCAGCCCAAATTTAATTTCCCCCAGCCCGGTTCGTTTGCGTCTGACCGAACAACACCGGCAAAATCGAGACACCGTCAATGTTCGCCGGCGGTTTGATGAGCGCGATTGCCGCTGCCGTCGGCAAAAAGTCCGCGGCCGTCCAGTGGAAACCACTGATATGTCCGGCGGGAATTTTGCCCGGCCAATATGCAATCATCGGCATGCGAAGATCGTCAGATGACACGATGCTCTGGAAGAAATCCGGGGCAACGCCACCAGCCTTTTGGGGAAGGCCAACGTTGGAAAAGAAAATCACCGTGTCGCTTTCGATGCCCAGCTTTTTCAACTGATCGAGCAATTTACCGATGTCGCCGTCGAGTCGCACAATCATGGCGGCGCGGTTTTTTTCCGGCGGTGGCCACGATTCATCCGAGTAAGGTGCGTCAGTCGGTACTTGCATTCCGTTGCCGGTGCGTCTGGCTTCGGCGAGGTTCGCGCGCGGAGTCGCGTAATTCAGCAAAAGAAAAAACGGCCGGTAACGGTTGAACTGATCGGACTGGTTAACTTTGACGAAATTCAGCGCGGCTTTTGTGAACAAATCGGGAATGTATTGGCCTTTCGCGCTGCCGACATTCGGCAGAAGCGTTTCTTTGCCGATAAACGTTGTCCATTGATTGTTTGTCGGGTTAAAAATACTTCTCGGCGCGTAGCGAAACATATAGCCGGCGTAGTAATTTTCCGCGTCATCCGAATTGAGATAACCGGCGAATTCGTCGAAGCCTTTTTTCCACGGCGCGCCGCTGGAATTTTCATCACCCAAATCCCATTCGCCGATCAAGCCGGTGTGGTAGCCGGAATTTTTCAAAATTTGCGCGACCGTCACGTCGTCCGCAGCCAATGGAATGTCCCTATCGGCGCGCTGCCGTAGATGCCCTGAATCTTTGCCGAGCATGAGCGCCGCGCGCGACGGAGAGCTGGCCGCGTCGCCTGCGTAATAATTCGTGAAGCGAACGCCTTCGGCGGCAAGCTTGTCCAGATTGGGCGTCTGGAATTTGGTCTGGCCGTAACAACTCAAATCACCGTAGCCGAGGCCATCGCATTGGATGAAAATGATGTTCGCGCGGCGCGGCATGACCGTTGGCGCACCGTTGGTGAAGACAAAGGACAATTCAGCCTGCGCGGAAAATTCCAGCAGCCCTCCCAGCATAATTAGCGTGTGACAAAAACGATTGAAACAAACCGATGTCATGTGAGCTTGGATTCTGGAAAACCCGGCGCGTTCAATGCAATTCAATTCGCGCGATTCCTTTTCCCAAACTCCGCATCCAGCGGAATTTGCGTTGCGACGATGAAACCCGGAACCGTCGCCAGAATCACCCACACAAAAAAGTGCGGATAGCCGAGGCATTCCTGCAACCAGCCGCTCCACATCCCCGGCAGCATCATGCCCAGCGCCATGAAGCCGGTGCAAATCGCGTAGTGCGCCGTCTGATGTTCGCCGCGCGCGATGCAGATCATGTAGAGCATAAACGCCGTGAAACCGAAGCCGTAGCCGAATTGCTCAACGGCGACGCCCGCGCCAATCGCAAACAGATTTTCCGGCTGCGCGTAGGCAAACCAGATGAAAACCGCATCGGGCAAATGAATCGCCAGCAACATCGGCCACAGCCAGAATTTCAATCCGTGCCGCTCCACGACCAATCCACCGAGCAGCGCGCCGAGAATGAACGTGATCAGACCGACGCTGTTATAGATGAAACCAACTTGTGGCGTCGTCAAAGCCAGCCCGCCCACGTCACGCGGATCAAGCAGAAACAGTTGAGACATTTTCAGCAACTGCGCCTCGCCGAGCCGGTAAAGCAGCAAAAAAAGCAGCAGCGTGATGATTTTAGGTTTGCGAAAAAACGTGCCGAACGTGACCAGGAAGTCCTTGAAAAATCGTGTGAGCGAATCTTCGCTGCCCGACCGGTCAATCGCCGGACGCGGCAAAAGATAACGATGATAAACGCCGAGGCATAAGAAAATTCCGGCGGCGAACGCAAATACGATTGTCCATGCCGACGCAAAATTGCCGGTGTGTTTTTGCAATTCACCCGCGAGAATCACTAGGCCCCCTTGCGCGAAAATTTTGCCGACATTGTAAAACACGCTGCGAAATCCGATAAAAAACGATTGCTCGTGCTCCATCGTCGCGAGCATGTAAAAACCGTCCGCCGCGATGTCGTGCGTCGCGGAACTGAACGCCAGCAGCCAGAAAAACGCGAGTGTCAGTTGGAAAAAATGCGTCGCGGGAATCGTCAGTGCCACCCCCGCCAGCCCCGCGCCGAGAATTAATTGCATGCCCCAAATCCATTGCCGCCGCGTTTTCAAAATGCCCACTGCCGGACTCCACAACGGCTTGATGACCCACGGCAGATACAGCCAACCGGTGTAGAACGCGATGGCCGTGTTTGACACCCCGAGGTTCTTGTAGAGCACCACCGACACCCACATCACCAGCGCGTAAGGCAAACCTTCGGCGACGTAAAGCGTCGGAATCCAAAACCACGGGCTGCGGGAACTGGTTTTTGCGTCGGCCATGGGTGTTTGAGTAACAGGGTTGGGCTTCGCGCGCAAAAATTTTCCGGCTTGCACTTTGGTCGCCGGAGGATTGAAGTCAACGTGTGACCGGCGCATTTCTCAACGCAATCGGCATTTTGTCAGGCGGCCTGTTCGGACTGGCGCGTCGCTCGCCGATTTCTGCGCGCGCGCAATACTTTTTCAAAACGGCGCTTGGTGCGTTCACGATTTTCTTTGGACTGCGACTCGTCTGGTTGAGCGTCAACGGAACTTTTTTGTCAGGCTTGAAGCAAATATTTATTGCGCTGCTGGCCGTGATGCTCGGCAATTCAATCGGCAGACTTTTACGCCTGCAAAAAATCTCGAATCATCTCGGACGGTTCGCCGGAAGGTTGATTGCGAACGTGCAATTAAATACGCCGCGCAAAATCAGCGACGGTTTCAACGCCGGCACAATTTTATTTTGCGCCGCGCCGCTCGGTTTGCTCGGCGCGGTGACGGATGGATTGTCCGGCTATTTTTATCTGCTCGCCGTCAAAGCCGTGTTGGATGGACTGGCGATGACGGGCTTTGTGAAAATGTTTGGCTGGCCGGCGGCGTTGTCCGCCTTTCCCGTTTTCATTTTTCTCGGCGCGATTACCTGGGTCTGCCAATTTTACGCTGGGCCATTTCTCGCCGCACACAATTTGGCGGATTCCGCCAATACCACCGCCGGGTTCGTCGCTTGCACCGTCGCGTCGGTGATTTTTGAGGTTCGTAAAGTGGAACTGGCGAATTTTTTGCCAAGCATCGCCGTCGCGCCATTGCTCACCTGGTTGCTGAAATAAGACGATTACCGGATTAAACCGCGTTTCTTCAACATCGCTTCCATCGCCTTGTCCATCAAAAGATCCGCGAGCGGCTTGGTGGTTTCATCCAGCAAGGCAACTGCCAATTGCAATTTTTTAAAATCGCCGGAGCCACTTTCGGGATTTTCTTCCGCTAAAATTTTTCCAACTTCGCGCGCGGCAGATTCAATTTTTTCGCGATAATCGCCTTCAATTTCATTTCCACAATCCGTAATTGCCTTGCGCGTGGCGGCGAGCGTTTCGTTCGAGCGCAATTTCGCCTCAATCCACCGTCTCGCGGTCAAATCGGTGAACGCGTGCTCAACGGATTCCTCGACCATTTTTTGCACGGCGGAATCGTCCACATCCACGGCGGAATTCATCTCAACGATTTTTTCCTTGCCGGTTTTTGTGTCGCGCGCGAGAACGTGAAGAATTCCATTCGCATCAATTTCAAACTGCACGCCCACGCGCGGAACGCCATGCGGCGCGGACTCAAATTCAATCGTAAATTTTCCGATACTCCAATTGTTCTTCGCGCGCTCGCGTTCGCCTTGCAAAACGTGGATAAGCATCGAACACTGATTGTCCACGGCGGTCGTGAACATCTCGCCAGCCTTCAGCGGAATTGTTGAGTTGCGCGGAATCAAAACATTCATCAAACCGCCAAACGTCTCGATGCCGAGCGATAACGGCGTCACGTCCAGCAGTAAAACATTTTTAAAGCCGCCAGAAAGAATCTCCGCTTGAATCGCCGCGCCGAGCGCAACGGCCTCTTCGGGATTTTGCGACGTGTTCAATTGCGGGCCGCTGGCTTTATGAAAATCGCTGCCGATGCGCAGACTGCCGCGCGATTCTTCAAATTCCGCGCAGCCGAAAAGTTCACTGACAAATTTTCGCACAAGCGGCATTCGAGTTTGGCCACCGACGAGAATGATTTGATCCAAATTTTTCGCCTCCAGTTTCGCGTCCACCAATGTGCGCAGGCAATGCGTTCGCGTCCGTGCGATGATGTCGCATGTGAGGTTTTCGAGTTTTGCTCGCGTGAGTTTGTAGCTGAAGGAAAAATCCGGCGTCAAAAACGGCAGCGCGATTGCGACTTCGGTTTCCGTCGAAAGTTTGATTTTTGCCTGCTCGGCAGCTTCACGGATGCGTGACAACGATTGCGGATTGCGGATTGCGGCCTGTAGATTGGCAATTTGAATTTTCTCCACGAGGAAATCAACAATGCGTTTGTCCAAATCGTCGCCGCCGAGGCGCGTATCGCCATTCGTTGCGAGCACCTGGAAAACGCCTTCGTTCAGTTCGAGAATTGAAAGATCAAACGTGCCGCCGCCCAAATCGTAAACGGCGATTTTCGATTTTTCTTTTAGTTTGTTCAAACCATACGCGAGCGCGGCGGCAGTTGGTTCATTCACAATGCGTTCGATAGTGAAACCGGCCAGTTCCCCCGCCCGCTTTGTCGCGTTGCGTTGGGCGTCATTGAAATAAGCCGGCACAGTGATGACCGCGCGCGTGACGGGTTCTCCAAAATAATTTTCGGCGCCGCGCTTGAGTTTTTTCAAAACCTCGGCGGAGATTTCTTCCGGCGTGAAGTTGCGACCGTGAATCGGAATTGTGATTGCGCCGGCGTTGTCGCCTTTGACCGGATATGTCACGAGCATTCCCTCCTGCGAAATGTCCGTGCCGCGTCGGCCGATGAAGCGTTTGACCGAATAGACCGTTTCCGCCGGTTTGAGAACGCGGACGCGATTAGCCTCTTGTCCAACAACTGCTTCTGAACCCGCCGCCGAAAAATGCACGACAGACGGCGTCAGCCGCTGGCCGTTTGAATCCGCAATCACGAACGGAATGCCCGAATCTACCGTGGCGACGAGCGAATTCGTGGTACCCAAATCAATGCCCACAATTTTGTTCACGCGCGAAATCCTGCCACGAAAAGAAAGGAAAACAATTTTATAGCCGCAAAATGGCGCAAAATCCACAAAGAATTTTTTGTGCCTTAGTGGCTCTTTACGGCTAATGTTGCGGTGTGAATTGCATTGTGACAGCCGGGCCAACTTACGAGCCGGTGGACGACGTGCGCCGACTCACGAATTTTTCCACGGGCCGACTCGGCACGGAACTCGCCAATTTTCTCGTCGCGCGCGGCCATCGCGTTACACTGTTCATCGGCGCACAGGCGACATATTGCGGTGAATGCAAAGCACAGCGTGTGGAAACCTTTACGACAACGGCGGATTTGCGGAAAAAACTAAAAAGCCTATCTGCATCATCGGCGAAATCTGTGGACGCCATCTTTCACGCGGCAGCGGTGAGCGATTTTGCCTTTGGGAAAATTCTATTGCGTTCGTCCAGCGGAGAATTGACGAAAATTAAATCCAAGAAATTTTCCGCGCGTGAAGGCACATTGCTCGCCGAACTTGTGCCGACGCCAAAAATCATCGCGAAACTGCGCGGTTGGTTTCCAAAAACAAAAATTGTCGGCTGGAAATTTGAAGCCGAAGGCAAGCGGGCGGACGCAATTCGCGTCGCCGAACGGCAAATTAAAGATTATTCAACTGATGCGTGCGTGGCGAACGGTCCGGCTTATGGCAACGGTTTTGGTTTGGTGACGCACGGGACGCAAAAACATTTAGCCACCAGGGAATTATTTGAAGTGCTGGAAAAGCTTGTTCACAAATAATTTTGATTTACGCCTCAAAATTTTTCAGTTGCTGCAATCCAAATTTCAGCGGCAGCCAGCCAATTACAAACGACAGCAACACAAAGGCAATTATACTTTCAATCGTCCAGCTTGGATGCGCGCGCAGGCTAATTGTTCCAAGAACCAGCACCGTGGTGGACGCAAGAATGTAAAGCGAACTCAACACGAGGCAAAGCGTGCCACCGAAGCCGCTGACGATCTTGCCCGGGTTCGCCTCTTTCAGATTCGGATACAAAACGCCGAGGCCGACGGCGAGACCGTTAAGTGCGAAGGTCATTACGGTGACGACCGCGCCAAAAAAAACGAGGTGATCCCACGTCATTTTCAGCAGCCAGCACGAGAGTGTGATGAGGCTCAACGTGGCCAGAAGCGAGGCAAAGCTCGCCAGCCAGTATTTCACTTTGACGACGCGTGCCAAACCCATCGGCGACATGCCAACGATCCAAAGCCGCTGGCCTTCGAGTGAAAATTGTGGAAAAACAAATCGTGTCGTGAGCGTCGCCAAATTAAGCGAGCACGCGACGAGATTTCCGAAACCGACGAGATTGACCCAGAATGGACTGGTCAGTTCGTGCGTGAAATTTCGCAGGCTAATGATGTATATACCGATCAATCCAAAGAAAAACATGGACTGTCCCCATTGCGTTGTGTCGCGCCAGAATATGCGGATGTCTTTGACCGCCAGCGCTCGGGTGTCGCGGTTGAACCAGAAAAATTTACCGAAAACTTTTTCGAGTAGACCGACAGAGTATTGCCGATTTTTTGGGGTGCAGAAAAAGTTTACTTTGAAATTGCCGCCCGCGCGGCTTTGCACTGCCGACGCCGTGTCGTAAAAAATATTGCCAAATTTCGTGAACGCCAAACTGCCGAAGAAAAGCGTGTTGCTTAAAAGCACCGCTGCGAAAAACGCCGAGCCGCGCAAGACCCCTTCTGCCCATTGCAACACGGACGATGACAGCCAGTAGCTCGGCAGAAACGGAAACATCGTGAACCGCGTTTTTGCGAGCAGTTGGTCGAGCGCTTCCAACGTGCGATTATCGAGGAGTTCGTTATCAACGGCTTGCGTCTTCCACCAAAAAGCCGCAAACGCGAGCAGCGCAAGTGCAATCCACGCAATGGCAATCTGGAAATTGCGCCGATCCAAAAATCTGCCGATCAAAATCGCCAACCCCGCCCCCAAGACGCCCGGTAACACAATGAACAGTGCAATTAAAAATAACGTCACGAAATAAAAATGCCACGGCACGCCCCGCACCAGACCGAACGCCGCGAGCAATGGCGCAATCAAAAATAAAAACGCCCACGACGCAAGCAACGTGGATTCGATGAATTTCCAGCGAAAAATGGTTTGCGTTGAAACCGGCAGGGTGAGTAGAAACGCAGTTTCGCGGTTGCGAAACAGATTAGTGTAGCTAATGACTAGATTACTCAAAAGCAGCAGCCCGAACAAAAAGGCGAACAGCACATACATCAGCCGTTCCGTCAGCACCGCGCCCAAGCCTGGAAATTTCGCGACGAACCGCAGTCCGTCGTAAAACAAACAAAACGACAGAACGAGATAACCGACGATGAAAGACCCGATAAGACTCGTCAGCAAGCGTGATTGCTCGCGCGTGGCCAAAAGTTTCCGCCAGCTTTGAATCACGTTGACGCGTACGAACAGCCACAGCGGCGCGGTTTTAAGCTTGGTAAAATTATCCGGCACGCGCAAAACGTAGCTTGATAAAGCTGCGCGCGCAATTTTTCTATGACATACAGCCAAACCAAATTCAAACTTCCAGTTCCGATTTACAAGAATCACAGATTTCTGTTTCATTTGCAGAATCACTGCATTCATTCGCGCCAGCCGAACGCTTCAACCAAACGATGAGAATGCTAATGTCAGCGGGTGATACGCCCGAAATGCGAGCCGCCTGCCCGATCGTCGCCGGGCGAATTTTAGAAAACTTCTGCCGCGCTTCCAGTCGCAGGCTGGGAACAGTTGAAAAATCAAATCCGCTAGGAATGGTTTTATACTCCAAATTTTTGAATTTCTCAACTTCAACTTCCTGCCGCTCAATATATCCGGCGTATTTCACCGCGATTTCGACTTGCTGAACCACATCATCCGGCAAAGAACCATTCCGATTTGGCAAATCCTTGTATGAAACCTCAGAGCGGCAGAGAATCTTTGCCAAAGGATCTGAAACATAATAATTTGAATGCAAACGATTTATTTCATTTTCTACAGATTTTTTTTTGGCACTGAATTTTTGATAGTTTCTCTCCGGCAACAGCCCGATTTGATGGCCAATTTCTGAGAGCCTCATGTCAGCATTGTCTTGGCGGAGCATCAGCCGATATTCAGCACGGGAAGTAAACATTCTGTAAGGCTCGGTTGTGCCTTTTGTAATCAAGTCATCAATCAAGACGCCGATATATGCTTGATCACGTCGGAGGACAATTGGATCAAGTTTTTTAACTTGCCGCGCCGCATTAATACCAGCCATCAGCCCCTGTGCAGCTGCTTCTTCGTAGCCAGAGGTGCCATTGATTTGTCCTGCTAAAAAAAGATTCTTGCAAACTTTTGTTTCGAGCGACGGTTGTAATTGGGTCGGAAATGAAAAATCATATTCAACCGCATAGGCTGGGCGCATGATTTCGGCGTTTTCGCACCCTATGATCGTCCGAACCAAATCCACCTGAACCTCAAAAGGCAAGCTGGTTGAGAAACCATTGACGTAAATTTCGTCTGTTTCGATTCCTTCCGGCTCAAGGAAAATTTGATGCCGTTCCTTTTCTGAAAATTTTACAATTTTATCTTCAATTGAAGGACAATATCTAGGCCCAATTCCTTTTATTACACCTGAATACATTGGTGATTTGTGCAGATTAGCACGAATCAAATTAGCTGTATCCATAGTAGTAAAAGTGATATGGCAGGGTAATTGTCCGTTAATTTTGTCCAGCACAGAACCGTTTGGATATTTTCCGTTCGATTTGCCTGCCCCAGCGAATAGCCTTCGATTTTGTTCCATGTGGAACAAATCATCCTTCCAGTAGCTAAAATAGGAAATTGGCTCATCTCCTTGCTGAATTTCGGTCTTTGAGAAATCAATAGAACGAGATAGCAAACGCGGCGGAGTGCCCGTCTTAAGTCGTCCGAGTTCCAATCCGAGTTCCTTGAGCGAGGATGAGAGGCCAATTGCTGCAGCGTCTCCAGCACGTCCACCAATTTGTTGATTAGATCCGACATGCATCAGGCCGCGCAGAAAGGTTCCAGTGGTGATGACAATGCATTTGCCCATGTATTGAACTTCCAAAGTAGTATCGACGCCAAAAGCGACGCCATTTTTGTGAAGAATTTTTACTGACTGCCCTTGTTTAACATCAATGTTAGATTCAGATTCGCATATCAATTTAAGCCTGAATTGGTAAGCCTTCTTGTCGCATTGCGCGCGCGGAGACCAAACTGCCGGGCCTTTTTTTGTGTTTAACATCCGAAATTGCAGCCCAGTCATATCGGCTGCCTTGCCCATTTCACCGCCCATCGCATCAATTTCTCGAACCAAGTGTCCTTTAGCCTGGCCACCAATTGCCGGATTGCAGGACATTTGTCCGATGGAATCCGCGTTCATCGTCAGCAAAAGTGTCTGGCAACCCATTCGTGCTGAAGCGAGAGCGGCTTCAATCCCGGCGTGGCCGGCACCAACGACAATAACGTCGTATTGCTTAGTATATACATACATAAATCGTCAAATTAAAGTATACTTGGAACTTAAAGTTGTTTTGCCCGTGATTTTTTGAACCCTGTGATTTGAGTTGGCTGACAAGTGTTCGCAAATTTTGAAAACATATTCAATCTCGTCAGTTGATTCAATCGCCTTTGCAATATCACCAATCATGAATGATTGCTTGGGGTTTTGTGATAGAAATGCCAAAATTTTTACTTGTAGCTCAATAATGTTTGCGGCGGCCTTTTTGCCAGCTTCAACCCCCGGCTGATGATAGGCGTTAATGTTGACGAGTGATGCGTAAAGTCCAACCGCACGCTCGAATAATGCAATCAACATTCCAACTGAAAAAGGCGACAATTTTTTGATTGTTATCGTTACAGATTCTCGATTTTTATCTCCCAACGCCTGCCTTGTACCTAAATAGAATCCTTCAAGAAAATCACCAGAAGTTATGTTTGGTTCTACAGCAATGTTTGAAGTGTTACAATCGTCCAAAACTTCAATGAAAGTTACAAAGAAATCATTTAACCCATCTCTCAACTGCTGAACGTAGGAATGTTGATCGGTTGCACCCTTGTTTCCAAGAACTGTGATTCCCTGATTGACAAGATTGTGATTGAAATCCTGTTCTTTGCCGAGCGATTCCATGACGAGCTGCTGAAGATACTTTGAAAACAGCTCCAATCGGTCTTTGTATGGTAAAACAACCATATTTTTTGTTCCTTTACCGTTACCGGATTCAAACCAAGCCAGAGCAAGCTGGCAAGCTGGATTTTCCTTTGTGATTTTATTCCTTGTAACTTTATCACATTCGCTTGCGCCAAACAACATTGCGCTTATGTCAAATCCTTGAAGTGCAGCAGGTAATATTCCGACGGCTGACAATTCACTCGTTCGGCCACCGACCCAATCCCACATCGGAAATTGAATGACCCATCTATTTTTTACAACGAATTTATCGAGTTCGCTCCCTTGCATTGTGACAGCCATGGCGTGATTTCCGAAATTTAATCCTGCTTGCTTATACGCGGCCTCGGCAACCAACATTCCGTTTCGTGTTTCCTTGGTGCCGCCGGATTTGGAAATGACGATGCAGAGTGTTTTGTTCAAATTGGGACCAATCGTAGCGAGAACGCGATCCATTCCGTCGGGATCGGTGTTATCAAAAAAGTGCGGCTTGAGTTTGTCCGTGCGTGGATCACCAAGAGCGTTTGCAACGAATTGTGGCCCTAGTGCGGAACCGCCAATTCCAATCAGAAGATAATTTTTGAATGAACCGCCCGCGCCATGAATTTCGCCGCTGTGAATTTTAGCGGCAAATTCCTTGATTTGCGCGATGGTTTGCATGATTTCATTGCCGATTTCCGGTGTGGGCGCAAGTGCCGGATTTCGCAGCCAATAATGTCCAACCATGCGATTTTCGTCAGGATTGGCGATGCCACCGGCTTCTAGTTTATCCATGGCCGCGAGCGCCTTTTGAATGCATGGCTCCATTTTTGCGAAAAATTCGTCGTCCACGTTCATACGGCTCAAATCAATCGCCAGGTCGATTTTGGGGAATTCGGCATAGTATTTTTGAAAACGTTCCCACCATTGCAGTTTCGTGTAATTCATAAATTTATCCTAGAGGGTTCGGAATAAACGCTACGCGAATGTCTGGCAAGAAAAGAAACGCAAAGGATGCTTCTTCAAATCTCCTGCGCAACGCTAAGCGGTGAATTTTCCAGTGGAACGTCTGGCAGAAGGCGTGGTGAAATTTTAATTTGCCGGCAGCATGACACGGATGGTCGTGTTGTGTCCAAGGCGGGATTTAATTTGGAGTGTGCCACGGTGCGTTTCAATGATGCGGCCAACAATGGCCAGGCCGAGTCCTGTTCCTTTGGCTTTCGTCGTTGCCAAAACCGCAGTGAACGCGCGGCGTTGCAACTCTTCGCTCATCCCTTTGCCGGTATCCTTGAATTCGACGGTGACGTGTGTTGCGTGCGGACTTGCGCGCGGCAGGCGGATTTCCCGCGACTTGATGGTGAGCGTACCGCCGTCCGGCATAGCTTCGGCGGCGTTAAGAATCAAATTCAAAAAGGCTTGCTCAAGTTGCGGCGCATCGCCCATTACGGCAGGCAGATCCGATTGCAAGTCACGGATGAGCCGGACGTTTTGATTCGCCAGCTTGTGACGGACGAGCAATCCAAGTTCGTCAATCAGTTCGTTCAAATTCACCAGCGCGAGTTTGGGTTCGGTCGTGCGCGCAAAATCGAGAATCTGCTCCACGATTTTGTTCAGGTGCTCTATTTTTGCGTCAATAATTCTAGCGTCCTTCGCGCGCGGGTCGTTAGCGGGAAATTTTAAATCCAGCGAGTGATAAAGCAGCTTCATCACCGTGAGCGGGTTGCGAATTTCGTGCGCAACTTCGGCGGCGAGCAGACCCAGCGCCGAAAGTTTTTCGTTCTGCCGCATTTGTTCCTCCACGTCCACGATGCGTTCGTAGAGACGCGCCTTTTCAATTGCAATCGCGGATAGTTCCGCCAGCGCGCTCAGGATGCGGATTTCCTCGTTGGAAAAATTGTAAGGCCGTCCCGTATAAACATTGAGCGCGCCAATCGCCTGGCCGCCGAAAAGCAACGGCACGCTCAACAGCGAAATCAACCCCTCGCGACGTGCAACCTCGACATTTTGATAACGGCTTGATGCCTGCACATTGGCCACTTGCATCGGTTTTTTGCGGCGGGCAACCACGCCCAACAGACTTTCACCGACGTTCAAGCGCGGCTTGTTGATGTAGGCCTCGCCCGCGCCGTAGCTCGCGCGCAGATCGAGCCATTCGCGGCTTTCGTCAAGCATCATCAGCGAGCACATCCGCGCATGCATCAGTTCACACGCCTCGCGCGTTATGACGCGCAACGCTTCATCCAGATTCAATGTGGAATTGATCGTCCGGCTCACACTCGCGAGGGATTCGAACAAATGCACTTTCAACCGCAATTGTTCATAAAGCCAGGTGTTGTGAATCACTTTGGCCGCTTGCACGGCGAGCTGTTCAAGCAAGTCCTGGTCATCCGCGCTGAAGGCATCCTCGCGATCCGAATCGACGTTCAAAACCCCCCGCGTTTCGCCGTTCACCTCAAGCGGCACAGCCAGTTCCGACCGCACGCCTCGGCGCGCCGCTACGTAGCGCGGGTCACTGGTTACATCCCCAATCCGCACGGGTTTCCCGTAGCGCGCGACCCAGCCGGTGATGCCTTCGCCGGCACGTAATTTCAGCCGACGTGCCGCGCCCGGCAGGTTTTGCGATGCGGAAATTTCCAGAAAACCTGACGTTGGATTGATTAAAACCACCGAGCCGCTCGACGCGCGCATGAGCCGCACCGCCTCGCTCACAATCAATTGCAGCGCCTCCTGCGCTTCGAGCGTGGAGTGGATGACATTGCTCACCTGATAAAGCAATTGCAACCGCTCGAAACGCAACATCAATTTTGAAAGTTCATCATTCACAATCTCAATTTAAATTCATCGCACGCGCGCCATTAGTGCCAAACCTGCAGCGCCAAAAATAAA
This sequence comes from Verrucomicrobiota bacterium, assembly GCA_050015635.1. Lineage (GTDB taxonomy): Bacteria > Verrucomicrobiota > Verrucomicrobiia > Limisphaerales > UBA11358 > UBA11358. The sequence continues at coordinate 34,918 of JBEKBA010000024.1, forward strand.
ATTCGGCAGCCACGCCGCCAACCACGCGGGCAAATAACCGCCGGAACCAAGCGCAAGGCTGACTTGTTGCAGCACGAAAAAAGTGAAACAAATGAAAATGCTGCCAGCGACGCCGAAGAAAAGATTTCTCCGCCCCGACGCCGCGCCAAAGGGAATCGCGATGAGCACCACGACCAGACAGGTCCATGGCGCGGCCAGCCGTCCGTAAAATTTCGTGAACAGCCAACTGGAATCCGCCCGCGATAAATCCGGGTGCAACCGCAAGTAGGCAAAAATGTCCGCAAGCGGAATGTCCGCTTTGCGATTATGGAAATTTTGGTAGCTGCTGATCTTGATTTCGCTTTGGATTTCCTGCGGTGTCTCGTCGAATTGCGGCATCGCCAGCACGTTGGTTTGCCATGACGGCAGCAACGGCGCGCTCACGCCAGCCTGCGAGTATTCCACCACGTTAAAAAAAGTCCACATGCCATTGGTGTGAACCGCGTGGTCGGCATACAGGCGGCGGCTCGAGCCGTCGGATGAACTCCAGTCCACCTGCGGTTTCAGCATTTCAGTGGTATTTTTGCGGTATTCGCCGACGAGCCAGGTGCGATGGGCGCGCGCGTTGGTGAAGCCGAAATTGCGGAAATCACTTTTCACGTCGGGATCGTCCGGTTTGTGAACATAGCGCGTTTTAATCTGCCACGACCAATTAACGCTGCGCGGCACGCACCACTCGTTCAACCCGAATAGCGCGCCGCTCGCCACAAGGCCAATGATAAAATACGGCGCGCAGATGCGCCACAAACTCACGCCCGCCGCGCGCATGGCGGTGATTTCGTTGTGACGCGCATGATTCGTGAGCGTGTAGAGCAACGCCAGCAGCAGCGCGACCGGCAAAATCGTCACCAAAAATTCCGGTGTCATCGCGAGTGCATACTCGAGGACATCGTGCAAATGCAGTTTCCGTTCCTGCATTTCCTCCAGTTCGTCGAACAGATCGTAGGCAATCCAGAAAATTAGAAAACCGCCAAGGCAATACGCCAGCGGCGTAAGCAATTCACGGAATAAATATCGGTCAAGCAACCGCATTGTCAGTAGGGTAAGCCGTGCGAGTCGCGCGGGGCAAGTCTTGTTGAAAAGGATGAATGACGGCGGGTAACGGCGGGTAATCAAGGACTTACGAATGGAAAAAAAGCGTTTTTGGTTTAAGGCGAAGAAGCCGCTTCCAAATCGTGCAGTCTGGGTCCCACAATGTTCCCCAAGTGAGTGCCTGCCGTGTATAAAACCACTCCGAAACCCGCCAGCACCAGCAGTAAAACGATGAACGCCCAAAAATGGCGCTTTTCAAAATGGTTCAACGTGCGAGCGAAAGCCACCAGCCCGAACAACGCCGCCACCACGATCACCGCATCCACGCTCGCCCGTTGCCAGTAACTGCCGCCCAGATGCAGCCACATCCCGAATTCGTCGAACGTCAGACCCATCGCCACGCCATACAACAAGGCGGTGATTTCCGCCGCCCGGCCGGTTGGCCGCCGGAACACGCTGTAGCCGCACACCACCGACATCAGAAAAATGCCGTAATTCAGATGATGAACGTGAGTGCCGTGCAGGAAAAAGTAAAGATTCGGCATCTCATCCGACATGATGAGGAACACACAAATCCGCGACAGGATGAACGTGACGATGAAACTGAACAAAGCCCGGCGCGCCAGTCTATGCGCCGTCTCCCGACGATTGACATGTTCAGCGTTCAGCATTGGTTTTCCCAATTGAAATCTCAAAGCCTTGCGTTTTCAATGTTGACGCGGGAAATGTTCCGCCAGCAGGTCGCCGGCCTTTTGCACACCGTGGATGATGCCGGGCATGAATTCAGATTTTTGAAAGTGGCCAGCCATGGCGTCCGCCAGCTTCCGCCAGAATTCATCCCCGCACTTCGCATGAACGCCTTCATCACCAATAACGGCAAAATTACGCGCGCGAGGAGCTACAAAAATCAGCACGCCGTTCCGCTCGGGAGATTTATTCATGCCCAAACGCAGGAATTCCGCCTGCGCCGCGGCTACGGGGTCGTCAATGTGTTTATTGCTGATGCTCACCCGGATTTCTCCGGTGGTCTTGTGTTCGGCATCACGAATCGCCTCGACAATTTTGTCGTGGTGCAGATGTTTGGCGAAGGTTCGCGGATGCATAAATTACCATCTCCCTCCCGCGCCGCCGCCGCCAAAGCTGCCGCCGCCTCCGGAAAATCCACCGCCTCCAGAGAAGCCGCCACCACCGGAAAAACCACCGCCACCCCAACCGCGGCTTAAGCCGCTGCTGCTGAATAACAACCAGGGTAAAAACATTCCCGAACCCCGGGCAAAAACTATAAAAAATACGATCAGCACGATAAACCCAATGTCAAAGATGGGTGAGCTTGATCCGTCCGAGTTCTGACCATCTGCCACCGTCGTTCCGTTTCCTTTGTATTCACCTTTGGTCGCAGCGATGATGGACTGCACACCGGCGGTCAGGCCGCCGTCGAAATCGCCGGCTTTGAAGCGCGGGGAGATTTGCTCGTCAATTATCCGTTTGCAAAGTGCGTCGGGCAGAACGCCCTCCAATCCGTAGCCGACCTCCAGAAACATGGTATGGTCCTGAACGAAGACGAAAAGCACCGCCCCGTTGTTTTTGTCCTTTTGTCCCACCTGCCACGATCGGGCCACGCGCACGGTGTAATCTTCAATAGAAGAGTCCGAGAGCATCTTCGGGAAAATGGCCACCAGGATTTGGTCGGAGCTTTGGCGCTCGAAATCTTCGAGGGTCTGGTTCAACTGCGCCGCGGTGGCGGCGGAGACGACATGGGCGTAGTCGTTGAAATAGGCCGTCGGCGGGGGCGGAATGACTTCATCCGCCAGGAGCGGGAAACTGAAAAGCAAAATCAGAATGGCGCAGCAGCGGCGCACAGTTTAGGGATTGGTTGCCGCCGGTTGGTTGAAATCGAACTGGACCTTGGGCGGCGTTTCGGCGCCGGCAGTGGCGGCCAAATAAGGTTTTTCGTGAAAACCGAAGATGCCGGCGTAGAACACCGCCGGAAACGATTTGATGGCCGTGTCGTAATTCTGGACCGCCAGGTTGAAATCCCGGCGTTCGACGCTGATGCGGTTTTCCGTGCCCTCCAGTTGCGCCTGTAAATCGCGGAAGTTCTCCGTCGCCGTCAAATCCGGATACCGCTCCACCACGACCAGCAAACGGGACAAGGCCGACGAAAGCTGGCCTTGGGCCTGATCGAACGCGGCGAGTTTGGCGGGATCGGTCGGCGCAGTGTTGGGGTCAATCTTCACCTGTCCCACCGACGCCCGCGCCGCGGTGATTTCCGTGAGCGTGGATTTCTCGAAATTGGCCGCGCCGGAAACGGTGGCGACGAGATTGGGGATGAGATCCGCCCGGCGTTGATAGACGTTTTGCACCTGCGCCCATTGGCTGTCGGCGGCCTGCGAAAGTCTGACGAGGCGATTGTAACTGGCACCCGCCACCGCAATCAGAATCAAAACAACCAGAATAATGGCAATTTTTTTCACAATTGACTGTCGCAGTTTAACATTCCCATACCGGGCAACAATTACAAAATTTGCCGTTGTCAGTAATCGCAATCACCCCTCGTTAACATGTTCATGGCAATCCCAAATGGCAGCTTGTGTTCAAAATGGCCGGCAAGTTTACGGAGACGAATTTCGCCCATGCCTGATACGGGCTCATAAATCAGTTGAGACTAACGGGAGATTTTGGTATCTTCCGAATACGAGAATTGGCGAAAGGTGCAGGGTATGAATCCGCGCACCGTGTTCATGGCACGAGCGACTGGAGAAACAATCCCGGCGTTTTATCCATTAGCAGACTGATGCAAAACGGGTGTTTTTTATCCGAACCATTTTTCTTCATGGTAAAACCCATCACTGATCGCTGTGGAACGCGGATTTTTGCCCGGCGAATGGCTCGCTTGACTGCTT
>JBEKBA010000025.1:0-27720 GCA_050015635.1 Verrucomicrobiota bacterium
GGATTCATGTTAGTTTTGGTTCCGGTTTTGTCCATCCTTAAACAGATACCCACTCGTGTCTGCAACAAAGCCTAAACCGAATTTGGGAAGAATCACATTCAGTCGAGCAATGTCCACTGTTGGGAAAACTCACTGTCAGTCAAACTGTCAGTGAAAATGCCAGTGAAATGGCTGGCGAGTAGTGAACAAGTTAGTGGCAATCAATGACGAATTTGGCTTTATTTTACAATGCTTTTTGCTATTTTTGGCACGTTCTGAATCGGGTTTGCAGACCGTGTCCATCCGTGGTTTTTTATATTTGGGTGCAGCGTCACGATGCCCGTCCGCAAGGACCGCCACATGCCCGCTCTTTTTTTGTTCCCTATTTCCCTGGACCTTATCCCCCATTCCCCCGCGCCGTCAGGCGCCTTAGCGTTCTTGGCGGTTAATTTTTCTTCGTCGGAATGCTCCTTTTGAGTTTTATTCACACACAATCCCGGCCTGTGTTTTGGATTTCACAGACGGGAAGTCTGTGCCACTTTGTTGCCATGCACAGTAACCGCCGCATCGTCAATCTCGCGCTCATCGGTTTCATGGGCACGGGCAAAACGTCCGTGGGCCGGATGATTGCCGAGCAGTTGCATTTCGATTATCTCGACACCGATGAACTGATCCAGATGCACACCGGCCGGACGATTGCCGACATTTTCAAAACGGACGGTGAACCGGCGTTTCGCGCGTTGGAACAAAATGTGGTCGCGGAACTGGCCTCTCGCGTGAAAACGGTTGTTGCCACCGGCGGCGGCCTGCCGACAAACCCGGTGAATCTCGCCGGCCTCAAAACCCACGCGCTGGTCGTTTGCCTTTGGGCTTCGCCGGAAACAATCTGGGAGCGCGTGCGCAACCAAAGTCATCGTCCGTTGCTGCACGACGCCGATCCGCAAAAAAAAATCCACGAACTGCTTGCCGCGCGCGAACCGTTTTATCGTCAGGCCGATGTGCTGCTGAACACCGAATTGCGCTCGGTGCGCGAAGTCACCCAGCAGATCGTCCATCAGTTTCGTCTGGCAATGCCGGGTCGGTGATGAAGGATAAAATACAACAGCGGGCGTTGGAACTGGGCTTCGACGATTGCCGTTTTACTTCCGCCGCTCCGCCAAACGGCGCGGACCAATTTCAAAACTGGCTCGCCGAAAAACAACACGGCGAAATGACCTGGCTCGAACGCAACGCGCCGAAGCGCGTTGACCCGCAAAAGGTTTTGTCCGGCGCGAAAAGCGTCATCGCGCTGGCGGCGAGTTACGCTCAACCCGCCGATTCTCGTCCGTCAATTCCCGGCTCTCAACTCTCAACCGGCCTGTTTGCCCGCTACGCGCGCTTCGACGATTACCACGAAGTTCTCGGCGTGCGGCTAAAACAACTGGCCGGATTTGTGAACCAACTCGGCGGCGACGGAACCCGTTCGCTGTGGTATGTGGACACCGGGCCGCTCCTGGAACGCGATTTCGCGCAGCGCGCGGGAATCGGTTTCGTCGGCAAACACACCAATTTGATAAGTCGGAAACTGGGCAACTGGATTTTTCTTTCCGAAATCATCACGACACTCGAATTTGAACCGGACGCACCGGGGAAAAACCACTGCGGCAGTTGCACGCGTTGCATTTCGGCCTGTCCGACGAATGCCATTCCGGCGCCGTTCCAATTGGATGCGCGCAAATGTATTTCTTATCTCACCATCGAACTGAAAGGTTCAATTCCAATCGAATTTCGCAAAGCCATCGGTAATCGCATTTACGGCTGCGACGATTGTCTCGCGGTTTGTCCGTGGAATCGTTTTGCGCGCGAGGGAAAATTGATGAAGTCACACGCGCGGGCGGATTTGGAACAGCCGGATTTGATTGAGCTCCTGCATTTGGACGAAAAAAAATTCAAATCACGTTTCGCCGGCACGCCGATTTTGCGGACCAAACGGCGCGGATTGTTGCGTAATGTCTGCGTCGCGCTGGGCAATGTCGGCGATGAATCCGCCCTGCCCCATTTACAGAAAGCCGCGACTGATTCGGAGGCGCTGATTGCGGAACATGCGCGGTGGGCGATTGAACAGATTGAAATATGCCGAAATATGCCGAAATATGCGGAAAATCAAGGACTTACGAAGACAAAAGCGCACACGGCCAAATCCATCCTTAAGTAGTTGATTACCAAGCTAGTTCAACCCATTTCAACCTTATTCCGGCATTTTCATCATCTGGGCACCACTCATCGGCAGCGGATGCGTTCCAAGCTTGGCGCGAACGGCTTTTACATCGTCAGGAGTCACCTGGCCGCCCTTATTACCCCAGGAACCGCGAACGTAACTCAATACGGCGGCGAGATCGGAGTCGGACAAAGCCGCACCCATCGGCGCCATGGACATATTCCAATCCTTGCCTTCGACTTGAACATCGCCGGTAAGCCCGGTGAGCGGAATGTGCGCGAGCCGCTGGATGCCTTTTGCGTTGACCCATTCCGAGCCGGCGAGCGGCGGCGCCTGGCCGGGTTTGCCGAGGCCGTCGTTGCCGTGGCATATACCGCAGACCTGCTCGAAAACCTGTTTGCCGCGCGACATCATCGCGGCTGCGCCTGATTTTGGCTGATAGGCATCCAATTCCTCGGGGGAGGTATAGGGCGCATAAACCTGTGCGTCAAACCAACCACCGTGATGGTCGAAATAAACCGCGCCGAGATACAACAACGTCAGCGTCAGCATGAGAATCCACATGGGCAAAGGCGAACGCTCCGGCGCCGGTCCGGCGTCAGGCGGCGTGGAATGGGATTGGGTTTCGTCGCTCATGGTTTGGCAGTGGCAGGCGGCGAAGGCGGCGTGAACGGCGCTTCATATAGCGGCACGTCTGCATGCAGGCTCAACAAATAGGCCACGAGTTCTTTCGCTTCATCCGTCGGCACGACTTCGAAGCCGGCGGGCGGCGCCAATTCCTCCGGCAAATTCAAAGCATCCGGCGAAGGCGCGTCGCCGATTTTGCGGGTTTCAAAAAGGAAACGGAACGGCGGCATCATCGAATTTTTCACGACGCTTTGCGGGGCGTAAAGATGGAGCAACTGCCAGTTGGCGTCCGGCAAACGCGCGCCGACGTCCGCCAAATCCGGGCCAACCCGGACACTGCCGAGTTGCACGGGATAATCGTAAAGAAAATCCCCGGCGATGCTGCGGCGCAAACCCCAGCCGCGGGCGATGTCCGCGCCGGTGGGGATGATGTGAATTTCAACCTTGCCACCGGCGGCAGTAATTTTTCCGGAGAGAGCGTCAGCTTCCTCCTTGGTAAGCCCGCCCATTTTATTCAAATTGCCTGTGATGCTGAAAACGGAATTCGAGTTTTTGCCGGCACTGGTCAAATCAACTTCACAAGCGACGCCTTCCTGTTGAACCTGTTCCGTATGGCAGGCGGCGCAGCCGCTGGCGCGATAAACCTGCAAGCCGAGCGTTGCATCACCGGTGCGTTGGACCGGATAGGTATCGGACGAATTGAGGACGGTGGTCTGTTTTTCGGTGCCGAGTTGCAACTCCGGCGCGAGGACGAAGCCGCACCACGAAGCGCCCAAGGCGATGAAGGCCACAATAAAAACCTGAAACCCGTTGTTCAAGATTTCACCTCCACGGTTTCCAGCGGCGCCTTCACGGCGGCGATGACCGTCTTGAGCAGCGCGAGTTTCCATTTGAACGTCATGGCAAAAATGTTCGCGGCAAACAACAGGCTACCGAGCAGCAGGAACAACAGGCCGGTGGTGCTGACACGCAGAAACGGCAGCGACGATTCGAGATTGTAATTTCCGAATCCCTGCACAACGCCGCCGATTGCCAACGGCAAAACCAAAAGCGCGACGCCGAGCATGAACAGCCAGTGCTGTACGCGAACCAGTTTGGGGAACGGCAAATCAAAGCCCATAACACGCGGGAGCAGATCGTAAATCGCGCCGAAGATGACAATCGCGAAGAAGCCGAAAATCTGCAGTTGAGTTTGAGCCGGGCCGAACCAGGTGAATTCCGTCACGCGACTAATTCGCGGACACGCCGACACGATGAGCATCAAGCCGGACAGGATGAAGGCCGTCATGCCAAATTTGATATAACAGAACGGCCCGCCTTTGCAGGAGACGTTCGCGCCGCAAACGGTTTTGACCAGGATGATGGCGATGGCAATGAGCGGAATGATGGTCAGCACGGAAGCGGTTGAGCTTAACGACGGAAACCATGCAGGCACGGGCGCGCCTTGCGGAATGCCGCACCAAGTGGAGAAAAGAATCAACGTGCAGAACGCAAACAGCGCGAAGTAATGGGTTTGCAACGGGCGTCCGGCAAACTTCGGCAGGAAATAAAAGGCCGTGCCGATGCCAACGAGGGCGAGCCAGACGAAAATCAGATTGTCCGCGAACCACCAGCCGATGACGGCCTGCGCCACGCCGCGAACCGGCCAGGCGACAAGGAAAAGGTTTGCGGTTGAATAAATCCACGGAAACCAAAGCAGCGCGGCGAGCAGAAACCAATGTGACGGACACGGTTCGCGTTCTTTTCGTTGACCGAAAGTGGCGAAGGCAGAAATAGCGATGAGCAGAAACGCGGCGAACAATAAAACCGAGCCGCCGCGCGGAAATTCGAGCCACGCGAAGCCGGTGCTATCACCGATCAAAATGCCGACGAGGCCGACGAACACGCCGAAATGCCAGAGATTCGCGGCGACGACAGGCACGAGCGGCAGGACGAGCTCCGTCCGGCTCAAACGCGCGAAAATCCAGAGTATGACACCCAGGGCGGCGGGAATCGCAAAGCCGTAGAGAATCGCGTCGTTGGCGGCGGGCTGGACGCGCCCATAAGTGAGCAGCGGGCAATTTCCGAATTTTTCCGGCATGTGAAAACTGAGCGAGGCAATCAACGCCAGCAGCAGGCCGACCACGAGCCACAAGGCCGCGCCGCCGAAGAGCGCGAGCAACGGCACGCGACAGGAAGCGTCAATTTTGGCGGCGCTCAACGGGTCTGGAGAAATTTCGTTCACGATTTTTATTCAAATAAGCCGGGTTTTGCGGGTGCGACCGGGACCGGCGCACTCGCTTTTTCTTCGCGCGCAATCAAGTCGGCACGGGCTTGCGCGGGATTTTTCCATTCATGCCCGGCGAGCTGGAGGGCAGTCTCAATGGGCAAACGCACGAGGCCACTTTGCCGGTCAATCCAGCCGGCATGGTCGAGCGCGGTGGTTTCAGCGGCGCGGATGGCCGACAAATCCGCGGCCCGCTCGGCGGCGCGGTCGGCGTCAATGGCCGGGACTTTCAACGAAAATTTCACGAACGCGACGAGCGCGATGAAAATCAAGCAGGCGGCGACGAAGCCGAGCGCCGCGCCGGACGCGCTATTAGGATTTGACGTTTCGCCGTTCATTCGCCACCTCCATTGGACGGCAAGGTATCGGGCATTTCCTCCGGTTCAAAATGGGCGAGTCCCATCGCTTCGAGCACGTGCGGGTCGCGTTGCGGATAGGGCGGATGGCTCTGGAATTTTTTGAGGAAGGCCCAGCTCAAAAATCCACCCATGAAAATGAAGCAGCCGAATTGCAGCCAAATCCATCTGACCGGATAATTGTGCGGATGCAGCGCGGGCAGAATGTTGAAACTTAAATCCAGAAAAGTCATGGCCCAGGCCCAGAGGCAAACGGGCAGCATGATTTTGAAATTCATTTTCACGCTCACGGGCAGCAGCACGAAAAACGGCAGCACAAAATGCCCGAAGATTAGAATCATGCTGACGCAAAACCAAGAATTGTGTTCGCGGATGAGATACCAGAACGTTTCAACGGGCATATTCGCGTTCCAGACGACGAAGTATTGGGCGAACTCGGAGTAGGCCTGAAACAGCGTGAACGCCAGCAGCAGCCCGCCGAGGAAATAAAACTGGTTGCCGCGCAGCACGCGATCGAGGATGCGCTGGCGCTGCAAAAGCATCATCAAAATGTAAAGGGTTGCGAGCGCGAGCCAGGCGCAGTCGGCGAAATAATAGACACCGTAAATGGCCGAATACCATTGGAACTGGACGGCCTGCATCCAGAGCACGGGCGCGAAGACCATGGTCAGCGCGAGCACGACGACGCCCCAGCCGGAATGAAAACGCATTTTATAGGCGCAGAGCGGTTCGCCGGTCACGTCCTGCCGCAGCGACCAGTAATTGATGCGCGCGGTCATGAGCCACCAGATGCCAAAGAAAATGGCCGAGGTGATCCAAAATCCAGGAATGGTGAACAGCGGCCATTTGACGGCGACCAGATGATTGGATGGAGCCAGCGACATCCACGGATAAATTTTCATCGCAAAAATGCCCACGGGCAAAAACAGAACCGCCAGCCACGGGAAGAGCAGCGACCCGAGGTGTTCACAAACGCGACGGGTGGCGACCGACCAGCCGGCATTGCTCAAATGGTGAATGAAAACAAAAAGCAAAGCACCGAGTGAGAGCGTCAGGTAAAACATGAACGCGAGCAGCCAGGAGTAGCCGAAGTCCCCCGGACTCACCCCCGCGCCAATTACGGACAAGATTCCGCCAACGACCATCAAGACGGCGGGCACTTTCCGCCAGCCGGACAAATCCAGCGGCGGCGGCAAATGAGTTGTTTCGGGGTGCGAACTCATGGTCATTTCAGCGCGGTTTGTTGAGCGGGCGTCAAATCATTGGTGGAACCGAGCCAGCTCAACTGCAATGCGCGCAGGTAGGCGATAATCGCCCAGCGATCCACGGTGGGAACCACCGGGCCATACGCGCCCATCAGGCCTTTGCCATTGCTGATGGTGTTGAAAATTTCGCCGTCAGCCATTTCCACGATGCGTTTGTCGTGCAGGTTTGCGACGGCGGGCATGACGCCGAGTTTTTTGGTGATGCCGTTGCTGTCGCCCAGCCGGCCATGACACGGCGCGCAATAAATGTCGAATCGCTCCTGTCCGCGCCGGAGCAAAATCCCGTTCACAGGCAAGGGATTGGTTTCGATAAAATTCGTCGTGCCGGTCATGCGTCCGGTGTTGACCGGGGCGTCCTCAAAACCATAAACGGCACCATTGACGGTTTGAATCGGCTGGCTGCGGGCGATGGTGCCGGGCGGCGGCAGTTGTGAGCTAATGCCGTTTGCAAAAAAGTCGTTTGGTTTTTGCGGACGCAGTTTCAACTGGCGGTCCATGTCGGAAAAGACCTCAATGGGCGGTTTGCGCGACATGCCGCCGCGAAAACCGGCGATGCCGACGATGGCCGCACCGAGCGCCGCGCCAATCAAGGCGAAGGAAATGAGGATGCCGAGGTAGCGCATCAGTCGTCGTCCTCCACGAGTTGAATGTGCGCGCCGCCGATATCCTCGAGCAGTCTGCGGGTTTCGGTTTCAGAAAATTTCGGGTCGATCGAGCCGATGGCGAGGAAAAATTTATCGCGCGAAACGAGTTCAAAGCGCTTGATTTTGAACAGCGGATGGTGATGGCGCGGCAACTGGTTCAAGGCGACCATGCCGACGAAAGCACCGATGGCCGAGGCGAGCACGAGCAGAATGTAGGACGGCACGAAGGACATGGGCACACTGAACATCGGTTTACCGCCGACCATCAGCGGATAATCGAAGGCGTTGGTGAACCAGATCAAACCCATCGTTCCGAGGAACGCGCTGCCGCCGAAGACGAGCGCGAACCAGCCGACGAGGGAGTTGCCCAAGCCCATGACTTTGTCGAGACCGTGAACCGGAAATGGCGAAAAAACGTCCCAGCGGCTGTAGCCGACGTCGCGAATTTCCTGCGCCGCGCGCAAAATCGCGCCGGGGGAATCGAATTCAGCGATGAGGCCGTAAGGTTTTTTGCTCACGATTTGCCTCCTTTCGCGCCGCCGAGGGGATGACGCGGATCGGCTTGCGGGGTAATGCCTTTGACCTCGGAAACGGCAATCATCGGCAAAAACCGGATGAAGAGAAGATACAGGGTGAAAAAGACGCCGAGCGTGCCGAGAAAAGTGCCGATGTCCACCCAGGTTTGCTTATAGAAGCCCCAGTTTGCGGGCAGAAAATCCTGATAGAGCGAGCCGACGATGATGGTGAACCGCTCGAACCACATGCCGATGATGATGAGAATGGCGAGGACGAAAACGAGTTTCATATTCTGCCGGACGCGCTTAAACCAAAACAATTGCGCCATGAGAAAATTGATGACGAGCATGATCCAGCCGCCATACCAATAAGTGGTGCCGAGCAGCCGATGACTGAACACCCAGCGTTCATAGGGGTCGCCGCTATACCACGCGATAAAATATTCCATCAAATAAATGTAAGTGATGGCGAGGCTGCTCAAGAGCGTGAGTTTGCAGATGCGGTCCATGTGCCGCGGCGTGATGATGTCTTCGAGGTGACACAGTTTGCGCAGCGGAATGAGCAAAACCAAAATCATACCGAAACCGCAATAGACCGCGCCGACGACGAAGTAGAGGGGGAAAATTGTCGCGTGCCAACCGGCGATTTGAGAGGTGGCAAAGTCCATGCCGACGATGGAACTCACGGTGAACACGAGCAACGTGGCCAGACCGGACAGAACCGTGTAGGCCTTTTCGTAATTGTGCCAGTGCCGGGCCGAGCCGGTCCAGCCGAGGGCGAACAAGCCGTAAAGAAATTTCCGCACGCGCGTTTTCGAGCGGTCGCGCATCAACGCCAGATCGGGAATCAATCCCATATACCAGAACAACGTGGAGACCATGAGGTACGTGTTGACGGCGAACACGTCCCACATGAGCGGCGAACGGAATTGCGGCCACATTCCCTCGTAAGTGGGCACGGGGAACATGAACCAATCGAACCAGGCGCGGCCGACGTGGATACCCGGATAAAGTCCGGCCATCATCACGGCAAAAACCGTCATCGCTTCCGCCGCGCGGCCAATGGCGGTGCGCCAATGTTGCCGGGTCAGGAAAAGCATCGCCGAAATCAGCGTACCCGCGTGCGCGACGCCGACCCACCAGACGAAGTTGATAATGTCCCAACCCCACATGACCGGATGGTTGTTGCCCCAGACGCCGACGCCGGTGGAAATCTGGTAAATCAACATCGAAGGCAAAACCAGCGCGGCAAAGAATCCTGAAATCGCAAACGAGATCATCCACCAGCGCGGCGTTTTACCTTCGTTGAACGCGGTGAGTTTGTCCGTCAAATAGCCGAGCCTACGATTGCCGATGATGTTCGGCGCGCGTTTCAATTCCGGCGGCGGCGCGAGCGTTTTTAAATTGTCAGCGACTTCAGTCATCAACTGTTTCCTTTCCCAACGCCGTTGCGTATTTCGTATTCTTCAGTGCTGTAAGGCACATGATAATCGGGCATGGCCGGATTTGGATTGCGGATGCGGGCGAGATAGCTTGTGCGCGGCTTGGTCAGCAAATCGCCGAGCAACAAGTAATTTTGCGGCAGCGTTTTCCAATTTGAAACCGTGCTATCCGGATCGCTGATGTCGCCGAACACAATCGCGCCCGCCGGACACGCCTGCTGGCAGGCGGTTTTTGGCACGGTACCTTCGGATTCCTTCAATCGCACGTTGTCGGACGCACCGGCTTTGACCTTTTGCGCGATTTTAGCCTGCTCGATGCGTTGCGTGCAGTAGGTGCATTTTTCCATGACGCCGCGCATCCGCACCGTAACGTCGGGATTTTTCGACATCTTGATCAAATCCCATTCGTCGTCCGGGCGCATTCCGGCGTCGCGGTCTTTCCACCAGCGCGCCAAATCCCACTGGCCATCCGTCCTGTGCAAAACCGGCGTCGAATAAAACGGTCCCTTGAGTTCCGAGAGCGGTCGTTTGTTGTAATCGAGGAAATTGAAATGGCGGACTTTGTAGGGACAATTGTTGGAGCAATAACGCGTGCCGATGCAACGGTTATACGCCATGACGTTCAAGCCTTCCTGATCGTGAACCGTTGCATTGACGGGACAGACGTTTTCGCACGGGGCGGCCTCGCACATCTGGCACATGACCGGCTGATTCACGGCCTGCACGTCATCAATCCATTCGGAGAACTGCTCGTCCTCGTTTTTCACAAATGCGTCCAAGAACTTTTCTTTGGCCGGATCCGCGGTGTAATAGCGGTCAATGCGCATCCAGTGCATTTCGCGGCCACGATTGACCTGATCCTTGCCGACAATGGGAATGTTATTCTCGCTCTGGCACGCGACCACGCAGGTGCTGCAACCGACGCACGAGCTCAAGTCCACCACCAAACCCCACTGATGCAGCGCCGTCTTTTTGGCCTCGTCGAGCGGATTCGGATAAAGCGATTTGACGATGGGGGGCTCGACGCCGTGGAAATTTTCCTCCGCAAACCGAGGCTCTTTGAGGAAATCATCCAGGTTCGCCTCGCGCACCGCCGGACGGCCTTCCATGGACCAATGATTTTGCGTGCAGGCAATCAGATAAGTCCCACCCGTCTTGCGAATGGTCGCGCCGGTCTCGATATATTTTCCGTTGAAAATTTTATACGCGTTGAAACCAACGGCCGTGCCGATGCGCCCTGCCCGCTCGCGGCCGTAACCCAGCGCGAGGCCGAGCGAATAATCGGCCATGCCCGGCTGCGTCCAAATCGGACCCTGGACGCTGCTTCCGTTCAACGTGATTTCGACGATGTCGCCATTCTGCACGCCGAGTTCGCGCGCCGTTTTGCGGCTGACGAGTACCGCGTTGTCCCAGGTGATTTTGGTAATCGGGTCAGGCAATTCCTGCATCCAGCCGTTGTTCGCGTAACGTCCGTCGTCCATTTTGGAGTCGCGATAGAAAACCACTTCGAGGTTGTCTGCAGAAAGCGGGATGGCATTCCCCCCCGTATCGCCCGGCAAAGTCACCCTGACGTTAGCCCCAATCAGCCTTGGAGCCGAACCTTTAAGAAAGCCGTTAAACAAAAACTCTTTCCAAGCTTCTTCCAAAAACCCGCCAACATCACCAGCCACCATGCCGGCGGTTTGAACCAGCAACGAGCTATTCCGACGAAACGTTTCCCGAACAATGCTGTAAGAATTTATTTCTGATTCACCCACAAGCCGCGCGAGAAATTCGAGTTCGGTCAAACCGCCGAACAACGGTTGAATCAAGGGCTGAACCGGGACGAGTGTTCCGTCGGCAGTGGTGGCATCGCCCCACGATTCGAGATAATGCGCCAACGGAAAATTCCAGTCGGATTGTTCCGAGGTTTCGTCCTCATAATAACCCAAACGAACAACCGTCTTTGGCTTCTGCGGCAGCGACCAATTCAAATTGTAAACCGGATTACCGCCAAGAATGACAAGTGTGTCCACGGCTCCCGCGTCGAGAAATTTTGTCAATTGACCGAAAGTCCTTCCGTTCGCGGCAGGAACGGCGCTATCGAAAACTTTAACGGTTTTACCGTCGCTGCCGAGCCAGGCATTAATTACATAAGCCAATAAATGGATTTCCATTGGCTGACGGTGACCCGCCACAACCAAAGTCTTGCCATGGTTAGAGGCCAAATCTTTGGCACATTCGACGATCCATTTCCGGTCAATGCCCGCAGGCAATTCAACGGTGGGAACGTAAAAATCGAGCTGGCTGGCGGACAATTTCCGGATTTCCCAATAAATCGCCTTGGCGATCTGGCTCATGCTACTGGCAGCCACGCGCAGCCGGTGATCCGCATTCGCGCCGGTAAGCGTGAAGAGCGATTCCACCGCGTAAAGCCGGCTCATTCCCCCGCCCGCCTTGCGGCTGGCGGTGAATTTGCGGATGTGAGTGTGGGCATCGTCTTCGCCGCCGAGAAAATCACAGTCGAGCGACAGGATGACCTTCGCCTTGTCGAAATCAAAGACCGGACGAACAGACCAACCGAACGCATGGGTGGCCGCGCGCTGGTGAATGCCCGAATCAATCGCGTCGCAAGCAAACCATTTTGATTGCGGAAATTTTTGCGCGATTAAATTTTGCAATCGGGCGCGCGACGGCGAGGTGCTGCTTTCGGCGAGAAACGCCAGACCTTCGCCTTGATTCGCCGCGAATTTTTGCGACAAATCGTCAAGCGATTTCAGCGCTTCATCGCGCGAAACAGTTTTTCCGGCGTGCATGAAACGACGCGCGCGGTCGGGGTCATAAAGATTCAGGATAGAAGCCTGTGCGTAACGATCCGTGCCGCCGTTGCCGCCGGGATAAAGCGCGTTGCCTTCGATTTTTATCGGCCGGCCATCATAAGACTTGACGACGAGTGGAATCGCGCCGTTGCGCGTTGGCATGGCGGTCGCATAATATTCCGATTTGCCATAAATATAGTCATCCGGCTGTTTGCCGAACGGTTCAAGTTTTTCCTCCGGCCGGCGGCAACCGGCGCCGGCCAAACCCAGACCGGCGAGGGCGAACGACGCGGACATGATTTTCAGGAAATGGCGGCGGGACTGGCCGTCTTCCAGTTCGCTCGCGCCCTGCGGAAATTCGCGGTGCAACCAGTCCTTGAACTCGGGCGTATCAGCCAGCTCGTCGAGACTGCGCCAGTAACGGCGGCCGGTGGCGGGAGCTGGAGTTGTTGGGTTTGAATTCATTATCGGTGACAGGCCGAGCAACTTTGGAGTGATTCCACCTTCCAATCGTGAACGAATTTCGCGCCGTTGACTTCCTGCATTTGCGCGGCCTTGACGGGATCGGAATCCCATTTCCAGCCCAAGTCGGTGACCTTGTCCGGCGGACGAATGTGCGCGGCCGGGTCGCGGTGACAGTTGAGGCAGAAACTCATGCTGAAGGGCTTGGCGTGAAACACCTCGTCCATCTGGTCAATACGCCCGTGACATTCCACACAACTGATGCCGCGCGCGACGTGGACGGAATGATTAAAATAAACGTAATCGGGCGTGATGTGAACCTGCACCCAGGGAATCGGTTTGCCGGTTGCCGCGCTTTCACGGACGATGGCGAGGCGCGGGTCGTCCTTCAAAACCTGGCTATGGCAATTCATGCAAGTCGAAGCTGACGGAATGTTCGAGAACCATGATTTTTCCACCGTGCTGTGGCAGTAGCGGCAGTCAATGCCGAGCTGTCCCGCGTGAACGGCGTGCGAAAAAGGCACGGGCTGCACCGGTTCGTAGCCGACACGCGTGTATTTGGGCGTGAAATAATAAGTCACGCCCGCAGTCAAGCCGCCACCGGCCAGCGCCGCACCGACGCCTAAAGCCAACGGCAACCAGTTTGTCCACTTCGGAAAAATCGCTGACATTTCAAACGACCGCCGCGCGGCCTAATCCTTCAATTAAAAACGGACACGTTTGGGTTTTGAATCCGCGTCGCGCCGAATAATTATTAAATTGCCGTTCACCTCGCAAGAAAAGTTTGTGAAAAATTTCACGTTTTCGGAAACGGGCAATGAATCAAATACATTTTGGGGTTTACTCGCCACTATTTTCCATTACTTTTCAGCCTTTGCGCTGACAGTTTCACTGAATGCGGATTTTATTTTCAGACGGCTTTTAGGGTGTGAATCAACGGTGCGCGAAACGCGCGATCAAATAATGGACGGTGCATCTGTCGCTCTCTGCCGCCGCGACGAGCGGTAATTTCAATTTTCATGTAGTCAGGCGCTTTTTATTTTTTAAAGTGCGTCATAAACAACACCACACTCAATAAAGTGGGCGATACCTGATAGTTTGGTGGAACGCAAGATGACCCCAGCAAACCAATAGTCCACGCCCTGTTTCGTCTCCTTTATTTTGAAAACTGGCGAACCGCTCATCCCATTGGGATTATCGATCTGCGAGAGGTCGGAGAATTTGAAAATGTGCATCCTCGTATCGCAGAGACAGGAATTGACGCTGCCAGCTTTCCAGCACACATTAACCGCAGGCCGGACAAATGAAGATTGCCCTCGATCCAAAAACTGAAAAGCAAATCCGTGAAGCGGTGAAACTCGGCGAACCATACGCTTTGGATGAATTGATGACCGAAATTTGCGGCAACGATCCAATACTGCGCAGGGAATCCAGTGAAATTGTGGCTGACGAATACCACCGCCGCTTGTCCACAATGCCGCGCCAAGAAATACAGGAACTTTACCGCCGATCTTACATGGAACCGACCGACGCCAATAAGGATTGGCTGCTAGGCGAAATCGTCGAGAGCATTGAGGCGGAAAGAAATTAAGAGGGAAATCGAAATCGAATCATGCCACACGCATCAGCATTCTCAACTCAAAAATACTTCGCCGAATTTTTTGCCGGTATTGGCTTGATGCGCCTCGGGTTGGAAAAGCAGGGCTGGACTATCGCCTACGCAAACGACATTGACCCAGAAAAACATGAAATGTATCGGGCACATTTCCAAGATGAAGATCGGCATTTTCATTTGGGGGATGTTCACGACATCAATGCCGAATCTATTCCGACCGTCGCGTTGGCAACGGCCTCTTTTCCATGCAACGATTTGTCTCTTGCCGGCGCTCGCGTAGGGTTAGACGGAGAACAATCGTCTGCGTTTTGGGGGTTCATACGCGTCATTCGCGAAATGGAAGAACGTCGCCCACCAATTTTGCTCGTTGAAAACGTAACCGGCTTTCTAAACTCCAATAACGGCGCTGATTTTGAGAACGCATTGATCGCTTTGAACCGGCTTGGCTACTTGGTTGACCCATTCATCATTGATGCGGTTCATTTCGTTCCTCAAAGCAGACAGCGGCTTTTCATTATAGGAATGCTCAATGCGCTTCATGGAACGGCAGCGTTGAACGAAAGGTTTTACGAAAGCCAAGTTCGCCCGAAAGCTCTCGCCGAATTCATTTTTAATCATCCCGGCATCGGTTGGCAGATCAGACAATTACCACTTTTGCCGGAGACTAAAACGGATCTCGAAACAAAACTCGAAAACTTGCCGGAAAATTCACCGGAATGGTGGAGCCAAGACCGCGCCGATTACTTGCTTAACCAAATGAGCGAACGTCACCGCCAGATAGCGAACCAGATGATTAGAGGGAAACGATGGTCATACGGAACCGTTTTCCGTCGTGTACGAAACGAAAAATCCATGGCTGAATTGCGGACAGACGGCATTGCCGGCTGTTTGCGCACGCCGCGCGGGGGCAGTGGCCGACAGATTCTTTTCAAAGCTGGCAAAGGCCGTTACCAAGCCCGTCTTTTAACTCCCCGCGAATGCGCTCGGCTTATGGGCGCAGATGATTTCACATTGGACGTGCCGTTAAACCAAGCACTGTTCGGCTTTGGCGACGCCGTCTGTGTCCCTGTTATTGAATGGATCGTACAGCATTATTTGAATCCCGCATTTAAAACACTTTTATTGAAAGACAGAAGGAAGTCAGCAGAAAGGCTTGTGTATGCCTGAACGTTCTAAGCCGTTTAATATGGCAAACATTCTGGAAGATTGGCTCGCCTCTTGCACAAGAAACAAAAAAATCTCGCGGAACACCGTGGCAATGGGCGTTGTCGTTCTAGACAAACTTAGCGAAACTCGCACGCTTCGCCGCGAAGAAGCAGTTTCACCAGGAGGGGAAATAAGCGGTGCGCGCGCCGGACTCTCAAAAATATTGATGAAGCATGGCATTCCTGAAAAATTTCTAAAGGAAATCACAACTAGGCAGGCTCATCAAGATGGGCAACACTTATACGAGCAGTTGGGTTATGGAAATGCTTTGTCCGCACTTGACGATGCCGAGCGCAAGAAACAACTTGCCGCTGGATTGGCAAAATTAAGGGGACTCGCTTTGGCATGGCTTGGCCGCCAGCACATTCAACTAGCGTGCGGACGTCAGTGCTCGCCAGCAACTTGGATTGCGGCAATTTTGGACGAAGCAAAAGGGAAATCAGGCGGGAAGGTTGAACAGCATCTTGTCGGCGCAAAATTGGAAAAACGCCACCCCGACATCCCCATTCCCAATCATCCCGGACATGCAGGAGACATGCAGACCGGACGCTCTGGAGACTTTGTTGTTGGCACCACTTGTTTTCACGTCACCGCATCGCCAACAAGCGCAGTGGTTTCCAAATGTGCAGGAAACATCCAGAGTGGTTTGCATCCGGTTCTACTAGTGCCTCGCGAACAGGCCGCCAAAAGCCGGCACCTTGCCGAGGACAAGGGCATCATGAATGATGTAACCATCATCGCCATTGAGGATTTTGTCGCTTCAAACATCATCGAGCTTTCAAGCGGGAAACAGTCGGAATTTATCAACACGCTCCGCAGCATCATTGACGCATACAATCGCCGGTTGGAAGAAGTAGAAACGGATATGTCGCTTCGCATCGAAGTCAAATAGCTTGCGAACACCGTGGCAGACACCATTTCGAAACAGAAACGCTCCGAACTCATGGCCCGCGTTCGTGCGCATGGAAATAAATCCACAGAAATTTTGTTTGCCAAGTTGATGCGGACTTGCGGCTGCAAGGGCTGGCGTAGGCGCTTCCCTCTGTTTGGCAATCCAGATTTTGTTTTTCAAAAGAAGAGGCTTGCTGTGTTTATTGACGGATGTTTCTGGCATGGCTGATTGTCATGGCCGGGCGCGACGCGCGGCCACAATTTCCGGTCGGGCCGTTTTATTCAAAAAGTTGTTCGCTGTTCGGATTTGTAATTATGAATTCATCGCCGGACGAACTGCGCGCGGCGGCGGATGACATCAATCGTTGGATGGCTGCTGGAAAATTGAAGGCGCAAATTGACCGTGTGCTGCCGCTCGCGCAAACGACGGACGCACACCGTTTGCAGGAAGAAAGCACGATTAAAAAGACAGGCGCACTCGCGGGGAAAATCGTTTTGAAGCCTTGAATTCAAGTGGCATTTCAAAAGCCAAAAATGACATTGGGAATTTCCGTTGAAAATGATTCGGTTTTCAGAATACTCACAGAAATGCCAAGTCAATCCTACGCAATGAACTTTTATTCACAAATTTGCTTTTGCCGCTCGCTCTTCGTAATCTTCCAGCGACGGAATTTTCATCAGGGCGCGTTTCGCGTAGGCGCGATGCACCGCTTTACCGGATGAACCGTTTTAAGGTCAAATAATATCAAACGTAGGATGGCCGTTTCCATTTGCGATTGGACATCAATTGTCCGGCGTGGCTCGGTTCTTGCTTGTTAGCCTGCGAAAACGAATTCGGCATATTTTAATACAAACCGGATTCAGATAACATGATATGAAAAACCTGCTTTTGATCTCCCTAATTCCGATAACTTTATTTGGTTGCTCTAAGGCACCTCAGGTCGCAGACGGGTCAAAATCACAAATGGAACAGAATTCGCAATTTACTAATTTTTTTATTCCTACCAGTCCTAGCAAAATTATCCTAATAGAAACAACAGAAAGGAAAGAGAAACTTCAGATTGAAGCTGAAAGCGCCGATTTATTTGCTACCAAAGATTTTAGCAAACTTGAAGAACTTGCAAGTAAGTATAGGTCATCAAAAGAATGTTCTGCGATTGGTGTTTGGAAGCTAGAGTGGGTGTATATGGGAATCATTCCCAATGTTACGAACTCCGACGATGTTTGGAACAATACCCTTGCGACTCTTCACGAATGGATTCAAACCAAACCAGATTCCATCACAGCCCGTATTGCCTTGGCGAACACGCTTCTTTATTACGGATGGAAAGCTCGCGGCACTGGTTACGCGAACACCGTAACAGACAAAGGCTGGAGTCTTTTAGGCGGTCGGATGAATGCAGCGGTTCAGGTGTTAAGAGATGCTCAGAATCTGCAAGAAAAATGTCCTTATGGCTTCCAAGTATTGCTGAACGCAGCCTTTGGATTGGGCGTTGATAAGGCCACATATGAAACCCTATTTGAAAAAGCCGTTGCTTCTGAAGCTGATTTCGCCGGTTATTATTTTGCAGAAGCTTACTATTTGACACCGCGCTGGTATGGCGCGCCGGGAGAAATGGCAGCTTTCCTTAAAAAGTCAGCAGATCAAATTGGTGGTGAAGATGGCGACATGCTATATGCTCGTATTGCGTGGTATGTGGATCTTTTGACCAGAGATGTATTTGACGACCCTACTCTTTCTTGGCCTCGCGTCGATAGAGGATTTGAGGTCATGGAGAAACGATTCCCCAATTCTCTTTACGTTCAGAACGGACATGCATATATGGCTGTAATGGGTTCTGACAAAATGAACGCACCTCGCAGGCTTGTTGGCCTTTTGCAAGGACAGATTGATCCTGTAGAATGGACCTCAAAGGAAAATTTTTTGCGCCTGACTAAACAATACACTTCAAACTAAATGGTTTCGCACAATGTTTTTTCCGCCCAACAGCGTCAAGTTTTTTGCCGCGTCGGAATTGCTGGAACAGGTTCAAGACCGGACTTTGGCTTGCAAAGGTCACGAACGCATTGAATCAGTATTGGCAAAAGAGAAATGCCAACAAAAAAATCGCCCATCAGGTAGTTTGTTGAAAGTTGATTCTTCACCAAGCCACGGCGAAGGTCGAACCCACAGCGTGACCACTGGTTTAATTCTTGAAAATAGCTCTGCACACAATAACTAAATCAGGCTTCATTTTTATTTCTGATTTCAGTGATGACATAGCGATGTGATGTATGGCCCTCCACCCATGCAATATTGTATTTCCCGCCTATGATTGTAGAACGTCAACTCTTGTTTTGTGGCATACGTGAAGAACTCGCGAATTAAATCGGTCAATTTTTGCATAATGTTTGATTCACCACATCGCACGGTCCGAATTTTTTACGATTAAGAATCGTATTCCGAATTTCTTTCTTGTCCAGACCAACTAATTAGTCGTCCGCTGCAATTGACAAACAGATTGTTGCTCGTATTCCTCCAGCGACGGCAATTTCATCAGTGCCCGTTTCGCATAAGCGCGATGCACGGCGTTGCTGTTGTGTCAAAAGCCTCCTGCGCGAACCGTTCTGGGTAGCCGGAGCGAGCGCAGCGGTGGCGCAGTTGGCCATGAACCGCCTCCTCAAAAATAATGATTTCCAACTTGCTAATTAACACCGTTGCTACGGCGCTTCACACGGCACGATGCCGGACACCGCAGCGCGGCGTCCCTACCATTGAAGATGTTTAGACACGAATTAACACGAAGCATTTTTAGACACGGATTGACACGGATGCACCTGACGGCGCGGGGATAGGGAATGGCGTTTAGGAAATGGGGAGGAGGAAACAGATACGAAGCATTTTTAGACGCGAATAATACGAATTTAAAAGCACGCGGCAGGGGCGTGATTTTGGGGTGTTGCGGGGGCGTTGCATCCACCTTCGCCAGATGGCTACGGCGGGACAAGGGGTGGCTGCGCTAGGCTGCAATGGCGCCAGACAGTCCTTGTTTCACCGGAAGGTTGCCGCAGCAGTCGGCGGCGCGGTAAACCGAAGCATTTCACCAGCCGTGAGTGAACCAAAGCGCAGAATGACCTGGGCGAAACCTTTGTGACCGACCCCCAACCGCAAAGCTTCCCGCGCTATCCGGCGACGCACCGGATTGAAGAACGCCCATGACAAACCCAATGCCTGCGCCTGCAATACGGTCCGGGCCATCGTCTGTCCCGCTTCCAGCCAACCGCGTTTGTCGTCCGTCTTGGTTTTTACGACGGCCAAAGTCACCGCCGGAACTGAAGGCTGGTGAACGGGCGCAACTGCCACATTCCAGGAATCAATATCACGACCGCCTATAGCGAGAAGCGGTAGCGGCCAGCGCGGAGTGTGCCCTGCCGCGGCAGCGCTCGTCGGGCGGGAGCGCGAACGGTCAAAATTCATCCAACGCCGATCGTTCGCCAGCGTGATCTTCAACACATGCTGCCGACTCATTTCGCTTTGGACAAAGTCCAGCCAGCCGCGTTCGCCCGCGACGGCGTGCCTCAACGCCGCGAGCATCGTTTCGGAAACCGGGGTCTCGCCCCGGGGCGAAACACTTGCGCGGCTTCCGGTCATCGCCTTGAAAAGAAGATTTTCGTGCGTGTCCCGTTCGCGACAAAAGCCGAAGTGAACCCTCGCCACCAGCGCGGGTTGACCGAGATCGGGAAATAATGCGACCCGTCCCAAACAGCCGAAATGTTTCAGCGCAAGATTCAGATACATCAGCGCCGCGCCACAACCGATGATTAACTCGCGCCCATCCGGGTCAATCGCGTCGCGTGCCGGATCGTCTTTGGCCACCAACTCGAGGTGGTTGTCCGCCACCCGGAAATCCCATGACTGCCAGTTGCTTTCCGCGGGAGCCAGCGCCGCATACTTAAGGGCGAACTCGAGTTTTTGGCGCGATGAGCCGTTCGCCGGGAAATCCCCCTCGGTTACGGTCCACATTCTGCTGGCGCTCATGCGCAAAATTTCGTTGAAGCTGCACGGAATGGCAACATCGATTTTGGCCTAATGCTTAAAACTTATTAACAAGACTCGCACCCGCTAATTTCCAGAAATCATGTGGCGCCGCTGGATGATCCGTAAACACCGCGAAACTGTCAAATTCGGCTTATGTCACCGTTGTGAGAGGCTTTTCAAAAAATGCCATTTGCTCTGATTCCTGAGTTTCAGATTGGATTGCAAGGACGGGAAAGTTGGTAATAAGCGCTTCAATCATCGGATGCCGAAGGTCTTCAGTGGAACCAACGTGATAGAAATGCTCGCGTGTTAAGAGATGGAAATGTGGGTCGTTCCAATTCCGTTCAATCATCGCATTTGTCCTGAACTCGTTGCTATGCCATGTCGAAAGAATAAAATTACTCGGAAGCTGTTTCAGGTGATTTCCTAGTTCTGTTTCGTCAGATTCTGACCAAGAGTTAAAATAGTCAACATGACGACCAGCATACGGGGGATCAACGTAAACCAAGTCACCGGATTTGACGGATGCAAGTGTTTGTCGAAAATCTGCGACGGCAAACGTCCAGTCGCAGGTCGAAATAACCTCGGAAATGCGCCGAATTTGATTGGTAATTTTTGTTACGTAGGATTGCGCGAACCTTTCGGGTTTATGGCCATAGGGCACATTGAATCTTCCATAACGATTAAACCGCATCACACCGTTGAAGCATGATCTGTTAAGAAAAAGAAAATCCAGTGACGACGGTTGGGCATTGAATCGCTCGCGGACGGCATAGTAGTAAGGCTCACCGTCAGCCCGTAGTTTTTTTCCTTCCTCCGTAAGAAAAGATTTTGCTATTGCAGGCGTGAGACTGCCATTTTGGATTTCTTGATAGAGGCGAATGATGTGAATGTTAGAATCGCTTAACAGTGCCTTTTTGGGCTGGACGTTCAACGCAACAACGCAAGAACCGCAAAACGGTTCTACCCATCGCTCGAAACCTTGAGCTTGAGCAACCCTGCTAATCTCACCGGCCAATTTAGTCTTGATTCCCTGGCATTTGAGAGGCGGAACGAGTGGTGGTAGATTCATTCGCTTTCCTCCTCAGCATTTCCAGCCTCATCCTCCGCCAGTTTGGAAATTTCTTTTTCGTGCGCCCGAAGCGTATCAACTCCACGTTTTTTATATTCGAGATAAGTTTTCAAATTCATATATGGCCGTGTCAAGGATAACGCCTGAGCCATGTCACGCGTTAAATAGAACATCCAGTAATCGTCATAAACCTCCTCGCCCAAAGAGGCAAACGGCCCTACCCCATTCACGAGTTGTTCAATCTTGTCCACCGAGCCAATGTTCTTAGTATTCCCGCTGCCGGGCCGTGCAGCGGCAATCCGAAACTTGGGTTGAGCAAAAAAATGGAATTCTCTTATGACGGACGGGATTTTTGGCAAATCATCCAAAGTGAATTGCTTCCGTTCGTCAGCGACTTTATCGCACTTGGAATAGATGACACCAAGCACGAAATGGCCAGCGTATTGACTGTATGGATAAAGGGTATTCTTGTTGCTATCCCGATTTCTGAAATAGCCTGTGAACGCCCCGAGAGTCATGCCATTCACCTCAGTTTCACTCGTTCGATATGTGCTTTTTATATCCACGGCAAATTTTTGGCCTGACGCCTCATGTATGAAGGTCAAGTCTGGATAAAAATTTTGCTGTGGACACAGCTCAATTTTGAGGCCGTGCGCCTTTCCGAACTCCACGAACATTGGAAACAGCAATAGTTCAAGCACCGTGGAAACGATCTTGGTATCCACCGAAATCGTATAAATGCGGCTATAAACGTCAATGAAACCCTTGATGATCCACTCACCCTCATCTGTGGCAACCGCTTTCGCAAAGGATTCTGCGTGCGCTTGGAGTTTCTTAAGAAATTCGTTTGCCGTCATATTTTAATTTAACTGTCCCGGAGAATTTGGAACATACGCGACGCGAATGAAAGAAAATCCTTTCACACGGCCGGTGGGGATTGCCGGCCGTTTCCTAAAGGGTGCCCGCTTTTACACGAATTGAGACGAAGCAACGTGATGCTGCACCCGCACCTTGGCGTTGAAGCCGTCAAGATAGCGCCGATAACTCTCCAGTTTCAGGACGGAGGTCCGGTTGATCCAGCACTTCCCGCAATTTGTGCGCCAGCGCGGACGGCGTAAACGGTTTTTGCAGAAGCGCCACGTCACGGTTCAACACTCCTTGATGGATGATGGCATTTTCGGTGTAGGCGGAGGTAAATAGAATTCTCGTGCGCGGATATAACGCCAGCACACGGTCAGCCAATTCCCTGCCGCTCATTTGGGGCATGACGACATCGGTGAACAACAAATCAATGTGTCCGATGCCGCGTTGCTGTTTCAGGCTCAAAGCTTCGATGCCATTGGCCGCCGCCAAAACCGTATAACCGAGCCGTCTCAATATTGTGGCCGCCATCTCACGCAAGGCGGAATCGTCCTCGACGAGCAGAATGGTTTCCGTTCCGCGCGGCAAATCAGGTGAATCAAGATGCTGGATGAGATTTTTCGCCTGCGATTCCATTTGCGGCAGATAAATTTTGAAGGTGGTACCGCGGGCAGGTTCGCTATAGACGCTGATATGACCGCCGCTTTGCTTGATGATACCGTAACAGGTGGACAAGCCCAAACCTGTTCCCTGGCCAACGCCTTTGGTGGAAAAAAACGGCTCGAACAAGCGCGCTTTCACTTCCGCGCTCATCCCGGTGCCGGTGTCCGTGATGGCCAGCATCACGTAGTCGCCCGGTTTCAATTCCGGATAACGGCCCACACTCTCCCCGTCGAGCAAGACGTTCGAGGTTTCCAACGTGAGTTTGCCGCCGTCGGGCATGGCATCACGCGCGTTGATGACCATGTTCATGATGACCTGTTCAATCTGTCCGGCGTCGGCCTTTACCGCTTGCAGGCCAGACGCTGGAACGAACTGGGTATCCACATCACCGCCCATGAGATGGTGAAACACGCCTTCCATACCTGTGATGACCCGGTTTAGATCGAGGGTTTCCGGTTGCAGAAATTGTTTGCGGCCATACGCCAGGAGTTGCCGGGTCAGCGTGGCGGCCCGATCAGCGGCTTTGGTGATTTCGGTCGCGTTTTTGGCCAGCGGACTCCCCGCGGGAAGATCGCCGAGCAGTAATTCACTCTGGCCGATGATGGCCGTCAGGATGTTATTGAACTCGTGCGCGATGCCGCCGGCGAGTCTGCCGACGGTCTCCATTTTTTGAGATTGAGATAACTGCGCTTCGAGCCGTTTGCGCGCGGTGATGTCGCGCTGGATGGCCACAAAGTGCGTGATTTTTCCGCCGGCATTGCGAATAGGCGCGACCTGCCATTCCAGATTAAATTCCTTTCCGTCCTTGCGATAATTGATGGCTTCACCCTCGAACACTTCGCCCTGTTTGAGGTTTTTCCGGAGTTGGCCCAACACGGTTTTGTCCGTGCGCGGTCCCTGCAAAATCCGGGGTGTCTTCCCAATAATTTCCTCCGCAGTGTAGCCGGTCATCTTCGTGAAGGCGGGGTTGACGAAAATGATTTTTGGCCCCGGAAAATCAAGTTCGGCGTCTGTAATCACGATGGACTCCTTGGACTGCTCCACGGCGGAACCGAGCAATCGCAACGACTCCTCGACCCGCCTGCGTTCGGCATTTTCCCTGTGCAAGGCTTCGTTGGCCTTTTCCAGATCGGCGGTGCGCTCCCGTATGCGTTGCTCCAATTGGTCATGCGCCTGTTTCAGGGAATTCCGGGCGCGATAACTAACGGTCATTTCCCGGTTCATACGCATGACCGTAAAAATGGCGGTGGCGCCGGTAATTAATCCCGCCAAGGTGAGCATAAGCAAAAAGTCACGCTGGCCGGTGGCAAAGTCGGTTTTGTTTTGCTGTTCAATCTGTTCGATCTGATCGACCTGATGTTGTTCAAAGACGTTCCAGGCATCGTGATAGGCGTTGAGATTGGGCCAGACGACATGCACCATCAGGTTGCGCGCCTCGTCGCGTTTGTGCTCAGTCAGAAGCAGCGACAGGGCCCGCTGATAACTTTCAATGTAAGGCGTTCGCGTCGCTTTCACGGCGGCAAACATCTCCGTTTCCCTTCCCGGTTCCAACAGGGGTTCGATTGCGCCGACCAGATCGGAGATATGCCCGGTATTGGCGGCACGCTGAACCAGCAACTGCTGGATTTCATTCTGATCGTCCACCAAAAAGATCAGCAAGGTAATCCGGCTGTTCAGATCGGAGAGTTGGAGTGCCTTATCGGCCAGGTGCTCTTCGTTCCACTGCTGGTAAACGATGTTATGCGTCTGCGCATCAAGCCGGCGCAGGCGGCTGATTCCCTGCCATCCCACGACAAAAAGCACCGCCGCCAACAGACAAAATGCCGCAGCCAGACGGAGTGTAATATTAACCGGCTTCATGGTCGTTCAGTCCCCCGCAGATTAAATTGGAGTTGCATCCAGCATCGCGCGCACTTTGCGAGACAGTGTTTCAGGCGTGTACGGTTTGGACAGGAATCTAAATCCTGTCTCAAGCACGTCATGTTGGATAATGGCGTCGTCGGTGTAACCTGAAGTGAACAGGATTTTAAGATCGGGATAAGTTGTTTGCATCCACTCGGCCATCACTATGCCGCCCATCAACGGCATGATGACATCGGTGACCACCAAACGAATCGGTGATCCTTTATGCTCACGCGCCACGCGCAAGGCATCCTGGCCATTCGAGGCCGACAGCACTGTATAACCCTGAGCTTCCAATATGCTGCAAGCCAAGTGTCGCACGGAGGGCTCATCTTCCACGAACAGCAAGGTTTCAGTCCCGCGCGGCAACGGCCCGGCCGGGACAGGTGTGACCGTGACATACAGCGGTTCCTCGACTCGCGGAAAATAAATCTTGAAGGTTGTGCCCTTGCCAACCTCACTATCAACGCTCATGTGACCGTGGGATTGTTGAACGATGGTCTGGCAGGTTGCCAATCCCAAACCGGTGCCTTTGCCTTTCGGTTTCGTGGTAAAAAACGCTTCAAACAGGTGCGCTTTGACGTTGTCGGTCATACCGGTTCCCGTGTCACTGACACTGACCATCACGTAATCGCCGGGAATTACGCCCACATGTGCGTCCGCGTAGTTATCATCAAGCGTGACGTTGTTTATGGCGATGGTGAGCGTGCCGCCATTGGGCATGGCATCGCGGGCATTGACGACCAGATTCATCAGCACCTGCCCGACATAGCCCGGGTCGGCCTTGACGCGTCCGATTTGTTCTCCGGGGACAATCGTCATTTTGATGTTCTCGTCAATGAGCCGCCGCAGTATTTTGTCCAGGTCTTTCAACACATCATTGAGGTCGAGCACGACGGGTTGCACCGTTTGTTTGCGGCTGAAGACGAGCAGTTGCCGTGTCAACCCTCCGGCACGTTCCGACGCGTGCAGGATCTGCTCGCTATATTTTCGCAGCGGACTGTCCGGGCCAAGGCCGGATGTGATCAAACCAATGTAACCCATGATGACCGAGAGGATGTTATTAAAGTCATGGGCCACGCCGCTCGCGAGATGACCAACCACCTCCATTTTTTGCGCCTCGATGAACTGCGCCTCGAGCTTTTTGATCCGGGTAATATCATGGCTGTTTTTCGTGGCACCAACGATTTCACCATCGCGGGCTTCGATGGGAATAATACCCACGGATACGTCAATGAGGATGCCGTCTTTTCGCCGCCGCACCGTATCAAATGGCGGCACAGTCTTGCCGTCCTTAATCTCTTTTATGATTCGCAGGTATTCCTGGTAATGATCCGGCGGGAACAGAATGGCGATAGATTGTCCGATCATTTCCTCGGCCGTGTAACCATACAGTCGTTCGGCACCATGGTTCCAACCGACGACGATGCCATCAACCGTTTTGGTCACGATGGCGTCGTCCGAGTATTCGATTATCGCAGCCAGCCGGGTTGAAATAATTTCCGCCTGAATCGTTTGCTCCCCGTTATCAGTCACGATCTCGCATTGAAGATCGCTGGTCATGATTTTGTCCCCGGATGATTCATTTCCTCACAAAGTTTGGTTTGCATAAGTCAATGATTTTGGGAGTTATAGGCTAATAATATGCGGGAAAGAACGGGCGTGCGCCATGGGGTGAACACCCCATGGCGGACTTGAGGAATACAGCCCTGCCGCAGCATATCGGCATGGCGATGGGCAAAACCCAACCGTGCGTTCAGTGTGGCTAAGGCGCCTGACGGCGCTGGGATGGGGTATGGCGTTTAGGAAATGGTGGGAAAATAAACACGAAGCAGCGTGACGCTGCACCCGATTATATACGAATTTAAAGGGACATGGCAGGGGCGTTGCATCCACCTTCGCCTGATGGCTACGGCGGGACAAGGGGTGGCTGCAGCGAGGCTGCAATGGCGCGGCGCAATTCAATTTGTTTGCGGGTGTTGCTGCAATTCGGTGCGGATTTGGGTGAGAATATCGTAATAGTGCCAGGCGGCAGGCGCGTTGGGTTCCTGATAATGGTCGGGTTTGAGTATCAGGTTGCCAGTGGCGAGTAGAACCCTGCGAACATCCGGGTTCTGACGGACTTTTTCACGGGTTGCGGCGACAATGAGTTGATAATGCTCTCCCGGATGGACGGGGCGATACTCCATTCGCTTTCCTTCAAAAGTCACCCAGGTGATGCCCATTTTGGCCATGTTCGTGTCGGCGAGATCACCGGCGTGTTTGGCGGTGAAGCTGGTAAGTTGCGCGACTTGCCCGCGGGTATAGGCCCATTTAATGCCAGGAAAAGTAGCGCGCGGGTCGCCGGGGCCTTCAGGATATTTCATCATCTGCCAAAAGCCTTCGAGGCTGGCGTAGCGTTTTCCGTGAAAGGTAAATGGGGTCGGGGCAAAATTGGAGAGCAAGCCGAGTTCGTTGCGTTTGGAAAGAATGACCTCGCCCGGCGCGGCTGCCTGCGGGAGGATTTCCCAAGCCGGAGCGCCTTGAGCGGGGACCGGCTGCCACCAACGCGCCGGATAGGTGGCAACCGGTTGAGGCAATGGGCGGCTGGTGGTGTGGTAGGAACAAATGGCCAGCGGCAGAACCGCCAGAATAACGAGCAAACATTTATGGCGCGTGAAGCTCATGGAATCAATTTTGCCGAAAGGAGCCGGGATGGGGAGGATAAAAATGAATGCGGGACATGAAAGCCAGTGTCCGCACGCATCACAACGGAAGAGGATTCAGATTTTGCAGGGGGAGAATTTAGGGCTTATATACTTCACATAGGCAGTTTTAACCTAACAGTTTGCTGAAAAACCCCCAGAGAGTTTGAATGTTGGCGGAGCGGAGTGGTCAGAGAAGGATGCGTGGAAGACCTCAAGCCCAACCGGAATTTCTAACGACGATCAACCTGAATCAG
>JBEKBA010000026.1:0-26803 GCA_050015635.1 Verrucomicrobiota bacterium
TCGTGCCGCACGAACACCAGCACGAGGCTGTCGTTGAACGCATCGTAAAAATGAGCCAGCCCGCTGTCACTGCCCCACCGTCCCATCGGATAGGCCGGCACAAGCATGCTGTCCCACTCCAGGATGAATCCGAGCAGCTTCTTTTCGTCCCTGGCCTTTTTCTTGGCCGCTTCAAGATTATCCAGCGAGAACGCCAGATTTTTATTCAGGTAAACCACCTGGTTTTGACGCGCGAAGGAAAGTCCTGTCTCGTAGGGATCATAGTGATATTTCTGTTTTACCTCGTCCGTGAGGTTGGTGTAGGGAACCGTCACGCCCTTGAGCGTGGTGTCCGAACCGGTAACGAAAAAAAGTCCGTTGTGCTTCAAAGTCACGTCACGGATGTTTTCATACGTCTGTCCGTCAAGAGTTGTGATGTCCTCCGCGGAGCAAACGCTGGTGATGCAATAGACGGACGCAAGGCTCAAAAGATATTTCGTCTTCATATTTATTCCTGTGAGCAAGGGCGGAATTCGATGAAATCGCGTCAGCTTTGATTCAGGAAAGCATTTTGTCCAGATTAAATAACCGTAGTCCATCTCCTGCTTATGGATGATTGTCCGGCAAATCCAGTTGCACGAATTTTCAAATATATTATCCGTGTCCACCCATGATTAGAAATGTTTCGTTTTAATTCGCGTTAATTCGCGCAATTCGCGTCTGTTTTTATAATTGGGTGCAGCGTCACGCTGCTTCGTGTCTCTTCGTTTCAAATCGCAGTGGAAATTTTCCCGACATTGCGGTAATTCAATTCCATGAACCTTCCTTTTACCGGCGGTTGCGTTTGCGGTAAAGTCCGCTACGAATGCAGTTCCAGACCATTGCTGATGCTCAAATGCCACTGCCGCGATTGCCAGCAGGTGAGCGGCGGTGGCTACACACCCGTGGTCGTCGTGCCGATCAGGGCGTTCAAGCTGACCAAAGGCGCGCTGCAACATTACGCCACGCCAAGCCTGGCCGGTGGACACAACCTGCGCGGCTTCTGCGCCCGATGCGGCTCGCGGCTGACCGGCGCGGAAAACCCGGAACGCGGTATCATCGGCCTGACCGCTGCAAGTCTGGATGATCCAACCTGGTTCAAACCCAAGATGGACATCTTTGTTGGCGATGCACAGCACTGGGACCTCATGGAACCGGATTCACCCAAACATCAGCAATACATGCCGCGTTAATAAAATTCTCGACACGGTTTGGAAACGGGTGTATTCAAATTTGAGGCTCTTTTCAAAACTGTGAACTCGCTGCTTTGATAAAATTCAAAGTTGTAAATCGCCTCTTGTCGCGCTATGTCCGAAAATTCATCCACTCTGGCAGAACTACAGAAGTATGTTCCCGAATCCGTAAAGTTTTATTGGCAGACACGTTCGACGCAATTGCAGAAACAACGTGATGCAGGTGGTTCGGATCAAGGATTGCGTTCTGCAGTAACCGGTGGCGCGCAAATGGATGGCTTTATCGAACTGCTTACGAAGCTGGTAATTGAGGCAGGTATTGATCGGGCGCATATTTTTTATGAGCAGTCTCTCGAATTGCCAGGCTATTTCCGACCGAATAAGAAATGGGATTTTATTGTCGCCGTAAAAAGCCAATTGGTAGCAGCACTTGAAGCTAAATCCCAAGTTGGCCCATCATTTGGAAACAATTTCAATAATCGGACTGAAGAGGCAATGGGAAGCGCTTTGGATTTGTGGACGGCGTTTCGAGAGAAGGCATTTGGCTCAAAAGTTCGCCCGTGGATTGGTTATATGTTTCTTCTGGAAGATTGTGCGCGTTCGACTACTCCGGTCGCTGTTAAGGAACCTCACTTCAAAGTTTTCCCTGAATTCCGAAACTCATCGTATGCGAAACGTTATGAGTTGTTTTGCCGCCGTCTTGTTTTAGAGCGTCACTACGATGCTGCTTCATTTATGATGTCAAATGCCGAAAAAGGGATGAATGGTGAATATTCTGAACCAGCCGCAGACCTAACGTTTCAAATGTTCGTCAATTCCTTAGTCGGACATGTTGCAGCATTTTCAGGTCGAATCAGGGAACTATGAAATACGCTGTCGCTCATCCGCAGACGTTAGATGATATTCCAACGGTGCATCGTTTGGTGCAAGGCGATGCGCGCGACCTCTCCTTCATTTCCGACGAATCTGTTCATCTAGTGGTGACTTCTCCCCCGTATTGGACTTTGAAGCGATATAATGAATCAGAAGGACAACTTGGGCACGTCGAAGATTATGAAAAGTTTCTATCGGAATTAAACCGCGTATGGAGCGAAGCATTTCGAATTCTTGTTCCAGGAGGGCGTCTCGTGTGTATTGTTGGTGACGTTTGTCTCTCACGCAAAGAAAACAATGGACGGCACACGGTTGTCCCATTGCATTCCGATATAAGCGTCGCTTGTCGAAAAATTGGCTTCGACAATCTAAACCCCATTATCTGGCATAAGATTTCCAACGCTAGCTATGAAGTCAGTAACGGTTCAAAGTTTTTAGGCAAGCCATACGAACCAAATGCCATCATAAAAAATGACATTGAGTTCATTCTCATGCAGCGAAAATCCGGTGGTTATCGTAAGCCCACTGAAGAGCAGCGCCGGTTGAGCGTGATTCCTAAAGATAAATTTTCTAAATGGTTTCAACAGTTTTGGAATTTAACCGGTGCATCTACCAAAGAGCATCCTGCACCATTTCCGCTCGAACTTGCCTCCCGGGTGGTTCAAATGTTTTCGTTTGCAGGTGATACGGTTGTCGATCCGTTTTGTGGCACTGCTACGACAATGATTGCAGCATTAAAATATGGACGAAATAGCATTGGTGTGGAACTTGACACTGCCTACTGCAAAATTGCGGCGTCACGATTGATAAATGAAAATACTTCCATGTTTGGAAATTCGAAGTTACAAATTGAATTCAAACCTCAGAATGCAGTTCTCGTTGACGCTGTTACGGCATTGAACGAGATTCCGCCAGAATACAAAGTAAGGGAACGCAAGAAAACAAAACGTATAGCGAAGCTTCCGACGATGTGAATAATCAGAAGTTTGTTGGCGGTATTCTCATTGCGCGGGAAAAATCCACCATGCCGATGCTCGAAGAAGGCTGTTTGTCCAAAATTCCTAAAATTAAGATGTTACCGGGTTCAGTGTGGTAGTGGGTTGGTGCCCTTTCCCTCGACGTAGCGCAAACGGGGAATGCTGCGTTTGCCGACAATTAAAATCTCCAGGCCGATCCATGAAGCTGGGATGGCGGACCGCCTCTTTTTCGGCGGTCAGCTCAAAATGTTCATTCCCAAACCTGGAACGGCAAACCTTCCGGTCGCTTTCCGTTTCAAGGTTTAGGCAGAAAACGTGAGCGTATAAATTCAAGGTAATCCGAATCAGACATTTCGTGTTTGGCTTTGACAAAATCGCCGGTGTCTTCGCCGGTAAAATAGCGCAACCGGTTTGTGCCGTCCGTGGCGGCGTCATGAAGGACTTGCGCCACTTCATCGGCGGTGGCTATGCGTTTGGCTCTCATGCCGGCATACGCCGCATTCGTGCGGGCAATGAATTCATCGTAATCCGCAAGCGAAGTCGTTTGCGCGCGTTCATCGCCCATCCTTTTGGAAAAGTCGGTGTTGCTCACGCCGCCACTCGGCTCGACAAGTTTGACGATGATGTTTTGCGACGCAAGTTCGTAGGCCAGCGATTCCGAGAAACCTTCGAGCGCATATTTGGCGGCGCAATAAAGCGTCAGCATCGGCAGACCGACCAATCCGGCGCGCGAACTGACATTGATGATCAGTCCGCCTCGATTCTTCCGAAAATGTGGCAGCAACGCGCGCGTGACATCCATCACGCCAAAGACGTTGACATCGAATTGTTCCTGAATTTTCTCCCTCGGAATTCCCTCGAACACACCGGACAAGCTAAATCCGGCGTTGTTGATGAGTGCATCAATTTTGCCGAATCGCGCGATGCCGGTTTCGATTGCGCGGCGGATGCTTTCGCGGTCTTGAACATCGAGGCGCGTGAGCAGCAATCGGGTCGAGTTCGTCAATTCGGTTTCCTTGTCCGGCGCGCGCAGGGTGGCGATGACGTTCCAGCCTTGGTTGGCAAAAAGCTTGGCGGCGGCTTTGCCGATGCCGGAAGAACAGCCGGTGATCAAAATGGTTTTATTCATCCGTCATCAAACGTGACGGCAAATTTCCTTTTCTTCAATCGTTTTTCCTTTCGGCAACAATCTCAAAATGTTCATTCCCAAACCCGGAACGGCAAACCTTCCTGCTCCATGAACGCGTGGCAGCGTGGGCATCGCCCCGGATATTTCCAGGCCTCCACGAAATGTTTCGCCGCCACCGGACATTCCAATTTTATTTTTTGCCATTCAAACCGGCGCGGCTCGGCGCGTTTCGGGGCGAACAGACTGTCCCGCAAAATCACCGGGGGAATTTCCGGTCGCGCGAAGGCGGAAAGATTCCGGGCAAATTCCTTGTGTCCCGCCACGCGACGCACCCGGGTAAAGACATCGAATAATTCCCGGCACTCGCGGCAGATGATGGTTTGCACGTCGCAATTTACACCGCTGTCCGCGCCGCCCGAAAGGCGGGCATGATACGGGCACTGTGAGCATTGATAATGAAATGTGCGGCCCATTTCCCCAAATCTGGCTGCAACGGAAAAAATTTCAAGCCAACGCAGATCGTTTTCATTTCACGCTTTTCAAGCGCCATAGGCGCTATTGCCTGGTTCAGCGCGGCAGCGGGTTGGCGCCTTTTTCCTCGACGTAGCGCAAACGGGGGATGCTGCGTTTGCCGACGATTAAAATTCCCAGGCCGATCCATGAGGTTGAAGCCAGAATGAGCGCCACCGGCATCATCGTGTGTGAATCAAAAATGCCGATGCTCGCGGACGCAAGACCGGACACGCCGATCTGCAGGAAGCCCAGCATGGCGGAGGCGCTGCCAATGTTTCGGTCAAATGGCACCAGTGCCAGTGCCGCCGCGTTCGGGTAGGCCAGACCGAGGCTGGACAACGAAATAAACAGCAGCACGAGCGTGGTTTCCAATCCGAACCAGCCGCAAATCGTCCCCACCAGCAGCAGCAAAGCCACCGGACATTCCACCAGCAACGTGGCACGAAAAATCTGTTCGCTGGAAAATTTGCGCAGCAGAAAGACATTGATCTGATTGCTGCCGATGAAACCGGTGGCAAGGCCGGCAAAGATGGCGCCAAATTTTTGCGCGCTGACGTGAAACACCTCCATGAACACGATGGGCGAACTGGCCACATAGACCAGCAGGCCGGAGAAAGCGAACGCCCCGGAAAGCGCATAGGTGATGAACTGCGGCTCTTTCAGGACAATGGCATAATTGCGCAGGATGGGCAGGGGACGTAGCGAGATGTTGCGGTCGGGTTTATGTCCTTCCGGCAATCGCCACCAGCAAACTGCCAGCATCAAGGCCACGAACAAGGCCAGAATGATGAACACCCATTGCCAGCCGAGATGCACGGCCACAAAAACTCCGACGCTTGGAGCCAGCAGCGGCGACGCGCCTAAAATCAAAATCAGCAGCGAGATGATCTTGGCGGTTTCATGCACCGGAAAAAAATCCCGCACCATTGCCATGGCCGCAACCTGTGCTGCGCATCCGCCTAACGCCTGCACGAAACGCAGGGCGATGAGCCATTCCAAGGTGCGTGAACACAGGCAGAGCAGGGAGGTGGCGATGAACAATATCAATCCGGCATACAATGGCAGTTTGCGGCCAAAACGATCCAGCAGCGGGCCGTAAAAAAGCTGGCCGGCGGCCAGTCCGGCAAAATAGCTGGCAAGGGACAGGGAAATTCTGGCGGTGGACGTGTGCAGCGCGGCGGCGATTTGGGGAAACGCCGGCAAATACATGTCAATGGCGAACGGGCTGATAGTGGAGAGCGCCCCCAATATGACAATAATCAAGTATCGGTTTCTGGATTGGGACATAAATTGGATATGAAGCGATGAAATCGGGATGAAAGGTGCAGGTTAAACAGCAAGGGTAACTTTGACGCCATCCATATTGGCACAATGACCATTTGCATCCTTGCCGGTCAAGATTCAAATGAGATGGCAGCAAAGTTAGGTCGTGTCTGTCAAATTTGTGACCACCAGACTCATTTTGTTGTGGCCATGGTCAAGCCATCAGCATGGTGCCACATCCCGGAGGCACAGGTGTTCTTTTGTAACAACGGCCTCGTTTCCGGTAATTACTCTGGATACGATGCTTGCATGAGCAGCCATATTTCTTCCAATGATGTTCCGCATGTTTTTCCGGACACGCGCTGGTCGGTTGTGTTGGCGGCGACGCAGCGGAAGTCACCCGAATCAGCGGCGGCATTGGAGGCCATTTGCCGCGCTTACTGGTATCCGCTCTATGCCTATGTCCGGCGTTGTGGTAAGTCAGCACATGACGCGCAGGACCTCACGCAGGAATTTTTCTGTCGTCTCCTCGAAAAACGCTGGCTTGATTCTGCCGACCGTGAAAAAGGCAAATTGCGGACATTTCTTGTCGTTGCGTTAAAGCATTTCATGAGCAAGGAATGGCGGCGTGCTTCTGCCCGGCGGCGCGGCGGCGGCCAGTCACATGTGCCATTGGACACGGAATTCGCCGAAAGCCGCTATGCCGCCGACCACTCCGCATCGCTCGAGCCGGACGAAACCTTTGATCAGCAATGGGCGTTGACGCTGCTGGATTTGACGGTGAACCGGCTGCGGGAGGAATTCGCGGCGGCAAATCGGCCTGATGATTTTGATGCGCTCAAAAGTTGCCTGATGGCCGGACGCGGGGCAATTGATTATATGAAAGTCGCGGCAAAACTTGGCGTCAATGAAGGTGCGGCGCGAGTGGCCGTGCATCGCCTGCGAAAACGGTTTCGTGAAATCTATCGTGAGGAAATTTCGCAGACTTTGGCCGACGGCGCGGACCTGGATGGTGAACTGCGGCATCTTGCCGTTGCCGTTGCCCGGAAATAAGGATGAAACTTGTGTGTAACAAACTTTCGCCTGCCGGTAAGTAATGAGCATGAACAACGTTTCGTCAAAATGTCCACAGTGCGGCGCTTCCCTCCCGGACCATGCGCCCGCCGGGTTGTGTCCGGACTGCCTCATGGCGCTGAATCTGAAAACGGAAACCGTTTTCACCGATGATTCCCCCGCCGCACAACCGCCGTTGCCGCCGGAACAGATCGCACCGCACTTTCCGCAGCTTGAAATCCTCGAATGCCTCGGTCGCGGTGGCATGGGCGTTGTCTATAAGGCGCGGCAGAAAACTTTGAACCGTCTGGTCGCCTTGAAACTGCTCGCGCCGGAGCGGGTACGCGACGTGAAATTCGCCGGGCGGTTCACGCGCGAGGCCCAGGCGCTCGCCGCGTTGAATCATCCGAACATCGTCACCATTCACGACTTCGGGCAGGCGGGTGGATTTTATTTCCTGCTCATGGAATTTGTGGACGGTGTAAATCTTCGGCAACTTCTGCGCGCGCGAAAGTTCACGCCGGAGGAGGCGCTGACCATCGTGCCGCCTCTGTGCGACGCGCTGCAATTCGCACATGAGCGCGGCATCGTCCACCGCGACATCAAGCCGGAAAACCTGCTGCTCGACAAAGCCGGTCGCGTGAAGGTCGCTGATTTCGGCATCGCCAAAATGCTCGGCGCGGACCATGGCGGCAATGGCGGTGGCACTGTCGCGCCGGAAAATGCCACGCAAAACGCCGTTGGCACGCCCGGTTACAGCGCGCCCGAACAAAAATCCGATCCGCAGCGGGTTGACAGCCGCGCCGACATTTATTCGCTCGGTGTGGTGTTTTACGAAATGCTCACCGGCGAACTGCCCGGCAAACGCATCGAACCGCCGTCGAAGAAAGTGCAGATTGACGTGCGCCTTGATGAAGTGGTGCTGCGCGCGTTGGAAAAAACCCCGGAACGCCGCTGGCAGACGGCGGCGGATTTGCGGACGCAGGTGGAGACGATCTCCAAAACCTCCCATTCCGGAATTCCGCCGGGTGGCGCCATCACTGCCGCCGATTTGAACGGGATGCGTTTGAGAGTTTTGATCTGGGGACTTGCCCTGGCGGCGGCAGGCGTCTCCATGAATTTTGCTTTCGGAACCTGGGGGGTGCTCCTGTTTGTAACATCCGCCACGTTGGCGTTGTTTTTCGGAACCAGCCTGAAGATGCTTGCAATCGCCTGCCGGCTCCTCTTGATTGACGGCATCGTCATGGCGTCCGCCGCCATCTGGTTCGCTTACAACTCGGCAGACCTTCCGACGCCGTGGCGGGTCACCATTGTTGCCGGGTGTTTTTTAGGCATCGGATACTGCCTGTCTTGCTGGGCGAAATTGAACGCGTTGAACACGGCAATTCAAAAGCCTGCCGTGGCAGCCTGGCAACGACGGTTCAGGAAATTTTTTCTCGTCCAGTTGCCGGTCGCCTTCGTTATCACGATGGTCATCCGCACATTTTTCCTGCAACCATTCCGGGCCGCGACCGATGCCGCCGCGCCGGAAATCCCGCGCGGTAGCCAATTCCTCGTCTGGAAACTCTCGCACACCTTCGCGCCCGGCGACCTCATCGCTTACCGGCAGGAGGGATGGGCGTATGTCGGCCGGGTTGCCCGCAATGAAGGTGGAGTTATTTCTGTGAATCGAAATGGCAACGCCGACATCGTTGTGCCATCCGATGCTATTCTTGGCAGGGTGGTCAGTGTTTATTGGCGCGCGGCAAATGGCGCAGCATCTGGCGTCGTCCTGCGGCCCAGCAACTACAGCGAGACCAGTGTCAACGGCACAGACACCAGGATGACAGCCAAAGGGGTGCCGCTGGACGCGCTCATTTCCTATGCTTACGGTCCGCCTACCGTCTATCTTCACCGGAGCGGGAATCGTGTCATCCTCCCTCCCGGTGTTGCCGACGGGAAATTCGACTTTTCATTCAAAGATTCCGACCGGCCGCAGGAGGCGTTGCAGGCGGAAATCAAAAAACAGCTTGGCCTGGCCGCCCATCACGAGATGCGCGAGGCCGATGTCCTGGTCTTGACCGTTTCAAATCCAGGCGTGATCGGGCTGGCGGTTACAAAAGGAGGCAACAGTTCGGACTCGCGCCCCGGTCCCGGCAGATTCAAGTTCGCCAACATGCCCATTGGAGACTTGAGTGATTTTCTGGAATATGTTTTGGGCAAACCGGTGATTGATGAGACGGAATTATCTCAAAAATTCAGTGGCAGTCTCAAATGGAATCCTCAATCCGACAAGGCCGCCGATTTGAAAGAAATCCAAAACGCCCTTGCAGACCAATTCGGACTCCAACTTGTTCCCAGCCACCAACCCGTTGAAATGCTCGTCGTGGAAAAAGCGCAGTAGCGATCCAAGGCTTCAGAAAAGAATTGCCAATCCTCGAAAAGGAGCATCGTTGACTACGCTCGAACTCCTGTGCGAAGCATTGGCGGATGAGATGGAGAATTGCAGATGATACAAACCGGCGCATTGTGTGGTGGAGTGAACTGCCATGGCTTACGTCTGTTGTGCCGGGCCGGGAATCAGGACATGCTTGGTGGGTGTGCCGCCTTTCTCCACAGCTTCGTAAGCCTGAATCGCGCGTTCGAATGGCCAGGCTGTAATCGCGGGTGCCTGTAGATAGCCTTCCTGAAAACCGGCGCGCAGATCATTCATCACCTTTGCGATCTCCGTCCCCTTGAGTTTCATGGTATCCACACCCATGAGGCGGGATAAGTTGTGGTAGAAATCCACGAGATCAAAACTGACTCTCCGGTCCTTCGTGCTGCTGATGGCGATCTGGCGACCGGCGTGGCGTAGCGATTTCAGCGAAGGCTCGAACATTGGACCTCCTACTGTGTCGAGCACGAGATCGGCGCCTTTTCCGGATGTCAAGGCCTGAACCTCCCGGGGAAGATCATGTGTGGTGGTGTTGATGATGTCATCCGCTTTGGAAGGGTTGTCCGATTTGGTGGACGCGCCAATCACGCGCGCCTTCTTCCAGTGTGCGATTTGTGTTGCCGCGCGGCCCACGGCGCCGGAAACACCAACAATGAGCACCGTTTCTCCCGCTTGGACATTGCCAGCCTCCACAAGCGCCGACCACGCGGCGAGATAAGGTACTCCGATAGCTGCGGCTTGCTCCATTGATAGCTCTACAGGCTTGTGCGCGATCCAGTCTGCAGGCACGACGATGTATTCGGCATGAGCGCCATCTCGCGCTACCCCGAACCCGGCACCGCTGCCCCACACTTCCAACCCCTTTTCAGCATCACCTGCGACGACTACCCCCGCGTAATCCCGGCCCGGCACACGTGGTAATGGTGCCTTGAAATGGCCCGCCACATTCTTTACGTCGCTCGGATTGATGGCTGTTGCTTTGATTTGAATCAGCACCTCTCCATCGCGTGGCTCCGGTTTTGGAATTTCCTTGATCGTCAGGACGGCAGGGGGGCCGTAAGTGCTGAATTGCAGTGCTTTCATGTTGTTCACAGCCGACGGTCGCAATGAGGATTGCCCCTCTCTTCATGCTCCCGCAACAAAAATCTCGAGCTGATTTGACGACCGTCGGCGGAAGTGAATTTCACTTCACGCTTTCGTCGGCTTGGGACTATTTTGACACGCTCACCTCAAAAGACCGCATGGGTGTTCGTCTTCAGCGGCCTTTCTTTCTGCGAAGCGCGATGCGGGGATTTCTTCAACGGATAATTGAAAACCATACAAATCCAACAATTTTTATGGGGTAATTGCCGCGCCAATGCAGCGGCGCTGCAATGCCCCAATTGACAACCCTGAAGCATTTACAGCGTCCGGCGAAAAAGCAGCGTCGCCGCGCGCCTGTTCAAGCCGCCGGGCAATCCGCCAGCGAACGACATCAGGTTTTTCGCCGCGTCAGAACATCTGGAAATAACCAAAGACCGTGGTTGGCGGGTCAAGGTATTGAATCAACTTTAATTAAGGTTGGACCATCCGGTAGAACACATTCGCTTTGCCCGGGTTAATCGTGATTTGCACGCTGTTGGTTGTTGTGGAACCCGGCACGGTGAACCAGTCATTGCTTGTCGCCAGCCCTGCCGAGTTGGATTGTAGCAGCCAGCCGGTGTAATTCGACGGCCAGCTCAAGTCCAACTGATTGCCGGTCACGCTAAACATGATGTTAGTGCCTTCCGGCACCACCGGATTCAACAACATTGCGCTGATTGGCGGCACGGTGACGGTCAGTTGACCATTCGTAGCCGGGGTCACGGACTGGACCCCGCCGGTCCAGAAACCATCCGCGTTGATAACCGCGCCACCGAACGTGTACCCGTTAGTGCTATTGAGGGCTGGCCCGGT
The DNA here is from genome assembly GCA_050015635.1 of Verrucomicrobiota bacterium. Lineage (GTDB taxonomy): Bacteria > Verrucomicrobiota > Verrucomicrobiia > Limisphaerales > UBA11358 > UBA11358. The sequence continues at coordinate 11,371 of JBEKBA010000026.1, forward strand.
CAACTCCATCGATTGCGCTGCGGTGACAATTGTCCCTAAATTGATGCTGACCTGGACGGAATAATTCGTTTCCTTATTAACCAGGACGGCACTGATCCCGCCATTGGTCCGCCGCACGCCATAGGCGGTGAAATTAATGTTCGTTCCAGGCGAGACGATGGCGGGGATGACACTACCTTGGGACACAAGCGAGAACATCTTGAGCCCGTAAAACTCGGGTCGGGCCTGTACAACGGTGGTGCCATTGTCGGCGATGGGAGTGTATCCGGGCCCGTCCCCGCCGCCGTGGAAATTCACACCCTGGCCGCCATTGAGCGCAATAGTGAACATGAAGTCCAGTGTCCACAGGGCGGTTCCGTATGCATCGCTCACATTGGGAGCGCCGCCATTGTAGAAGGAACCGCATTCGTCCATGCGAAACCCCATGGGCAATTTGGCCGCAGTGGCTGCGGCGACGATGTTGCTCACAACGCCGGGCAGGTTCGGATCCGGTTGCAGGAGAAGAGCCAGCGTTGAGTTGGTGTCTTCCCCATTCGCCCGGTAGTAATGTTGCGTCACCATCGAAATGACCCCCGCCTCGTTCCTGGCAAACGGCACCGTGTACCCTTCGGTATTGCCGGCAGAGGCCGGACCGGTGAGCACCCAACCGTTGCCCGCATTGGTGGTCGCCCAGCCGGGAACCTCATTGGTGATCGCTGCAGCGAGCGCCTGCCATTGCGGGAGGAATTGGACATATGTATAATTGGTCGCGCGGATACCATTGTTGTAATACAAATCGGGTTCATTGCCGATCTCGAAGCCGAGCAGGCTGGACCCCAGCGCATTGGCGGCATAGGCCGCTTCAGCGGCGCAATTCGTGGGCGTGTTCACGGACATATTAATGCCGTAGATGACATGCCAGTGGGTGGGCAACGCCTTGACGAAACCTGCAAACGCATCCACTTGAGCAGCCGTGATCGGCGTTGTGTTCGATAAGCCACCCCAACACGTCGTGTCAACGCTGTTGCCTCCGATCCGCAGGACGGCTGGAGCTATCTGGCCGAACATATTGATCAGTGCGGTGTTGGTGGAGACAAATAAATTGCCGGTCAGCTTCGACTTTTCGTAGCTGAGCCCGCAGAACGCGGGGTTTAAAACCATTCCCGAATTGGTGGAGGAGAAACTGACCGTCGCTTGAACCACCGTTTGCGCATTGGCGGTCAACCTGACGCTCAGAAGCAGGGTGGTCAGTCCAAGTAAATATGGCTTCATGAATCCTCCGTTGGGCGGAATGGTCAACCCACGCATTCTGTCAGCGTTCCCGGGAGCACAGTCCCCAACCCGAATCCGACTTTGTCGGCTTTGAAGAGATTATTCTTCTTCTGCATGAAATGAAACGAATATAATCCAGAAATAGGCGGGTGCAATGGGGTGTTATCCTGACGACCAATTTACTTGCACACGTTCATAAGTCATTGATTTTGAATGGAGCGGGTGAAGGGAATCGAACCCTCGTGTTTGTTCAATCGAAATTAGCCGAAGGCCTGCGCTTTTAGCGTTGCATTTCCATTGGCGGAAGCGTATAAACGGCCCCATCAGAGTAGAACGCCGTCCAAGTGAGACAAAGAAAACCCGAATTTTTTTTGAAAACCAAACTCCACAGCTTGTTCATCGCGCTGACGTATCTCGGAGGTATTCACCAAACCGCCGCGACCGGGACGACGGTTTTTCCAATCGAGACAAACCCCGCTGTTATCGCCTATGGCACCGGCATTGCATTCGATGGCACCAATTATCTGGTCGCAGGGTTGACGGGCACGAATTCAAGTGAGGTCACAAACGTGAATGTGCAACTGGTCTCCCCCAGCGGCACGCTGATCGGCTCTCCAATATATATAGGCGGTGGTGCGGGACTGCACTCAGTGGGCTTGCTTGCTTTTGGCCAAACCAATTACCTTGTGGCATGGTCGGACAGCACAATCAGTTCGGGTGTGGATATGTTTGGCCAGTTTATTTCCCGAACTGGCGCGGAGGTCGGCTCAGCCTTCAATTTGCTTGCATCTCAAGGGACGAATGGATTCCAAACGGTAAAAGGACTGGCCACCGACGGCACGAATTTTTTGGTCGTATGGCAGGATGGAACTAACAATAATCTCTACGGTCAATTGGCAACTCCAGCAGGCACTTTATCCGGCTCGGAATTTTTACTCGCCAGCCAGTTACAAGGCGGAGCCAGCGTCGCTGCAACTTTCGGCAAGACAAATTATTTCATAGTTTGGCAGAGCAATGTAGGTGCTGGCGTCGGTAACTCGAATCAGGTCTATGGGCAATTTGTATCCGTAAATGGTTCTGCAGGCAGTCCATTCCAGATTAGCCAGACCGCTTCAACGGATCAAAATTTTCTCGCCCTCGCATTCGATGGAACGAATTATCTGGCGGTATGGCCTTGGGATCCCGGTCCTGAAACTGAAATGAATGTGACTAATTGGCAGTTTTACGCTCGACTGGTTTCACAAAGCGGCGCTCTTGTGGGAAATGAACTCAATTTAATCACAAACCGTAACGAAGTCATTCCCTCACTGGCTTTTGATGGCACAGACTACCTGTTGACCTATGGCTTCGACAGCAACACCACCAATTCAGACCGAAACCTATTTTGTCAGTTTATTGATCGTTCGGCAAATCTGGTGGGGCCGTCATTCACTCCGTTTCCGACGATGCAGGGAACGAATATTCCCGCGTTTGCGCTCGACGGCACAATTTTTAATGGAAACAAATTCGTCATAGCCGCCACGTTGGGAACGCTGGGAATAAATGGCGAAGTTTATGGCACGTTCATTCCCGCCAGCACCTCGCCCCCAACTCTGGCCTCGACCGGGCCACTGGTTGGAACCCAATTCCCACTGCTACTCACAGGCACGCCGGGAATCAACTACGCAATTCAAACCAGCACCAATCTCGCTTTGGCAAATTGGACGGCGCTCACGACCAACTCGTCCACGAATGGAACTTTCAGCTTCACCGACACAGGCGCGACCAACAAAAGCCGCTTTTATCGGGCTGTGACGCAATGAAAGTCGTGACGAATTCCGCACCCGACGTTCGGCAGGGATTTTACAAGCTTTGAACGGTTAATTTACTGCACTTTTACTGCACACATTCATAACTCGTTTGTCTTGAATGGAGCGGTTGAAGGGAATCGAACCCTCGTGTTTGTTCAATCGAAATTAGCTGAAGGCCTGCGCGATTCGAGTTGCATTTATTGTGATTGCAAAGATTTCTGAATCCAAAAAGGTTGTTCGCGGCATCTCACCTATGAACAGATAAAAAACGAAATCAATAAACATGAAAACAAAATCACAAATATTCTTCGCCGCAATTTTGCTTTGCACACTTGTTGCGTTGCCGTTGCAGGCGCAAACCAACACGCTTGCCGGACTGGGAACGACCAATGCCGTAGTCACGAACACTGTCTCGCAAGTGGCGGCTGGTGGTTCTCAAGGTGCCCGCTTGCCGTTCGTCCGGCTTGATGCCCCGTCATTTCATATGAACGGCGACGATATCAAGCAATCTCTGGCAGTAATGATCCCGATTATTGCAATCGTGATGGGTTGCAGCATTCCCATCGTCATCGTCGGCCTGCAACTTTATTTTCGTCATCGCAAAAATATAGTGCTGCATGAAACCTTGCGGACGATGGTGGACAAGGGCGTGCCGATTCCGCCGGAAATGTTCAAAAAGACCGAAGAAGGTTCTACGGAGCGCTGTAAATCCGATGGCAAACACCCGCGCAATGATTTGCGTACGGGTGTAATATTGACCGGCATGGGCACAGGAATTGTCATGCTCGCGGGAAAACCGGGATACATTATTTTATTCATGGGCGTGGCGTTTTTGGTGATTGCATTGTTGGAAAAGAAGGATAAAAACAACGATCAACCGCCCAAACAATAAAGTGTGTCCTTCACCGACGCCGATCTCATTGCCCGTGTCCTGTTGCGCGAAGACCACAACGCTTTCGGTGAACTGGTGCGGCGGCATCAATCGCCTGTGCGCGCGTTTCTCTCGCGTATGACCCGCGGCGATTCGCATCTGGCCGATGATTTGGCGCAGGAAACTTTTTTAAAGGCCTGGCAAAAACTGCGGACGTTTCGCGGTGACTCGCGCTTTTCAACGTGGCTGTTCGGCATCGCCTTCAATGAATTTCGCGGTGCGGCGCGTCAAAGAAAGGAACTGGCTTTGGAGGACATGGCTGAATCGCCGCCGGAATTGGAGCAATCGTCCGCCGCTCCGGACAGCAATCTGCGCCTCGATTTGACTGAGGCCTTGAAACTGTTAAATTCAAACGAGCGGGCGACGGTTGTGCTTTGCTGCCAGAATGGTTTGTCGCACGAGGAAGCAGCGCAGGTTCTGGATTGTCCGCTTGGCACGGTGAAAACGAATGTGCTGCGCGGAAAGGAAAAATTAAAACGGCGACTGTCACCGGCCTACGAAAACTATGAATCCGCCTGAAACCAACGACCCGCTCGACGCGTTGCTGCGCGAGCAGAATCAATATATCGAAGACGACGGCTTCACCACGCGCGTGATGGCAACGTTGCCACGCCGCCGTGACCGGTTCTGGGTGCGGCAGATTATTTTGCTCGGCGCGACAATAATTGGTTCGGTGCTGGCAGTTTTGTGGCTGCCGTGGAAAAACTTGCCGCCGCTGGATTGGTCAGCATTGCTTTCGCTCAATTCCCAGGTGCTGCTGCCGTGGACGCTCCTGATTGCGGTTGCCGCCTCGCTCATTTGGGGAATCATCGCTGCGGTTCAATTGGAAGATTAAATGTCGCAATATTTCCAGCCCTATTGGATGGGCCTTTCGCCAAAATCAGGTTTTTTCTGTTCCTGCGTAACGCATAATTGAGTCCCTCCGTGGACTTTTACGCCCGGAACCGGAACGGCCCGGTAAAGTCCCATTTAACAGGCCGGAACGCAAGAATGCAGGAGCGGGATTACTTGACGCCCAGACGGCTTTGCAATTCCTCACAGAGTTGGGCATCCTGTTTGAAAATGCGATCGTAGGGGGTCCAGTCTTGAGATGCGGTGGCTATTTCCGATTCGATCTTGATCTTATAGATGAGCGGCGTTTTGGAGGCAATGGTACAGACGAACCGGGTGCGAATCTGAAATTCATCCTTTGCACCGACTTGCCCAAATCGCCGAATGGTATAGACGGTGCGTATGTAACCCGAAGCCACGTCGATCATTTCCAGGCTCGGATAGTCCTCGGTCACGGAATCCATCAGTTTCTGCCAGACAATATCCGGTGACAGCGAAGGATCCACCTGCACGCGCAGCCAGTTGTTGGCCGCATCGGACGTGGTTGTGATTTGTATGGCCTCCTGTTGGCCCTTGTCTGATGCGCAACCGGCCACGCCGATGCAAAGGCAGACCAGAAAAGCCCAGCGCATGAGCCCATGGGTTGTCGTCAGAAAGGCTTTGTCTTTCTGAAGGACGGTGGTTTGGGTTTGGTTGAAAACTTTCATAAATATTTAGGTTTTATTTTGGAACGTATGAACAACGTGAAAAAGATAATGGCGGACAAAGTGGTAACGCAAGCAATAACAAAAAAACGTTATGATGAAGTGAAGCGCTACTGAATGTTCGTGGTGGGTGTAGCCGCGATGGACGGATTGCCGTAGCCGGGGGTATTACAGCGTCCGGCGAAAGAGCAGCGTCGCCGCCGTCATCGCCAGCGCGGTGAAAACAAAAAGAAAAAGCAAATCGCCGCTGACCGCCAACAATCCCGTATTTTTCAAAACGAGTTGCTTGAACCCATGCACAGCATAGGTGAACGGGTCAACGACTGCGATGGCCTTCATCCAGGCCGGAAATGATGCCGTGGGATACACCGCGCCGCTGGGGAAATACAGGACGGTATTCAACATGCCGAAAATGGCGCGGGGCACGAGCGGGTCGCTCACGCGCACCATGATTAAAAACATCATGCTGATGAGCGCCAGCGCGGTCGCCACCACCAGCAACAGCATCTTCGCGATGCGCAGCGGATTCAATGGATCGGGAATGCCCGCGATGATCGAACCTACCGTCACCAGAACCAATCCAGCGATGATGGCCTTGGCCGCGCCCGCGAGGTTGAAACCCAGAATCAATTCAAATTTTCGAATCGGGGTGACAAGGTAGCCTTCATGCAGGCCGCGCGCCTTGTCGTCTATGAAAATAATTCCACCGCCAATCATCGCCGAAACAAAAATCGCCAGCACGATGACGCCCGGCAGCAAGTACTGGATGTAAGGCACGTAGGGATAAACTTCAACGACGGCCAGCGTCGCGGTCGCCGTCACGCGCGGCTGAACCGGCGCCGAATTGTAGGACAAAAGCATTTCATTCAAGGCCCCTTCGAGTGCCGAAGATGAAAATTGGTCCGTGTTGTCTTCGACGAGCGCGATGCGCGGGTTTGCGCCGGCGAGAACCTTGCGGGAAAATTCCGGCGGAATGTTCAGCACGCCGTTGATTTTGCCGTTGCGCAAATCGCGCATGGCCACAGCCTTGTCGCTGTAATAAACCGGCGTGAACGTCCGCGCATTCGCGGCGATGGCCTGGAACATTCCCCTCAATTGGATCGCCGGCACGCCGTGGTCTTCGTCCACGACGCCAACCTGTAGGTTTTTGATTTTTCCGCCGAACGCGTAGCCCAGCACGACAAGTTGCACCAGCGGCATGATGATGGAGACAACCACCAAAATCGGGCTGCGCCGGAACCGGCGCAAATCGCGTTCAATGATGGCCCAGACCCGGTGCATATCGTTTTATCCCCGCTGAAGCAGGAATGGACTGTTGGCGGCCGTCGGAGTTTGCAACATGTCGCGCAATTGATGGCCGGTGTAATGCACAAACACGTCGTCGAGGGTCGTGCTTTGCACGGAAAGCGAATCCACCGTCGCGTTGGCGTTCCGCGCGGCTTCCATCAATGCCACCGTGGTGCGCGGGCCGTTGTGCGAAGAGATCCGGAAAATATTTTCCTCGGCTTTCACCTCGGCCACTTCAGGCAGGGTCTTCAACGTTTCCATCCAGTTTTGCGGAACGCCCGAAAAACTGACTTCCAGAATGTTTTTGCCGGGTATGGATGCCTTCAATTTCAACGGCGAATCGAGCGCGACGAGTTTTCCATGATCCACAATCGCGATGCGGTCGCAAAGTTTGTCGGCCTCATCCATGTAGTGCGTCGTGACCAGAATCGTCAGGTCACGCTCCCGTTTAAACCGCTCGATCATTTCCCAGACGGCAACGCGCGATACGGGGTCCAGCCCGGTGGTCGGCTCATCGAGAAAAAAAAGTTTCGGTTCATGCACCAGACCGCGCGCGATTTCCAACCGGCGCCGCATTCCGCCGGAAAAAAGCTTCACCGGCTTGTCCGCCCATTGTTCCAGGTCAACCTCCTTGAGCAGCTCTTTGATGGTGCGCAGACGCTTTTCGCGTGGAATGCCGTAGAGCTTGGCAAAAATGCTCATGTTTTCCACCGCGCTCAAATCAAGGTCGGATGTCGTCGCCTGCGGAATGACGCCGATGGACTGCCGCACGTCGTTGGCCGCGCGAACAATATCGAAGCCGTTGACGCGCGCCGTGCCGGAAGTCGGCGGCACCAGCGTCGTCAACATGCGAATGAGCGTGGATTTGCCCGCGCCGTTCGGGCCAAGCAACCCGAACACTTCGCCGTGCCGGACGGAAAAATTCAGCGCGTCCACGGCGACAAAATCACCGAAACGCTTGGTCAAATTTTCAACTTCAATGTCAAACATGCTCACGGATTTTTCAGCGGCAGCGTGACGTAGGCGGTCATCCCGACGGCGAGACTGCGGTCGCTGTTGTCGCAGCGCAGGCGGATTTCAAACGTCTTGATGTCGCGTTTGGTGCGGCTCACGTCGCGTTGCGTGGCATAATCCGCGTCCACGCTGCGATAAAACACCGTGCCTTCGCGCACCGCGCCGGACGGTAATTTCACCTGCAACCTGTCGCCGAGATGAATGCGATCAATGTAGGTTTCCTCAACATCGGCACGCACCCAAAGGTCATCCTGATTGATGAGCGTGACAATGGCCTGCCCGGCATTCACGACTTCGCCCTGCAACGCCGCGCGGGTGTCCACGATGCTGTTTAGGGGTGCGTGGATTTCCGTGTAATTCAAATAGATTTTTGCCTTCTCTTTTTGCGCGATGGCGGCCTGAATTTGTTTTGTGACGGATTCGACCCGCGCTTTGGCGGATGCGTAGGCGGTTCGCGCCTGGTCGTAAGTTTGCGCGGACTCGACGTTGTTTGTGTAAAGGTTTTTAATGCGTTCAAAATTCAGCCGCGTGTTTTCCAAATCGGCCTGTGCCTGCGCGAGGTCGGCGGATGATTGCTCCTCGCTGCTGGCATAAAATGCCATGTCCGCCTGCCATTGTTCGGGCTGAATTTGCGCCAGCAATTCGCCGTTGGTCACCACGTCGCCTTCCTTGATGAGCAGTTGTTGCAGGCGACCCTGGATTTCCGGACTCACGATCACTTCATCCGTCGTCACAATGCCGGTCAGAATGATTTTGTCCGGTTGGCGTGTGGCGGCGTAATAAATGCCGCCCGCAACAACGGCGAGAATTACAATCACGATGAGAATTTTGCGTTTTTTCATGGCGGGGGGGAGTTTGGGTCCGTGAACAAACCGTGGCGGATGAAATTGAGCATCTCGCGTTTGCGCCGCTCCAAATTAACCGCGCTGTAGGCGTCCGGGCGGCCCAGCAATTGCAACACCCGCGCGGCAGAAAAATAAAAAACAATCAGGGAAACAATCGAGATGGCGGTCTGAAAAGGGTCCACCCGGCGAAATTCCCCGCTGCGCATCCCGCGCCCGATCAATTTGCCCAAGGCCTCGCCGCGCGGAGCGAAATATTTGCGAATCAGGCGTTCCAGGAATTTGCCGCCGGCCATCATCAACTGCTGAAACAACGGCGCGGATTGATGCCGCGCACTGATGAAGTCAAAATGCAGACTTGCGTAGCGCAGGAGTACCGTCCGGGCCGGCCCCGGTGCGGCGAGCACTTCCAGCGCCTGGCGGTTGAATTCACGAAAATGGTCTTCAACCACCGCTTCATACAAACTTTCCTTGCCCTTGAAATAGTAGTAAAGCAGCGCCTTGTTGACCCCGGCGGCGGCGGCAATGGCGTCGGTCCGGGCGCCCGCGAGACCGGATTTCGCAAAAATGCGCCCGGCGGCGGCCAGAATGGCGGCGCGCGTCCCGACGCTTCGCATTCGCCGGCCGGCTGGAGCCCGGATGATTGAACGGTTCATAATTTAACTAACCGGATAGTTAAATTCTATCATCGGTCCAACCCGTGTCAAGCGGAGGTAGTGGCCCGGTTTGAAATCTGAAATCGCTTTTTGCCTTGGGAGCCCCGGCGGGGCGGCAACGGCAATGAAAGTGTCAATCGTCAGCGATATTAAAAAATGAAATGAAATCAGGTCGGCTCGCCGGCATCGCTGGTTGGGTGCAGAACTTTTTCACCATCCCCAAAAGGTCCACGACGGTATAGGGCTTGAGCAGCACGGCGGTAGGTTGAATCTCAGGGTGTTGGGTGAATTCCTCGTATGGCAATGTCCCGGTGGCCATGATGACTGGCAGAGCCATGCGGGCGGCGCGGAGCTTTTTGAGCAAGTCAACGCCTGACACCTTCGGCATTTCATTGTCGGTGATTAGAAGCTGGTAATCTTTAAGCTGAAGAGCTTCCCAGGCGGCAGCCCCATCTGCGGCGGCGTCCACATGGTAGCCGGAGCCAGTCAATATTTCGGAGTTGAGACAGAGGATGTCCGGCTCGTCTTCCACCACGAGAATACGAGGGGCAGGTCGTTTTTCATTGAAGTGGCGCGTTGGCCGCTTCCCTGCTTTCATAGCTATATTTTCCATAATGGCACGACAATAACCCGAAATGACTGGCGGGCGCTATGGGGTGTTTACCTGATACCTAGAAGATTAAAATTTCAAACCAAGACACTGCTAATTTCTTTTGCTTCTTACTTATTCGTGGGCTTCTATGGGGAGTTCACCCCATTGTGATTCGCATTCAGAAAAACTAAGATATAGGATAGTGAATGAAAAAGACCAGATTTCAGGTGATTACATTTTCGCAGGACAACTGCCGGAAATAGGCGTGCCGTATTGGGTTCAATGTAAAAAGTTCACGTGTAAGGCGGTTGTTGACAAAGAGGGTAATTGGAAAGCTTTCACTTCCGGCAGGGAATTAACGGACGTTATATTCGGCGGTGCGACTCCTTACACAAACATTTTTTCAAGCTCGCAGATGTTTTTCCGGCTCAACCCGAATTGACCTCGCGCCTGCTATACAGTATTTAATGATAACTGTCTCAAAAGAGCTGGTGGCAAAGATAAAGCCCGGTGGCTATATCTTATTGCAAAAAAACTATGGCTTTGCGGGATGGACAATCCAATGCCGCGAGAAGCATTTGGCCGAACCATTCGCTCAAGTTAACGCTCCGACGCTTCAGAAGGCGATTGGAAAACTGATTTCAATTTAAGGCACTACCGTCAAACCCATGGCCTTAACAATCTCGGATTGCGGGTTCAATACGACTGATTCTTTATTGAAGATCGCCGTTTAACCGCACGGTTGCGCCTTTTTCAATTTTTATTTCGCGTATCACATCGCCGTCGCGCAAGCGGCACGGATTTCCGGCAGTCGAATGAATCGCGGCGGAAACCAGTTTTCCATTCTTCCATGCAATATCCACGACGAAGCCGCCGCGCGCACACAGTCCCTTCACGCTCCCATTCGGCCAGACCGCTGGCAGCGCCGGCAGGAGGTTGATTTCGCCCTCATGCGATTGCAGCAGCATTTCGCAGATGCCGGCGGTGATGCCAAAGTTGCCGTCCATTTGCATCGGCGGATGCAGGCCGAAAAGATTCAGACAGGTGTTGCGATTGGAAAATAACTGCTGTAACTCGCGGTGCGCGTCCGCGCCATCGTGCAGGCGCGCGTAAAGTGCGGTGCGCCACGCGAACGACCATTCGCGCACGTCGCCGGTGTCGCCGCGCGCGTCGAGCGAAACTTTCGCCGCCCGCGCAAGTTCAGGGTTTTTTTCGACGCTGATTTGCCGTCCGGGAAACACTGCGAATAAATGCGACGTGTGCCGGTGATGATCGTTGGGAGTGTCAAGCTCGGGATATTCCGCGATGGCGTTCGTGCCTCTTTTTTCCGTCATCCATTCGAGCAATTGTCCCCAACTGCCGATGCCGGGCGTCGCGAGCCGGTCGCGCATCGCGGCAATTTTGTCGCGATAATTTTCATCCACACCGAGCGCGTCCGCCGCTTCAACGTAATTGTTGAACAGGTCCCAGACAATTTCCTGACTGTAACTGACTCCGTCTTCGGTCGGCCCGTGTTCGGGTGACCACGCGTCCGGCACTACCAGCCGGCCGTCAGGCAAAGTTTTCAGATGGTTTTCCCAAAATTCGCAGGTCTCCTTGAGATAGGGATAGGCGGTCTGCTGGAGAAAACTTTTATCGCAGCCGAAGGCATAGTGTTCCCAGAAATGCCGGCCATACCAGGCATTGGCCGTCTTGTCCCACTTCCAGCCCATGCCGCCGAATATGTTGTGCGACGTGCGGATGGCGAAACCGCGTCTGGAAAAATCCCCGTCCGCCAGTTTGAATTCCTCTGCCGCCGCCGTCGCTTTGCGCCACGCCGGAAGCTGGCTTTCGACCAGATCAAAAAACGGCACGGCGCATTCCGCCAGATTCGCAGGTTCGGCCGGCCAGTAATTCATCTGAATATTGATGTTCGCGTGATAATCCGAATGCCAGGGTGGATTATTGCTGTCGTTCCAGAGACCCTGCAAGTTGGCCGGTAATCCGCCGAGACGCGAACAGGCGATGAGCAGGTAGCGACCGTATTGGAAAAGTAATTCTTCGAGTTTAGGATCAACCGTCGCGGCGGCTTCGACTTTGCGCACGTCGGTGGGCAGGGCGATTTGTCCGGCGGAGGATTTTCCCAAATCGAGCGCGACCCGGTCGAACAGCGAATGAAAATCCCTTTCGTGCGCGGCCTTGAGCGCAACATAATTTTTCGCGGCGGCGGATTCGACCTGCTCCGTCACGCGCGCGTGCGGATTTTCACCGCGATAATGCCGGGCGTAGTCCATCACGTAATCCGTTCCCGCCGCGACGACCAGCGTGAGGCTGTTGCAATTTTTGAATTCGAGCGCTGAACCGTTTGCCTGCAACGAACCGCCCTCATTGACCGCGATCAGTTGCGCCTCGTATTTCAATCCGTTCATCAGCGCGCCCGCGTCCGTCAGGCGATTTTTCTGCGCGATGATTGGCGCGCCGTGCGCATCGTTCAACCCGATGCTGCCGGTGTAACTGCCGGGTCGGTCAGCCGTGAGTCGGACCACCAGGACTCCGGCGGGATGACTGCAAAAATATTCGCGCGAAAATCTCACGCCGCCCGATTCATAACTGACGTGGGCGAGCGCGTCGCCAATGTCGAGGTCGCGCCGGTAGTTTGCGGCGTTTTCGTGTCCCGGCAGATTGATGAGCAAATCGCCGAGCGCCTGATATGCGCCCATCGTGTCATAATTGCCGTCCGGATTTTTGTCGCCCGTCCACAGACTGTCCTCGTTCAGCACGATCCGTTCGCGCGCCGTGCCACCCGAAATCAGTCCGCCGATGCGCCCGTTGCCGATGGGCAGGGATTCATTCATCGGCCGTGTTGCCGGCTGCCGATACCACAACCTCAAATCGCTTGCGAATGAAGCAACGGTTGCCTCCAAAAAAATCAGCGCGGCCAGGGAAATATTTTTCATGGGGAAATCTTATTTGAGACCAACGCGGGATTACAAAGCCAAAAATGCATGACACATTCCTCCCAACCCGCTACAGTCTGTTTCACCCGCGCAAGGGCATCCCCGAAAATCGGCGGGGCACCAGCGGATCGCTCACGCGCACCATGATTATGAAAACATCGCTTCACGTTATTTCGTTGTTTGTCGTAGTCGTTCTCTGTGGCTGCCAAAAACCAAATAAAAATGGAGAAGTCTTCGTTGTCCTTAATTCCGGCGATGTGATCTACATGGCCGATATGCAGATTCTCTGCTTCAATTCCGCCTTCAAAAGGCAATTTTATTCTTGGCAAGAAAGCTACTGGCACGACAGCCAAAATCTAACGTCAGAGGTCGAAACCAATGATCCCACGCTTCAATCAACTCTGACCGAAATTGATAACAACATCGCTGCTTTGAAATTAAAAGCAGCAAATGTTTTGCAGGACACAAAGACAACTACCTCAGACTTGCTGCTCAAGTTGCAGTATGAAAGAGACGCCCTTGTTGCCGAGGAAACCAATTCGAGCAAAGCCAGTGATGAATATATTCAGATAACACAGCCAATAAACCAGAAAATTAATGAGCTTGAAGCTGAGGCAGATAAAATCTCCTCGGATCAAGCGGCGTTGATGAGTGATACGCTCACAAAAATCAACCAGTATATCGTCCAAGCTCAACTTACAGTTCCTAAGCTGGATGGAGATGCCACGAACGATCTCTTTGACGTTGAAACAGGCAGTGATGGAAGAAATAAAATTCGGTTATTGGCCATCCAAGCGTGCGCTGAAAGCAGGCTGTGTGAAAATCCTGCCGCTTTCCGACTACGATGAGGTTATTGAGGGAATAAAACAAAGTGGTCGCGTAGCCAAGAATTGGCTTTACCCACCATTAGTTCGGGCTGACGATCCACAAATTACACTTGATAAGAGGCCGGAGATTTATTCATTACCCTATTTAATAAAGCCTACACATTTCCTTACGATACCCGATAGCCCAGACGCTAAAAAACGCGGCGAGTTCCTGATTTCGTTGCTCGGAATGCTTGAGGGTTTAAGATTGATTCCCGATGAATGGATTTATTTCTACCGTACTGCGGTTGAACGGCACACGCTTTCAGATATTGTTTGCCAGCCTAAAGAAATTGAAAAAGTTTTGGAAACAGCACAGGAATTCTGGGACAACAACCCAAAAGTCCGTCGTCTCATCTTTGGAGCGATTCATTGGTTTTTGTTTTCTCAATCATACACGCATGAGTTTGAGCGGTTCGGTGGACAATATACCGTCCTTGATACTTGTTTTCGTATTCATTGTGAGATGAAAGCAAGGACTTCAAAAAAATCGGGAAACGCAAATGGATTACACGCAGAGCGCCCATCGTTTTTGGCGCGAGAATACGGCATTCCAATTCCCCCATGGGCAATAATGAATGGGAGAAAGAAGCAATGTGAACTGTCCAAATTGCGAAATGAGTTTTTTCATGAAGGGTGTTATGGCGAAGGCCCCGACGGGGAACCGATTGCGATTGGTTTTGCTTACCCAAAGTTTAATGTGCCGATAGACCTTCAACTCGCGGCGTTTAATGCGCGTCTTATTTTAGGCATAATCGGAATCAAATGCAGATACGTCAGATCGAAGGTTGACACTAGGGCGATGCACGGACTTGATCTTGATTGAGAAATCTGATTTTCAAAGCGACACGGGTTTGTAAAGCCAGAATGGTTCTCCTTAAAGGTGTTGCCGGTCATGCCACATGGCCTTTTTGATTGGCACGGTGAAGTCCCCGCCAGTCCGCGCAATCAGAAAATCGGTTCCCCCTGAAGGTCTCCCCCAATTTTCAGATTTGCCCGGTTCGCTTCACCCTGGCTGAAAGGGACTTTTTTTGTGCCATCAGGCCGCTACTGCCACATGGCGCGCGTGGGCAATTTCGTCCTTGGCAATCTGCCGGATTTGACCCGCCAGCAGCGTGACGACGGCAAGAGTTTTGCCGGCGAGCGTCATGAATTCCACGGTACAGCCTTTGCCGCCCTCGTGAACGAGCACGACCGTGCCGATGTCGTCCTTGGCTAGGCCATGTTCTGGCAAGTCGGTCGTCAATACCACGCTGTCGAGTTCTTTGATCATAATCAAATATCCAATGGATACGCCGTGGCTAATGTAGCCGTTTCCGCGTTTTTGGCAATAAACCAAACGGCGCGCACATCCGGCGCGCGGCCATCGGGCGCGGGCAGCGCACCTTCAACCACAAAATTCCTTTCAAACGGCGTCGGCACGATTTCAACCACTTCATGATTGCGCGCGTGATCCAGCAAAGCCGAGGCAAGTTCCTCCCACGCTTTCAGTCTGAATCCGAAACTACGGAAAAATTCCGCCTTGTGCTGGCCGTCGCGATGCGCAGTCGAAAGCAGATAATGGGTAATTTTTCTGCCGGGCACAATGGCGCGTTCGGCGTTGGGAAGTTTCATGAAAAACTATTTTCTTATTTCCGCGCTTTTCCCATGCGCGGTCAAGTCTCCGAGTTCGCTTTTGATTTCTTTGCCATGCGGCGAGTGTGCGTGCAAAATTGGGCAGCGTCAATTCCGTG
>JBEKBA010000027.1:0-27163 GCA_050015635.1 Verrucomicrobiota bacterium
GCCTACAACCCGCCGGGTAATAGCCCGTCCGTCAGCGTTTCCGTTCCAGCGGGGTTTTCGTCTGACCCGGCCACCGGCAAGACCGAGGCCACCAGCACGGCCTATCTGCAAAATATTGCGCCCGACTTGCAGGCTGTTCAAAACAACGACGCGGTATGCAATGCCGGGCAGGCACCCGCGTGTGTGCACAACACTTGTGGCGACAAAATAACCCCGACCTGCGGCCATGACAATGGAGGTGGTTATGGCAACGGAGGCGGCCATGGCAACGGAGGCGGCCATGGCAACGGAGGCGGCCATGGTAACGGAGGCGGCCATGGTAACGGAGGCGGCCATGGTAACGGAGGCGGCCATGATAACGGAGACGGCCACAATTAACGGGAATGGCTCACAATCTTTGAACGCGGCAAAATAATTTTCAAGTTGTCGCTTTATTGCCATTCATAAATTAAGATGTCATACTTACAGTCACTTCATTGGTCTTGCGGTTCATGGCGTCGTAGCAGTAGATCACCGTATTGTTAGGGTTGCTTTGACAGAAACTCTGCCTCCTCGCGCCGAATTTTCACCACTTCAATTCCTGCAAACGACGGGCGACTTCCTCAGCATTGGCGCGACTGTTGAACGCGCTGATACGGAAATAGCCTTCGCCCTTCGAGCCGAAACCGCTGCCGGGCGTGATGACGACGTTTGCCTCGCCCAGAATTTTGTCGAACGCCTGCCAGTCCGCGACGCCTTTCGGTGTATGCGCGTGCGCACCTGTTGTTTTCCTTCCGACGAGTAAAGCGCCTCCGCACCACGCTGCACGATGTAACTCACGCCATTGAATTTTGTCGTCGTGCGCCGATGCCAGAGCGGATGCAGGGGTTTGAACTCGCCGGATTTCGTCTGCGCATTGAGCGATTTCGGAAGGACGGTGAATGCGCAGCGTGTACCGGTGAAACCGCCGTTCTTTGAGAAGCTGCGGAATTCGATCGCGCACTCGCGCGCGCCGGGAATCTCATAGATTGAGTGCGGCAGGTTCACGTCGGTGAGGTAAGCCTCGTAAGCGGCGTCGAACAAAATCACGGACTTGTGTTCGAGCGCGTATTTCACCCACGCCGCAAGCTGCTCGCGCGTGGCCGCCGCGCCGGTCGGGTTGTTCGGAGAGCAAAGATAAATCACGTCCACGTGTCTCTTCGGTGGCAAAGGAATGAAACCATTCGCCGATTTGCACGGCAAATAAATGAGTTTCGCGTATGCGCCCGCGTCGTTCGCCTCGCCGGTGTGACCGGCCATGACGTTTGTGTCCACATAAACGGGATAAACCGGATCGCTGATGGCGATTTTGTTATTTGCGCCGAGAATGTCGAGGATGTTGCCGCAATCACACTTCGAGCCATCGCTGACAAAAATCTCGTCGTCGGCAATTTCAATTCCCTTGTCGCGGAAATCATTTTGTGCGATGGCGTGGCGCAGCCATTCGTATCCCTGCTCCGGGCCGTAGCCTTTGAACGTTTCGCGCGACGCCATTTCGTCCACGGCCTTGCGCATCGCGGCGATGACGGCGGGCGGCAGCGGTTCGGTCACATCGCCGATGCCACAGCGGATGAGACGCCCGGCAGCTTCGGGATTCGCGTCGCAAAATGACTTCACGCGCCGGCCAATTTCAGGGAAAAGGTAGCCGGCTTTGAGCTTCAAAAAATTGTCGTTGAGATAGGCCATAAAGTTGGCTCCAGAATTTAGAATTCAGGAGATAGAATAAAGTAAAATTGGGAAGAGATTTTTTAAAGTAAAAATCCAGCGAGCGCGAAAACCAATTTGGGTCATCTCGCGGCGGCGTTCCGACGCGAGTGGTTCGAAAACGAATTTGCAACCTTCGTTGGAAAATTGAATTAACTTTTGGATGACTTTTCCCGCTTTGGTTTTTAAAATTAAAGTGCCGGCGTAAAAGGTAGGCCGTTTCCCCAAACGACTGTTTCGCTACGGAAACAGTTTGCGGTGGTATGAAATCGCCCAGGCGGTCGCGCTCATTGCGATCCAGCCAGCCGGCTGATGAATTTCAATTCCCTGATTTGCAAACACGTTTACTGGCCTGTTTGTAAACGTGCGGGTGCAGCACACCGACAAATGGCAGATTCCGATAGCGCTCCGCAAAATCCAGCCCGTAACCGACGACAAAATAATCGGGCACTTCAAAGCCGACGTAATCCGCCGTGATGTCGTTCAGGCGGCGGCTCGGTTTATCGAGTAACACACAAACTTTAATCCGCCGCGGTCTGAGCGAGCGCAATTTCAGCAGCACGCGACTCATGGTTTTGCCCGTGTCAAGTATATCGTCCACGAGCAGCACGTCCCGCCCGCGCACGTCGAGCCGAAGTTCCTTCGTGATAACCGAATCGCCGGATTCCGTGCCGACGCCGTAACTCGATATGCCAATGAAATCGAGCCTCAATGGCAAATTCAAATGTCGAATCAAATCCGCCAGGAATATTATCGTGCCGCTCAACAATGAAACGACGACTGTTTCGCGTCCGCGAAAATCGCGTTCGATCTCACGCGCCAGAATTTTAATGCGCCGCGCGATTTGTTCTTCTGTGATCAAAACGCGCTCGACTTCCTTGCGCCAGCGAAAGGGCAACGAAGTTTTTAATTTCGAGTTTTGAGTTTTGAGTTTGGGGCTCACGCGTTCGAATTCGTTGCTGAAAAACTTCTCGCTGTTGAAGTCAATTGCCGCACGAGCCAATCGGCTTCGGGTTTGTTGTTCAAATTTTTTGCGAGCGTGAATTCCTTGCCATCGCGTGCGCGAACTTTCAAATCGAAATAAGCCGAATGGCCGGCAGTCGCGCCGACGTCAGCCGCGAAATTCACAACGTCGGAAATTTTCAGCGAGTTTTGCTTTTTGAAAGCGAGCCAGGCGGTTTCAATTTTCATTTCGCCGGTTCCAATTGTCACGCGGCTGCGGTGAAACCAAAGGTCAAAAACGAAAGCCGCCATGAGCAAATCAATCGCGCCGGCAATGAGAGGCAAACGCGGAGGCGCGTGTTTGCAAATTAACAAAATGATGACGGCAGTCCATATCAACCAAATAACCGTCGCACCGGTTGCGAAGCCGGGATTGCGTGCGGCGGGAAAAATAAATTCCTTGCCGCCGTCCGGCAAATCAACGATTTGGATTTTTGAGTGGATTTGTTTCCGAATTTCGTCCAGTGACAGTTGACAATGTGCCGTGGGGTCGCCTGAAATTTCCGGCGGTTCGGGCAATTTGAAAACAGGCACTTCAAACGCGGCGTGAAAATCCGGCCCGCGCAATGTGGCCGAGGCTTCGAGTTTCCAATGAATGCCATCGCCAAGACTTGCGGTTGATTCGGGCAGATTGTCAGGCAATTTGAAATAAACCGGAATGCCGGTCGCGTTCAATTCCGTTTGCGGCAAATCGGCGCGCAACCATTTTTCGTCCTGCCAGAGAATTCTTTCGCTCGTCCGACGATTGTTTGAGGCGCCGGTCGTCGTGCGGCGGACGCAACTCAAGCGCAGGTGCAAACCATGTTGCGGCTGCAATTTTGTTTTGACCCGAATCTCGCCTTCGAGCGTGCCACCAAGCGCGGTGGGAACGGCGGCCATTTCAAAAATGCTCCGGCCGAATTTGCGCCACGCGAGCGTCGTGTTCAGCGCAAAAAAAATCATGGCGAGGCCGATAACGGGAAAAATCAGAGCGATGAGCGCGGCGTGATTGCCTTGATTCAATTGTGGCGGCACGAAAATGGAAATCACGCCGGAAATGCCGCACCAAAACACGACAAAAATCCAGAGCAGCAAAACGGCTTTGCGCGAGGACGAAGTGATCCGGCCATCCGCCCAGTCTTTTCGTTTCAACCACGGTTTTTCGTCGTCGGTTTTTGCGGCGCTGATTCTCAGCGCTTGTTTTTTTGCATGGATTCCAAAAATGAGCGCGATGAGTCCGCCGCAAACAATGGCCGCACTCAAAAGTCCCATCGCAAATTTTTTTTGCATTCTAAATCCGCTGCCGATCTCGTCGTGCAAAAGAAGTATGAGCGCAAGCATTCCCACGATGGCAAACGGCAGCGAGAGAAAAATTGCGCGCATCCGCGCAGCTTTTGGATCAACCGGCTTGTTGTCGGAATCTTTGAAAATCAGACCCATAAATTTTGAGGCGTGGATTAAATATGTTTGTTGTCGTTTTCGTCTTTGACGGCATAGCCGCTTTCCTGCCGCTTAAAGTTCACTTCGTTTTTCTTGACGTAGGCGGCGAACACGTCATCCGCGCTCATGCCGAGCACCTGCGCGAGGCTGATGAGAAAATGAAACAGGTCAACGACCTCGACGCGCGCGTTTTGCTCGTCGAACTTCTGATACTTCGCCCACCATTTCCACGGCACGCTGTCGGTGAGTTCGGCCATTTCCTGCGACATCGCGCGACAGTAGTTAAGAATCCATTTCGTTTTCTCCGCATCGTTCATGCCGTTGGTTTTGACACCGATGCGTTCGTTCAATGCCATTTGCATTCGGAACAGCTCGCGGAATTGGTCGGGTTTTTCCATGCCGGGAAAATACCAAAGCCGGAGGCTGGAAGCCAGAATTTAGGAGACGCGGACAAGTTTGCGCTTTGAACTTTGAGCCGTGAACCGTATAACAATCTCATGTTGCCAACGCTTCTAGCCAATGGCGGGCCGGTGATCTGGCTGATTTTGATCGCTGCGGCCATCGCCCTCGTCACGTTCATCGAGCGCGTGCTGCACTGCCACCGCGCACAGATCAATTCCGCCGAATTTCTCAACGGCGTGCGCAATGTCCTCAAGCGCGACAACATCGTCGAGGCCATTTCGATTTGCGACGCCACGCCCGGCCCGGTCGCGCGCCTGGTGAAAACGGCGATTCTCAACCGCGACCGCGGACGCGAGCGTGTGCGTGAAACCGTCGAGGAAGCCGGTCTGACCGAGGTGCCGTTGCTTGAGGAAAAACTGAATCTGCTCGCTACCATCGCGCAAATCGCGCCATTGCTCGGTTTGCTCGGCACTATTCTCGGCTTCATCCGCGTTTTCAAACAAGTGCAGGTGGACGGACTTTACGCGCACATCGGCTCGCTTTCGACCGGCATTTGGGAATCGCTCATCTGCGCGGCGGCGGGTATTGCTGTCGCGATCCCCGTCCATGCCGGCTACAATTATCTCGTCAGCCGCATCAACAAAATTGTCCTCGACATGGAACGCGCTTCCGACGAAATCGTCAACATCGTCACCGAAAACGGCAATCAAAAATCCTCATGAAATTTCCGCGCAATGCCCGGTTGTTGCGCAGCCCGTTTGACGTTGCGCCGTTCGCTGCCGTTTTTTTTCTGCTCGTGATTTTTCTGATGCTCGCCACGCTTCTGCCCACGCCCGGCTTGCCGCTACGACTGCAACCGCCGACCGACGACGATTTGCCCGGCACGGACAAGCCAACGGTGGCAGTGGCCGTTGATTCCGGTGGACGATTTTATTTCGCCAATCAAATTGTCAGCGAGCCTCAACTTGAACTGGCTCTCCACATCGCCGTAAAAAATTCCCCCGAACCGCTCACGCTCGTCCTTCACGCCGACAAAACCGTGACCTACGATCAACTCGTCCGCCTCACATTGCTTGGGCGCGAGGCGGGCATCATGAACGTGCTGCTCGCCACTCTGCCACGCGTCATCAACGCACCTATCCAGCCATGAACGTCGTGTCCGCTGAATTGCAGCCAGTCAAATGGTCGCGCACCCGCTGGCTGACGCTTATCGCGCTGGTTTTCGCCGCACACATCGGATTTATTTTTGCATTTGGAGAACGAAAACAAATCGTTCCGCGCGTTGCGACCAATATTCCGAAGCTGCAACTTGTGGATCATTCAGATATATTGCTTGCACTGAACGACCCGACACTCTTTGCGGCGCCGAATCCAAATGATTTTGCGTCCGTCGTCTGGCTGCAAGCGCCGGTCGTGAAGCAGCCATCGTTTCGCTGGACAGAGCCGCCGCGCCGGTTGGAACTTTCAGCCGACGAATTGGGAATGGCTTTCAATCAATTCATGCAGACCAATCGGTTTGCAAATTTTCAAATCGAATTCAAACCGCCGCCGCAATTAAGCGCGCCCGCGCTACCGGTTGAACTCATGCTTGCGCCAACCTCCACCTTGCAAATCGAAGGCGAACTCACGCAACGCCGGTTGCTTGGCGCAATCAATTTGCCGTCGTTGCCATATGACGACGTGCTCGCGCCGAGTGTCGTGCAGGTGCTCGTGGATGCGTCGGGCAATGTGGTTTCAACCGTTGTGCTGCCGTCAGACAACAGCATGGAGACCGCCGCTCATTATGACGCCGCCGATCAGCGTGCGCTCGAACTCGCCCGCGCCGTGCGTTTCGCGCCATCATCGCGCCTGACCGTCGGCCAGATCATTTTCAACTGGTACACCGTCGCGCCGCCAACGACGAACTCGCCCGCCAGTCCGTAACATGACAATTCCCGCACTCATTGCGACTTATGTGGCCGCACTGCTCGGTGCGCTGTGCGGCCTGGGGATTTATTCCGAAATGCGTCGCCGCCGGTTCGGCCCGACGCGCACGGAGGACCGCATTTTCCGCTGCAAAAATTGCGGCTACACCTACACCGACGACGCGGACGTTGACCGCTCGCGCTGTTCCCAATGCGGCAAACTGAACGAACCGATTGAATTTTAGGTCAGAGTTACAATTACCGATGGCTGAATCTTCAAAATCCAAACTCCGGTGGTTTGCTGGTCTGCCCGTTCGGTTGGCACTGGTTTAATATTATGTTTGTTTTTCGCATGGCTGTTGGCGCCTATTTTTGGAGTTGGTTTTAGGCAAATCGCCGGAGTAATTCCGAATCGGGTGCCATTTCAATTTTAACTTATAGCACCTGCCGAACTGAAAATCGCACAAGAAAAATCCGTTTGACACTGCGGTCAAAATGCGCCAACGTATCCGCGAACTGACTGCACGATTCCCCTTGCCGTATTGAGGACAACCTCGACACGCGACGGCGGTAATCTCCATTTTGAACCAATCCGGTCGCAAATCGTTCAATGCGTGACGGCCTTTGCGATGCTGGTGCCGCGGGCAATCGTAATTCCAGCCGGTTCGCCATTTATTTTTTATTTATGCCAAGAGTTTCAACCAAAAAAGCCAAAGTGAACCCGGTGACAGAAGATTCTCCCGCTGGCGAACCGCCGGAATCAACCGCGCTGGCATTGGAACAAACGGCCGCGGCAGAAGCGGTCGCCGACCCGCACGGTAACGAACAGTCCGGCTCCGCCGGATTACGCCCGCCGTCCACGCCGGTCGAACCAACGAATGACGATACTAAGATTGAAGAACTTCGCGGATATCAGCGCGACAAAATCGCCGCTTCGCTGAACATCGCCAAACTGCAGGCGATGCAAATGACCGAGTTAAATAACATGGCGCGTGAACTTGGCGTGGAAAATTTCGGCACCATGCGCAAGCATGAGGTCATTTTCCACATCCTCCAAAAAAATGCCGAGCGCGCGGGCGTTTTATTCTCCGAAGGTGTGCTGGAAATTTTGCCTGAAGGCTTCGGTTTCTTGCGCTCGCAAAGTTTTAACTATCTACCCTGCCCAGAGGATATTTACATTTCACCGTCACAAATCCGCCGGTTTGATTTACAAACCGGCAATTTGATTGCGGGGCAAATCCGTCCGCCGAAGGAAAAGGAAAAATTTTTTGCGCTGCTCAAAGTCGAAGGCGTAGACGGAGAGGAACCGGATAAGGCAAAGGAAAAGACGCATTTCGATAATCTCACGCCGCTGTTCCCGAACAAACGGTTCATTCTTGAAACCACGCCGGACGAATTGAGCACACGCGTGCTTGATCTAGTTTGTCCCATTGGCAAAGGTTCGCGCGGCCTCATCGTCGCGCCACCACGCACGGGCAAAACGGTTTTGATGCAGAAAATTGCCAACGCGATTCTCAAAAATAATCCTGAAACGTATCTTTTTATTCTGCTCATTGACGAGCGGCCGGAGGAAGTCACGGACATGGAGCGTTCCTGTAAAGGCGCGGAAGTGATTTCGTCCACGTTCGACGAACCGCCGGAGCGCCATGTGCAAGTCGCAGAGATGGTCATCGAAAAAGCCAAGCGCATGATCGAACATAAACGCGACGTGGTGATTTTGCTTGATTCCATCACGCGGCTTGCCCGCGCCTACAACACCGTGCAGCCGCATTCCGGGAAAATTTTGTCCGGCGGCGTGGACGCAAATGCATTGCACAAACCGAAACGCTTTTTCGGCGCAGCCCGCAACATTGAGGAAGGTGGCTCGTTGACAATTATTGCGACCGCACTCGTGGACACCGGCAGCCGCATGGACGAAGTGATTTTTGAGGAATTCAAAGGCACCGGCAACATGGAAGTTCACCTTGACCGCGCGCTCGTTGACCGCCGCATTTTTCCTTCCATAAACGTCGAGCGTTCCGGCACGCGCAAGGAAGAATTGCTTTATCATCCGGATGAAGCCAGCCGCGTTGTTCTGCTGCGCCGCGCGCTCACCGGCGTACCGCCCGTCGAGGCGATGGATTTACTTTTGGGCAAGCTGAAGAAAAACAAAACCAACATCGAATTCCTGCTCGGCATGAGTGTGGGTTGAATTGAAACGGCGTTTGTTGTGAAGCCGTTCCTTCACCAATTGAACTGCGAAGAACACAAGGCGGCTGCGGCAAAAATCAGTTTTTATTGCTTTTTTGATCTGCACCGGCGCGCTTCTAGCTAGCTCTTCAAAAAATTTGGCATCTCGCTGCCGGTGGTGCAGATTGCCGGAGGCACCTTGATCTGCCGCAGGTCTTTTGCATGGGAATTCAAATCACCACAACCGGCCTCAACAATTTGGTCAAGGGATCGTGATTCCGCGTTCACGTGAGATGCGCGCGCAGCATCCAGGCCATCTTTTCGTGTTCTTCCATCAGGCCGGTGATGAAATCGCTCGTGCCAGCGTCCTTGAAGTCGTCGGCAAAGCGGTTGATATTTTCGCGCAGGAAAATGATGATGCTTTCGTGATCGGCCAATAATTCTCTAATGAAGCCCTGGCTGTTGTTTTTCTCACTTAATTTTTCCGTGAGATGCGTCAGCGAAAGAAATTCCTTCAACGTCGCAGGCGCGTAATGCCCCAGTTGCCGGATGCGCTCGGCCACACTGTCCATAACTTCATCCAATTGCTCGTATTGCGATTCAAAAAAAACGTGCATGGAATGAAAATCTTTGCCCTCGATGTTCCAATGCGCGTTGCGGGTTTTGGTGTAGAGCAAAAATTCGTCGGCCAGCAATTTGGTCAGTTCCGCCCCGACGGCTTTGCGGTTTTTGTCAGTGATTCCAATATTTGTATTCATAAAATTCCTTTTTGTTTCCACGACTGTGATAAGCTGTTCTTGCAGGAAATTCAAGTCCTTTGACGGGTAATGTAACCAAACGGCTTGCCGCCGCCTCAAAAATAAATAGAATCATAAAATGAAATCGCCATCCTGCGCTTCAATCATCCGACCGCTCACACACTATGCGGCGATTTTTCCCATGGTTGTTTTGCTCACCGGCTGCGGACACGACAACGTGAAAGTTTATCATGTCGTAAAAGATGACTCCACGCCGCCGGACGAAACAATCGCGCTCGAACAAAATTCCACATCACAACCGCGATTGCAATGGACCTTGCCCGGCGGCTGGCGGGAAAAAGCGCCGAGCCAAATGCGTGTCGTCAGCTTCGCCGTGACGAATGCGGATAAACAAATCGCCGATGTCGGTGTGATTCCGCTGCCCGCCGGCGAAAATGAATTAGATTTGGTCAACATGTGGCGCGATCAAATGCAGCTGCCTGCTCTTACCAATGAAACCACCGCCGAAATGGTTTTCGTCGGCAATGATACGGCAAAATTTTTTGAAATTGCCAGCGACGCACCGTTAATTGACGGAAAATTCCGCGCGCGAATTTTGGTCGCCGAATTAACGCGCGGCGCGACCAGTTGGTTTTTCAAAATGACCGGTGAAGATTCTTTTGTCACGTTGCAAAAAGAAAATTTCCTCCAATTTCTGAAATCGGTTTCGTTCGTGCAGAATGCACCGGCACAAATTTCAGACGCGCCAATAACTCAAAACGAAAGTGCAACTTCAATTTGGTCAATTCCATCCGGCTGGCAGCAATTGCCGCCTTCAGAATTTCTCGCAGCAAAATTTTTGATTCAAGGCGACGGTAATACGAAAGCCGAAGTCAACGTCGGCACGCTTGCAGGCGAAGGCGGCGGCTTGCTGGCGAACGTGAATCGCTGGCGCGGACAGCTTGGCTTGGATCCGCTGAAAAGCGAAATGGAAATAGCCCATATTATTCCGTCAATGGATTTGCCGAGTGGCGGCCATTTAACTATCGTCGACTTTACCGGCACGGATTCAAAAACCGGGAAACCTGCCAGACTCATCGGCGCCATTGTGCCGCAGAACGGGCAAACGTGGTTTTACAAATTGATGGGCGATGGAACTGTCGTCGCGCGGCAGAAAGACACTTTCATAAAATTCATCCAGTCGGCTAATTATGCGAATGCTCGTTAAATTCCTTAAGCGGCTGGTCAGTTTTTTTGCTTCGCTGCGACTCACGGTCGTGCTGCTGGCGTTCGCCATTTTGCTTGTATTTATCGGCACGCTCGCGCAAGTGGATGAGGGACTTTACAATGCGCAAACGCGTTATTTCCATAAGCTGGTGATTTTAGGCGTAGATTTGTTCGGTAAAAAAATTCCAGTTATTCTTCCCGGCGGATACCTCATTGGCATATTGTTATTAATCAATCTCCTTACGGCGCATATTTATCGTTTTCAATTTACAATAAAAAAAATCGGCATCCAACTCACGCATGCCGGCGTCATTTTACTACTCGTCGGCCAACTTGTGACCGACCAACTGTCACACGAAACGCAAATGCGTTTTGTCGAAGGTGAAACAAAATCGTATTCCGAAAGTCCACGAAATTACGAACTAGTTTTCACGAGCGAAGACAGCGTGAACAGCGAGCAGGTCATTGCCATTCCTGACAAATTGCTCACGCGTGGCAGCGAAATCCGAAATGAAAATCTGCCGTTCAGCATCCGCGTGAAAAGTTTCTGGAAAAATTCCGAGCCTTCGTTTCGCGCGCCGATGATGCAAAATGGCCCGCCGTTAACATCCAGCGGTGTCGCGTTACATTTCGATTTTTATCCCGTCGCCGAGGTGAAAACGATGGACGACAAAAATGTTCCAACAGCCTTGATTGAAATTGTTGGGGCAAACGGTTCGCTCGGCGACTGGGTGGTCTCAGATTGGACGGCGGACAACACGATGATTGAAGCGTTGCGGCAAAGTTACGCGCAACAATTGGGCGCGGACATAACCAAAACAATTGTCGGCGATTTGACGCAACCGCAATTCATTGAAACCGGCGGAAAGCAATTCACGTTCGCGCTGCGACCGGAACGAAATTATCTTCCGTTTTCACTGACGCTCCTCAAGGCCACGCACACGGTTTATGACGGCACGGACATTCCAAAGGACTTTCGCAGCCGCGTGCAGTTGCAAAATCTGCAAACAGGTGAAAACCGCGAGGTGGAAATCTCCATGAATCATCCGTTGCGCTACGCCGGGCTGACGTTTTACCAGTATCAGATGGACGCGGGCGAGGCGGCACAGCAAGCCGGACGCGCATCATCGTCGGTGCTGCAGGTCGTGCGGAATCCAAGCTGGTTGACACCTTACATCGGCTGTGCAATGGTCGCCGCCGGACTCGTAACGCAATTCATGCTTCACCTCGTCGGCTTCATTTCAAAAGGGAAAATGAAATGAAAAAGTGGTTACCGCCAATACTGACTACGGTGGTAGTAGGAATTCTTGTATGCGGCAATTGGCCATCAAGGGACAATGGTTTTGCCTTCAGCGAGTTTGGAAAATTGCCGGTTGTTTTCAATGGCCGGTTGAAACCGATGGATTCACTCGCGCGCAATTCACTTCTAGAAATCCGCGAGAAGCAGACGCTCAACACCGAGCCGTCGAAAGGCTGGAACGAAAATCCAAAAAATATTTCCGCAAACGAATGGCTGGCAAACGTGATGATGAATCCGCAGGTCGCGGATGCGTGGCCAGTTTTTCGCGTGGACAATCCTGACCTCATCACGTTTTTGAAATTGCCGGAGAAAAACGAGGCGCAGCATCAAGACGGAAAAAATTATTCGTGGAATCAAATCGCGCCATCACTTGACGCGCTCGACAAGGAAAATGAGCGCGTCGGAAAAATTGAAAGCACAAGCCGCAACGCTTACGAACACGCTGTCATGAAAGTGCATGAGCGGCTCGAACTTTACGCGCAACTGAAAAACACAATCCAACCGCAGGATGCTCAAAATTGGAAACAGGAACTGGCCGATTATGAAAATTTGATTCCAGCGGGCATCGCCGCCGTTCGTGCGCAGCAGGCGGGGGAAAAATATGATGAGCAAACGTTCAATCAATTCCTCGGTGAATTGCAGCGGTTCGATTTCATGGAAAGCCTCGAACCGCCGCTGATTGTGCCGCCGCAAAATTCGTCCGGCGATTGGAAACGCGTCGGAACGGTTTTGCTCGAAGCCGCGAAAGGTAAAAAAAACGATCCGGCGATTCAGGATTACGCGGCGATGACTGATGCGTTCAAAAATGGAAACGTCGCCGGCTTCAATTCCGCGCTGGCGGATTATAGCTCGTCGCTTGTTCCGATTTTTTCAAAGCAACTTCACAAATCGCGCTGGGAGGTTTGCTTCAATCAAATGCAACCGTTTTACAACGCGTTGGTCATTTATGTTTTGGCCGGGCTGCTCGCAATTTTTTCATGGTTTAATTTGTCGGAAACGTTACGCCGCTCGGCGGTCTGGCTGATTGCGTTGGCATTCTTTATTCACACGACGGGTTTGATTTTTCGCATTTGGTTGCAAGGCCGTCCGCCGGTGACGAATCTGTATTCTTCGGCGATTTTCATCGGCTGGGGTGCGGTCGTTCTCGGACTTGTGCTTGAAAAATTTCACAAAAACGGTATCGGCGCCGCCGTGTCAGCGGGCATGGGTTTCATCACGCTCGTCATCGCACAAAATCTCGCGCTCGATGGCGACACGATGGAGATGATGCGTGCGGTATTGGACACGAATTTCTGGCTGGCGACGCATGTGGTTGCAGTGACAACCGGCTACGCGAGCACGTTCGTGGCGGGATTTCTGGCGCTAATTTACATCGTGCGCGGCGTGTTCACCAAAACGCTGGACGAAGCGACGGGCAAATCGCTCGCGCGAATGGTTTATGGCATTGTCTGCTTCGCGACGCTGTTCAGTTTTGTCGGAACTGTTCTTGGTGGCATTTGGGCTGACCAATCGTGGGGCCGGTTTTGGGGCTGGGACCCCAAGGAAAACGGCGCGCTGATCATCGTGTTGTGGAACGCGCTCATTCTGCACCTGCGCTGGGGCGGGATGATTCGCGAACGTGGCCTCATCGTCTGCGCCATCGGCGGTAACATCGTGACGAGCTGGTCGTGGTTCGGTGTGAACATGCTTGGCATCGGGCTGCACAGCTATGGTTTCACTGACGCGGCGTTCAAATGGCTGACGCTTTTCGTCGCGAGCCAGCTTGGGTTCATCGCTCTTGGGCTATTGCCGGCAAGAATGTGGAAGAGTTTTCAGGCGCAAAATTGATTCTCCCTTGATTTAACGGGGCGGAATTGCGCTTGACGCGAGCCTGCCGAAAAATTATTATTTCATTCAAGAACGGTAAAGTTTGCTGGTTCGGCCAGCGCGCGAAAGTCGGATGATACCCATCTCCGACTTTTTTGTTCGCCGGATGCAAACGCCGTGTCCAGCCATGAATGCAGATTTTTTAGCGGTTTTGGAATTCTGGGAGCGCGAAAAGGGCATCAATCGTGATGTCCTAGTCGGTGCTGTGCAGGAAGCTTTGTTGTCCGCCGCCAAAAAAGCGGTCGGTCCGGCGCGCGAATTGCGCGTCGAAATTGACCAGAAGAACGGCGACATCAAGGCATTCGCCAAGCTCATCGTTTCGGAAAAAGTCATTTCCCAGCACGACCAAATTTCCGTTTTTGACGCGCGCCGCATCAAGGCGGATGCTCAAGTCGGCGACGAAATCGAAAAGGAAGTCACGCCTACCGGCTTTGGCCGCGTCGCGTCGCAATTCGCCAAACAGGCACTGATGCAGAAAATTCGTCAGGCCGAAAAAGCACTCATCTTCACCGAGTTCAAAGACCGTGTTGGCGACATCATCAGCGGCACGGTTCGCCGGTTCGAGCGCTCCGATGTGATTTTGGATTTGGGAAAATACGAGGCGTTGCTGCCGAACCGCGAGCGTGTTCCGATTGAGGAATATCAAGTCGGCGAACGCATTCGCTGCTATGTCAAGGCAGTTGAGGAAGGGCCGCACGGGCCGGAAATCATTTTGTCGCGCGCCGACCCGCGTTTCATCATCAAACTTTTCCAACTCGAAGTTTCCGAAATCAACGATGGCACGATTGAAATCAAAGGCATCGCGCGCGAGCCGGGTTTCCGCACGAAGATGGCGGTTTATTCGCGCGACAGCAAAGTGGATCCCGTCGGCGCGTGCGTCGGGATGCGCGGCCAGCGCGTGAAAAATATCGTCCGTGAACTGAACAATGAAAAGGTGGACGTGATCCCGTGGTCGTCTGACATCAAAACTTTTGTCACGAAAGCGCTCGAACCGGCCAAGCTGAAAAGCATTGAAATAGACGCGGTTGGAAAACGCCTGAAAATTTTGGTGAGCGAAGATCAATTGTCGCTTGCCATCGGCAAGCGCGGCCAGAACGCGCGCCTGACGGCTAAGCTCACCGGTTGGGAAGTGGACATTGACGCCGAAGTCATCGTGACGAAAGGCTTCGAAGAAAAGGTTGCGGAGGCTGTCCAGTCGCTCGCGGCCATTCCCGGCATTTCGCGCGAGCAGGCCGACGCGCTTGTTCACGCCGGTCTGACGCGGATTGAAGATTTGTTGTCGGCTGACGAAAATGATTTGAGCGGCATTCCGCAAATTGGTGAGAAGGCGGCAGACGTTTTGAAGGCGGTGCGTGCCGAAGCGGGACGCTGCACGTTGAACGTCGGCGAAACACCCGTGAACAGTTGAAATGTATGACGCGGATCGAAACAGCGTTTGTTCGCGCGATTTAGCCATGAAGGCCATTCGCACATTTCGGTCGGCGGCTGCGAAAAAAATTTATGCCCGTTCGGATTTACGACATCTCGAAGAAGCTCGGCCTAGAGAACAAGGAAATTCTTGCCAAGGCCAAGGCGCTGGGTATTGCCGCCGCCAAAGTCCCGTCCAGTTCGCTCGATAAGATCAGCGCAGAGTTTCTCGAAGAGGAACTCTTCAAAGACCATCCTGGCCTGGCCAATAAATTCGCCGCACCGCCCGCCGCCAAACCTCCAATATCCGTGACGCTTGAGGAAAAAATAGTCCTCATCACCGCGCCACCCGAACTGAAGCCGGAAGTTAAAGAAACACCCCCGATTGGAACAAAAGTTGAAAACGGCGAATCAGTTGCACCCACACAAATTGTTGAAGCACCGAAAATTCCATCCGCGCCGCTGAAACCGGCGGCGCCAAAAGTCGGCGAGAAAGTCGGGTTCATTCAATTGCCACAAAAACCTGTGGCAAAAACGGCAAATTACAGCAAGCAGCAGCAAAAGCCTGCACCGGCTGCACCTTTTACAAACCAGTCCAAGCCGAGCGCTGCTTACTCACACCAAAAGCCAGCGGTGAAGGTACCGAGTCAGCCCACAGCGCCACAGCCAAAATTTGTCGCGCCCACAGGCGGCGAAGTCATCGTTGTCAAACCCCCGATTGTCGTCCGCGAACTCGCCGTGCAATTGAAGCAAAAGCCGTTCAAGATCATCGCCGATTTAATGGAATTAGGCGTTTTCGCGAACGTGAACCAGGCGATTGATGAAAAAATCGCCCAGCAGCTTTGCGCAAAATACGGTTTCCGTTTCGAGGTCGAGAAACGCGAGCGCGGCGGTGGCGTGGTTCACGCGGTCGAGAAGAAGGTTGCACTCGATGTCGAGG
Source organism: Verrucomicrobiota bacterium (assembly GCA_050015635.1). Lineage (GTDB taxonomy): Bacteria > Verrucomicrobiota > Verrucomicrobiia > Limisphaerales > UBA11358 > UBA11358. Next base: position 16,096 of record JBEKBA010000027.1, read on the forward strand.
ACAAGCCGGAGGAACTCAAACCACGCGCGCCGGTCGTGACGATCATGGGTCACGTTGACCACGGCAAAACATCGCTGCTCGACGTGATTCGCAGGGCAAACGTCGCGGCGGGTGAAGCTGGCGGCATCACGCAACACATCGGCGCTTACACGATTTCCGTGCCGCACCCGGAGCGCAAAAAGGAACTGGCGCAAATCACGTTTCTCGACACGCCCGGCCACGCGGCGTTCAGTTCGATGCGCGCGCGCGGCGCAAATGTCACAGATATCGTCGTACTCGTCGTCGCGGCAAACGACGGTGTCATGCCACAAACGCTTGAAGCACTCAATCACGCGAAAGCGGCGAAAGTTCCAATTTTGGTCGCGGTCAACAAGATTGACCATCCGAACGCGAACCCGATGAAAGTCCGCCAGCAGTTGCAGGAAAAGGAACTCGTGCCTGACGATTGGGGTGGTGAAACAATCTTCGTGGACGTTTCCGCATTGACGAAGCAAGGCATTGATAGATTGCTTGAAATGATTTTGCTCCAGGCCGACTTGCTGGAGTTGAAGGCGAATCCGAATCGCCATGCGAAAGGCAATGTCATTGAATCCGGCGTTGAACCCGGTGGTCCAACGGCGACGGTTTTGGTTCGCAAAGGCACGTTGCGCGTTGGCGACATCATCATCTGCGGCGAATTTTATGGTCGCGTCCGCGCTTTGATCAACGAGGAAGGCCAGCGGCTAAAAGAGGCTGGTCCGTCGGTCGCGGTTCGCGTCCTCGGCTTGAACGGCGTGCCGGATGCGGGCTTGGAATTCAGCGTGGTTGAGGACGAAAAAGCCGCTCGCGAACTCGCCGAGCAACGTTTTCTTGAAGCCAAGGCGGAAGGCCAGGAAAACAAAAAAGTCACACTTGAAAATCTCTTTGCCACGCTCGCCGCAAACCAGGACAAGGTACTCAAAGTCGTCGTCAAAGCCGACACGCAAGGCTCGGTCGAGGCCATTGTCGAGGTGCTTAAGAAAATCGAGGCGGAAAAAGTTTCGCTCGAAATCATGCACAGTGACGTCGGCGCGATCAGCGAAAATGACGTGGCGCTCGCATCCGCGTCAAACGCGATCATTCTTGGTTTTCACACGCGCCTAGACAGCACCGCCGCTGAAAAAGCGAAGCACGCAGGCGTGCAGATCAAGCTTTACGCGATCATTTACGAATTGATTGATCAGGTGAAGGAGGCGATGGCCGGGCTGCTCGATCCCGTGGCCAGGGAAACGATCACTGGTGTGGCGGAAGTGCGGCAGGTTTTTGAACTGTCCAAGGGCGTGCCGGTCGCCGGTTGCATGGTTTCCAATGGCCGCATCGTCAAGGGCAAGGTGCGTGTGCGTCGGCGCAAGGACGTGATTTACGAAGGCATCGCGCAATCGCTCCGCCGTTTTCAAGATGAAGTCAATGAAGTCCGCGCCGGAATGGAATGCGGCATTCGCATCGAAGGCTACAGCGATTTTCAAGTTGGCGACACGATTGAATGTTATGCGATTGAAAAAATTGCGGCGAAATTGTGAGTAACGATTTAACGAAAAATGGCCAGCCTCCGACTCCAACGTGTACGCGAACTTTTGAAGCGCGAAATCGGCGAGGCCGTCCGCCGCGAATTTCATGTTAGCGATGCAGGCCTAATCACCGTTAATGATGTTGATGTCGCCGGTGATTTGAAATCCGCCGTCGTGTTCGTCAGTATTCTTGGCAACGCAGATCAACAAAAGCGCGGCTTTCAGTTGCTCACCGAACATCGCGCGCGAATTCAAAATCTCGTCGCGCGCTCCGTCATTTTGAAATACACGCCCGCGTTAAAATTTGTTTTCGACGATTCCATCGTGCGCGGCAACCGCGTCTTGCAAATCATTGAGGAACTGGAAAAATCCGCGTCCGTCGACAGCGACCAAAACGAACAACCGTGAAAAGTTATCCTAAAATCATTGACCGCGTTCTCGAAGCCATCCGCGAGCATAAAACATTTTGCATCGTCGGCCATGTCCGGCCTGACGGCGACTGCATCGGCTCGCAACTCGGCCTCATCCTCGCGCTCCAAAACGAAGGCAAAAAAGTCGTTTGCTGGAACGAGGACGCGTTGCCGCAAAAATTGAGGTTTCTCGATCCCGACAGCCTGTTCCAAAAACCCAAACGCGGGCAAAAATTTGACTGTGTCATCGCGACCGATTGCGCAAGCTTTGAGCGCCTTGGCAAAGTCGGCAAGTGTATCGGCGACCGAAAAATTTTCATCAACATTGACCATCACGAAAGCAACTCGCGCTATGCTGACATCAACTGGGTTTCCGCGCGCGAACCTTCCTGCGGCGAGTTGATTTTTCGCCTGCTCAAAGTCGCGCGCTGGCCGATCACAAAATTAATCGCCGACAATCTTTTCACCGCCGTCTCGACCGACACCGGCTCATTCCAATATGCGACGACACGTCCCGGCACGTTTCACACCGGCGCGGAACTCGTCACACGCGGCGCGAACCTCGCCAAAATTTGTGACGAAGTTTATCAATCGTATCCGCTGTCGCGCGCACGGCTGCTCAAGCACGTTTACAGCCGTTTCCGCCTCACCGACGACGACCGCATCGCGTGGTTTTGGCTCAAGAAAAACGATTTTGCCCGCACCGGCGCGGAGAGCAACGATTCGGAGGGACTCATCGACCACATCCGCGCGATTGAGCCGGTCGTCGTCGCGTGCGCTTTTGAAGAAATCGGACCCGAACTAACGCGCATCAGCCTCCGTTCCAAGAGCGACAAAATCAACGTGAATGAAATCGCGGCGCAATTCGGCGGCGGCGGACATTCGGCGGCGGCGGGCGCACGGATTCCCGGCAAACCGCTTTCGGTGCAGCGTAAAGTGATTGCTGCAATCAAACGCGCATTGAATTCCGCCAAATAATTTTCATGCAAGAATTTTCCCCGCTCGACGGCGCGATTCTCATTGATAAACCTGCCGGCCCGACCTCGCACGATGTCGTGGACGCGATCCGCCGCCGGTTTCAAATCAAAAAAGTCGGGCATTGTGGCACGCTCGACCCGGACGCGACCGGTCTTTTGATTATTGTTTTAGGCCGCGGCACGAAATTGTCCGAACGGCTCATGGGCAACGACAAAGTTTATGAAGGCGCAATCAAGTTTGGCCAGACGACAAATTCCTACGACGCCGACGGTGAAATTCTTGAAACGAAAACTGTTCCGCCGTTGACACTTGAAGTGTTGAACGCTGAAGCCGCCAAGTTCATCGGCGATCAGATGCAAATGCCGCCGATGGTTTCAGCCATCAAGAAGGACGGTGTGCCGCTTTACAAGCTTGCGCGCAAAGGCATCGAGGTCGAACGCGAGCTGCGCCTCGTTCATATTTACAATTTCCGCTTCACTAATTATTCCGAGCCGCTTGGCCAGTTTCTGCTGGCTTGCACGAAGGGCACTTATGTCCGCAGCGTCGCGCACGATCTCGGCCAGAAACTTGGCTGCGGCGCGCACCTCGCCACGTTGCGGCGCAGTGCATCCGGCCAATTTGATGTGACCGATGCAACACGCCTGGATGATGTATTAAAATTGACGGCAGCGGAATTGGAGAAGAAGGTGATTCCATTTTTGAAATTGGCCGCCGGAGTGTAACGAATGACAATCCTCCATGCCGCAAACGAATTAAAAGCCAAAGGCAAAAAAGTTTGCCTCGCGATTGGCTTTTTCGACGGCGTGCATCTCGGCCATCAGCAAATCATCCGTCAGACCATTACCGACGCACATCAACACAACGCCGTCGCGGTCGTACTGACATTTGATTGTCATCCGAATTCCGTTGTCGCGCCCGACCGCGTGCCGCCACTGATTTATTCACTGCCGCAAAAACTGCTCGCGATTAAATCGGCCGGCGCGGACGCGCTGTTACTGATTCGATTCGATGAAAAATTCAGCGAACAGACGGGCGAGGAATTTATTCGCGGCCTGGCGCGCGAATTCGAAAAAATTCATAGCGTTTGTGTCGGTGCGGATTTTGTTTTCGGATACAAACGCAGCGGCAACGTCGCATTGTTGAAAAAACTTGGGGGCGAACTGAATTTTCAAGTTCATGGACTTGCGGCGGTTTCGCTGGACGGACAAGTTGTGAGCAGCACGAGGATTCGTGAAATAATTCGCGCGGGAAATTTTGATGCGGCGAGCCAAATGCTTGGACGGCCTTACGCGATTTCCGGTCGCGTGATCGAGGGCGGCAAGGTCGGCCGGCAACTTGGATTTCCAACGGCAAATCTTGAAGTAACCGGGCAGTTGCTTCCACCGAACGGTGTTTACTCCGGTTTCACAACCATGGAGACAAAACCCTATCAGGTTGCGCTCAACATCGGTTTTCGCCCGACAATTTTGCCTGCCGCGCCGCGGCTTCAGGTTGAAGCGCATTTACTCGGTTTCGATGGGGACCTTTATGGCAAGGAATTGAAGATCGAAATCGGCGAAAAATTGCGTGATGAGCGCAAATTCGTCTCGTTGACGGAATTACATGAGCAAATCGTGCTCGACATCGCCCAGGTAAAATTGGGGTTTTAGGGCGATAATTTTCCTTGAACAAGCCGGCTGGTCACGCTGTCAATCCGTTTGTAAAATCAAAAAAATGAATACTGGAATCTCTGCAATCAACGAAGCGGTAAAAGAAGCGGGCGCCTTCACCCACCCGCTGTTTAACGAACTCGGCAAAGTCATCGTCGGGCAAAATTATCTGACGGAGCGGTTGGTCATCGGCCTGCTCGCCAACGGCCACGTTTTGCTCGAAGGTGTGCCGGGTCTGGCGAAAACGCTCGCCGTAAAATCGCTGGCCAATTGCATTCGCGTCAAATTCTCGCGCCTGCAATTCACACCGGACATGCTGCCCGCCGACGTCATCGGCACGCAGATTTACAATCCGCAATCTGGCGGTTTCACGACGCGGCGCGGACCAATTTTTGCGAATCTTGTTTTGGCGGACGAAATCAATCGCGCACCCGCCAAGGTGCAAAGTGCGCTGCTCGAAGCAATGCAGGAAAAACAGGTCACCATCGGTGACCAGACCTTCAAGCTCGACGAACCGTTCCTCGTGCTCGCCACACAAAATCCCATCGAACAGGAAGGCACGTATCCGCTGCCCGAAGCGCAGGTTGACCGCTTCATGTTGAAGTTGAAAATCGGTTATCCATCACGCGCCGAGGAACGGCAGATTCTCGACATGATGGCGAAGACTTCCAGCACACCCACCGCGAGCGCGGTGGTTGATCCCAAGGACATTCTCAACGCTCGCGGCGTCATCAACGATATTTACGTAGACGATAAGGTGAAGGATTACATTGTGGACCTTGTCTGCGCCACGCGCGACCCGGATCATTACAAGATCGCGGTCAAGGATTTCATCCAGCTCGGCGCATCGCCGCGCGCGACCATCGCGCTCACGCTGGCGGCCAAAGCCTACGCGTTCCTGAAGGGCCGCGGCTACGTCACACCGCAGGACGTGAAAAGCATCGGCATGGATGTGTTGCGCCATCGCGTCACCATCACCTATGAAGCCGAAGCCGAGGAAAAAACCAGCGAAACAGTCATCCAGAAAATCTTTGATGAACTGCCGGTGCCGTGAAATCTAATTTTCAAACGTGTTATGCCAAATGGCCATCCAGATTTCACAACCAAAGAGAAACCGCTTTTGGACGCATTCTTTAAGCCGGTTTCTCCTGTCTTGGAAAAATTCGCCGCGCAACACAATTTGAGGCTGACGAAATATTATCATCAGTCTTCCACTTGGGATTTTACTTTTAAGCACCCAAAAAACGGGGCGGCAAAAATTGAAGTTCATAAGGACACAGACTCGACCCTTGGTGTTTATGCGTACTGGTGGTTCGACGATTACGAAAACTTTACTCGTTACATAAAAAAGTCGGAGAAAAAGACCGTTCAACTAAATCCAAAAGATTTGGAAAATCTTTTAACAACTGCTTTTCAAGCAGTCCTTGGTTGGCAATTTGGAACTTGGGACGAAAAGCACACGTCTGAAACATATCGGACGGGTTGGAAGCAATTTTCAAAAGAGCAGTATCAGAAAGAGAACGTGGAATTATATCCGATTCCAAGAATTTAATTGGCTGAAATGATTCCCCGCGAGATTCTCAAAAAAATCCGACAGATCGAGATTCGAACGAACCGGCTCGTGACCGAAACGCTCGCGGGCCAATACCATTCCGTCTTCAAGGGACAGGGCATGAACTTCGATGAGGTGCGCGAATACCAGCCCGGCGATGACGTGCGCTCGATTGACTGGAACGTCACCGCACGGATGAACCATCCGTTCATCAAAAAGTTCGTCGAGGAACGCGAACTCACGCTCATGCTCGTCGTGGACGTGAGCGGTTCCGGCCTGTTTGGCTCTCGCGAACAATCCAAACGCGAACTCGCCGCCGAGATCGCGTCCGTGCTCGCCTTCTCCGCCATCCGCAACAATGACAAAGTCGGCCTGCTGTTGTTTACCGACGAAGTGGAAAAATTCATCCCCCCGCGCAAAGGCCGCAGCCACGTGTTGCGTGTGATTCGTGAAGTTTTATTTTTTGAACCGAAACGGCACGGGACGGATCTGGTCAACGCATTGGAATTCATGGGGCGCGTGCTGCCGCATCGGGCCATTGCCGCAGTCATTTCGGATTTTCTCATACCCGACAATCAGATGGTATTGCCCAAACCGATTCAAACCGCGTTGCGCATCGCGAATCGCCGGCATGATGTCGTGGCTGTGCAGATCACGGATCGTTATGAACTGGAATTGCCCGCGCTGGGCCGTTTGATTTTGGAAGACGCCGAGACGGGCGAAATCGTGGAAGTCAACACGGCGCGCGCCGCCAACCGCGAGGTGTTTGCGCAACGTCAGGAAAAACAACGGGCGGAACTTGTGCGGCAGCTCCGGTCGTCCGGTGTTGACTCAATTCAATTGCGCACGGATGAACCCTATTCGGCAACTTTGGGCAGATTTTTTGAGAACCGGGAAAAACGCCGGTTGCGTGGCTAAAACGAATAATGATTACAAATGTGCCAACGCAAAACGCAGCTTCGACCGTCAATGACATTCGCGACATCAAGCCGCCGGTGGAAATTCCGAACGGCTGGGAATGGCTTTGGTGGACGCTCGGCACACTGGCGGTTTTGACGCTGCTGTTACTGGCCTGGCGTTATTTTCTGAGACGAATGACGCGAGTTTCGGTTCCGCCGCCCATACCCGCGCATATTCGCGCGGGACAAAAACTGGCGGAAGCACTCACGCTGATTTCGCAACCAAAACCATTCTGCATTCTGGTTTCGGACACCGTTCGCTTTTATCTCGAAGAACGGTTTGATTTCCGCGCGCCAGAACGGACAACGGAGGAATTTTTGCGCGAATTGGGTGAATCGAATTTATTGTCGGCTGAACAAAAGGAAAGCCTCGGCAGATTTCTGGAGAGCTGCGACCTCGTGAAATTCGCAAAATACGAGCCGATTGAAAACGAGTTGCGCGAATTACATTCCGCCGCGCTGCGACTGGTCAAGGAAACCACGCCGCAAATTGAAGCGCCGACTTCCGGTAAAGAGCAAACCGTCAATCCACAATCCGCAATCGCAACCCCGCAATGAATTTTGCACATCCATATTTTCTGCTGCTGCTCCTGCTGTTGCCGCTACTGGCGTGGCTGAAGGGTAGGCGCGGCCGGCCGCCGGCATTTTTATATTCCTCGGTGAAACTGGTGGAAGGCTTGACGCACGCACGGCGTTCGCGTGCCGGCGAATTTTTGGCGGCGTTGCGCTGGATTGTGCTCGCCATTTTCATCATGGCCATGGCTCAGCCGCGTCTGACGAAAAGCACGACGGAAGTGAAAGCCAGCGGCATTGACATCGTGTGTGCGCTCGATCTGTCGGGCAGCATGACCACCCATGATTATCTCGTCAACGGCCAGCACGTCAGCCGGATAGACATGGCCAAGCCCGTGCTGAAGGAGTTTATTGAAGGACGGCCCAACGACCGCATCGGCCTCGTTGTATTTGCCGCGCAGGCGTTCATTGCCGCGCCCATGACCTTGGATCATGATTACCTGCTCGAAACCGTTGACCAGCTCGGCATCGGTTCGATCAATTCGGACGCGACCGCGATTGGCGATGGAATCATCACGGCGCTGAACCGGTTGCGCAATCTGAAATCGAAAAGCAGAATCATCGTTTTGATGACCGATGGGGCAAATAATTCCGGCAAAATCGATCCGATTACGGCGACTGAAGCGGCGCAGGCGTTAGGGGTAAAAATTTACACCATCGGCCTTGGCAACCGCGAGATGGTGGAAGCGATGGGACTGCCGCCCGGCTACCTGCCGGACGAGGACACGTTGCAGCAAATCTCACAAATGACCGGCGGCAAATACTATCGCGCGGACAACTCCGAAAAGTTCAAGGCCATTTACGCGGAAATTGACAAGCTGGAAAAAACCGAGGCGGTCATCAATAAATACACGCAATTCAGGGAATTGTTCCCGTGGTTTATATCGTGCGGGCTGGCGCTGTTGCTGGTTGAAATTGCACTGGGACAAACTGTGTTCAGGAAATTGCCGTGAGATTATTCGCGCATCCACAAATTTTCTGGCTGCTGGTTTTGCCGGTGGCACTGGGGTTGTTTTTCTGGTGGTCTGAACGCAAAAAGCAGAAGCTGCTCATTCAATTCATTCAAGCACGATTGCTGTCGGCATTGATCGTTGGGATTTCTCCAACACGGCAAAAAATCCGGTCCGGTTGTTTAATCCTTGCCGTTGCGCTTTTGATTGTCTCACTGGCGCGACCACAATACGGATTTGATCTGGAGAAAGTCGAGCAACGCGGACTGGACATCGTTGTTGCCATTGACACTTCCAAAAGCATGCTGGCCGAGGACATCGCACCAGACCGGCTGGAGCGCGCCAAACTTGCGGCGCTGGAATTGTTGCAGGACGCAAAAACAGACCGGCTCGGCCTTGTTGCATTCGCCGGCGAGGCGTTTGTGGAATGTCCGCTAACGATTGACGACACGGCATTTCAACAAAGCGTTCAGGCATTGGATGTAAATTCCATTCCCGAAGGCGGCACGGCCATCGCGTCGGCCATCAACACAGCGCTCGCCGCGTTCAAAGAAAAAGACCAATACAAAACGCTCGTGCTGCTCACCGACGGCGAAGACAACGTCAACGAAGCTGACGTGCTTGCCGCCGCGCAAAATGCGGCGAAGGCAGGGCTGAAGATTTTTCCCGTCGGCATCGGCACGACGGAAGGCGCGTTGCTGCGGATCACGGATGCGAATGGAAATTCCGATTACGTTCGCGACCCGGATGGCAACGTGGTGAAGTCGCACTTGAACGAGGTATTACTACGGCAAATCGCCGGTGCGACGGGTGGATTCTACCTGCCACTGCGCCCCAACACCATTGACACACTTTACGAGAAAGGCCTCGCGCCGCTGCCGAAATCCGAAGCGCAGGAGCGATTGGTGCAACATTATCATGAACAATTCTACTGGCCGCTGGCGGCGGCGATTTTATTGCTGCTGGCGGAAATGTTTTTGCCGGAGCGAAAACACGCGGCGAATGGAACGGCACGAGTGGCGGCGATGGTTGCCCTGTTTTTACTGCCGGGCATTGCGTCCGGCTCGCCATCGAGCGCGTTGCACGAATACAACACGGGCAATTACACCAATGCACTGCAGGAATTTGAGCGGCTGGCACAGATTGACACGAACGATCTGCGTTTTGTTTTTGATGCGGGCGCGGCGGCATATCGCGCGACAAATTATGACGCTGCCTTAGACAGTTTTAAGGCGGTGACATTGTCGCCGGATTTGAAGCTGCAACAGCAGGCGTATTACAATTTGGGCAACACCCTGTACCGGATGGGTGAACTTAAATTCGAGCCGGACACTGAAGGTTTGGACGCGATGGAGAACATCTGGCAGCAAGCAGTCAAGGGTTACGAATATGCGGCGGCATTGAACACAAACGACGCGGATGCGGCCTACAATCTGTCGTTCGTGAAGCGAGAGATTGAATTGATCGCCCAGCTTCGCGAGGCGATGCGCAGAGCCAAACAGGAGGCGGACAACGCGGTTCGCCGTAATGAATATCACCGCGCGCTGGAAATCATGGAAAGCCTGAATAATCCGATTGCCGCCAAAAAATTTCAGGATTATATCAAAAAATTAAAGGACATTGATGAGATTGTCACTCCGAATCAGCGTTAGCCTGTTGCTGTTGGCATTGCCGTCAGCGCGTGCGCAGACCGCCGATGATTTTTTCAACAGCGGCGCGCAATCATACATTTCAAACAACATCCCCCAGGCGCTGAAATCAGTGGATGCCGGCCTGAAACAGTATCCTGAAGATGTGAAGCTGAAAAAATTGTATGAATTGTTAAAACAACAAAGCCAGCAGCAACAACAACAACAGAATCAACAAAATCAGCAAAATCAATCCAATCAACAGGAGTCGAAAAACAACCAGTCGCAGCAATCGCAGCAGAATCAAAATTCAAATTCGCAACAATCACAGCAACAGTCGCAGCAAAATTCACAACCCAATCAACAACAGAATCAGCAGGCGCAAAATCAATCGAACCAGCAAAATCAGCAATCACAGAAACAGCAGCCCGCGCAGACTTCGTCCAGCCGGTCGGAAGGTAAATCCGGGGCGAAAAATGAGAAACAAGCCGCGAATACCGAGGAAATGATGACGCCGGAAGAAGCCAAGCAGTTATTGGACGCGCAAAAGGGTGACGAACAGGTTCTACAACTAAAACCCAAAGGGTTTCCCCAAAATTCCGAGCGCCCATTCAAAGACTGGTAGGCCTTCTGCATGGTCATGGTGCATTAGATTGCGCTATTGAAGTATCTCAAAATACTTGAAGATTTTTGTTGCAAATCGTTTGCAGTTAGGATAAGGGTAAGCGTCACGCATAGCACCACTGGAAAAAGTTCTCATAGCTATCATAATTGTGAGAGCTATGACAACTACGAGTGATTCCGATTCAACTACTCCCGTCACTGCGGCTCCCATCCAAAATG
>JBEKBA010000028.1:0-52674 GCA_050015635.1 Verrucomicrobiota bacterium
TTTAGACCGGGAATCGAACACACTCTCAACGCTCACGAAACTACCCCTAAACGCCCACTTTGCGCACTTACCACCGCCCTTAATCGGACACCAGTGACTTCCACGTCGTCCCTGATCAATTCAATTCTTTCGCGCCGCCGCAGTGGATTTGAAGGTAGGGTCATCGCGCTGCGATGACCGGGATGGCACCTGCAACCCTTCCGCCGCAGTGCCGCCGCAGTGGGACTGCGGAAGAGCTTGGATTCAAAATCAAGGCACGAACCAACGATTTCTTCCAAGCTCCAAACGTGTCCAGAAATCACAGAAGTTGACTTTGGCATTTTACACCGAAGCCGGCGGGAAATCCCCACTCATGGCCTGAGGATATTTCTGGCGGATTGCCTGACCGCTTCAGCCAGTTCAGGTGGCTTCAATACTTTCGCATCGCCGCCCCAGCTCAAAACCCAGCGCTCGATTTCAACGAGACTTGACAGCTTCATCCGCAATTCCACTGCGCCGTCCTTCAATTCGCGCAGTTGTTGTGATTCATGCCATTTTTTTTCGCGGACATAATCGGCGGCGCGCGCGTTGAAGCGGATGATGACCTCAAATTCACCTGCGCCGGAATGAACCCCAAAGCTGTCGCGCAACCGTTTCTCCACGGAAAATTTTTGCGGACGCTCGAATAATTTCCCCGTCGGCTTGACCGATTGGATTCGCGCGGGAACGAAGGTGCGGATGTCTTTGCGCGCGTGATCGTGGGCAAAAAGATACCATTCGCCGTTGATGTTCGCCAGATGATACGGGTCAACGAGACGCGATTCGGATTGGGTCTGGCCGGGTTTGCGATAGGCCAATTCAATCTGTTGGCGGCGCGCGGCGGCTTTGGCCAGCGCGTCGAAAATTTTGAGATCAAGAATCTGCTCGGCGCGCGTGCAAAACGAGATGGTCTGCTCGATGTCGGCGAGATTGAGCGAAATGGTATCGGGCAACGATTGCTCCATTTTTTTGATGGCGCTCAACAGCGGTTTCTCAAAGCTCGTGCCGCGATATTGTTGCAACGCCTTTTCCGCGAGGACGAGCGCGAAAATTTCACCCTCGGTGATCTGCAGGGTCGGAAATGCGCTGACTTCCTCGGTGTAGCAATAACCATTTCGCCCTGAATTAAATTGTATCGGAAGATTCAGCCGGTCACGCATGAACTCGATGTCGCGGTGAATGGTCTTGGTGGCGACCTCGATTTCGCGAGCGAGCGTGGAGGCGTTTGGAAATTTGCCGGACGAAAGCGACTGATGGATGCGCAACATCCGCTCCAAAGGCGGACGCGAATGGAGCGACGGATTCACCACGGGAAGTTACGAACCTTTATCCAGCTTCGCCAGCAACTCGTCGTTGGTCTTGTGTTTCTTGAGCGCGGCGGTGAGCGTTTCCATCGCCTCGATGGGATTCAAATCCACCATCGTGCGGCGCAATTTGCGGATGGCTTCGAGGTTTTTGGCCGGGAAAAGTTTTTCCTCTTTGCGCGTGCCGCTCTTGGGAATGTCAATCGCCGGAAACAGTCGGCGGTCGGACAACTTGCGGTCGAGGATCAACTCCATGTTGCCTGTGCCTTTGAACTCTTGAAAGATGAGTTCATCCATGCGTGAACCCGTGTCCACGAGCGCAGTGGCGATGATCGTGAGCGAACCGCCATTTTCGATTTTGCGCGCGGAGGCGAACATCTTGCGCGGAATTTCCAGCGCACGCGCATCCACACCACCGGTCATCGTGCGGCCGCTGCCACCGTGAACGCTGTTGTAAGCGCGCGCGACGCGGGTGAGTGAATCGAGCAGCACAAAAACGTCCTTGCCGGATTCAACGATTCGGCGGCAACGCTCGATCATAAAACGCGAAAGCCGGACGTGCGTTTCCAAATCCATATCGTTCGACGACGCAACAACTTCGGCCTTCACCGAACGCTGAAAGTCCGTGACTTCTTCCGGTCGCTCGTCAATCAACAGCACGAGCGCATGGACATCAGGATGGTTCGTCGTGATGGCGTTGCAAATTTGTTTGAGGATGGTCGTCTTGCCCGTCCGCGGCGGCGCGACGATGATGCCGCGCGTGCCCTTGCCAATCGGCGTGACGAGATCAATCACGCGCGTCTCGATCAAATCCGGCGTGGTCTCGAGATTGAATTTTTCAATCGGGTCAATCGTCGTGAGGTTCTCAAAGCGGACGGCTTTCGTGTATTCCTCGAACGCCATGTCATTGACTTTTTCGACAGCCTTGAGTTGCGGACTCGTGCCGCGATGCGGCGGTTGCGTCGGCCCGGCCACATGGCTGCCCTCGCGCAAAAAACTGCGGCGGATGGTGTCAGGCGTGACAAAGATGTCGGTGGGCTTGGGGTGAAAATGATTTTGCGCCGTCCGCAAAAAGCCGAAGCCTTTCTCGGAAATTTCCAGGTAGCCGGAACCGTAATTGGCTGTTTTATCACCGTTGTTTTCTGAACTGCTCATATTTTGTGTGCGCGAAGGCCGGAATTTATCCCGATAAACCAGTCTTGAATTTTTGAACTTGGGAAGCAGCCCCGCAAAACGGGGCTCGCAAAACCTTCGACAACCTTTTACTACGCGCAAACGCGCGCAAACGCAACAAGTATTTTCAAGTGTTGGCGGCAATGCCCGCGCTGTGCGCCGATTGGGTCGGGCCACAGGCTCAATCCCATTAACTTAACCACCGACAGCCGCGCGTGCTTCGGCTGCAAGCGGCGTGCTCAAGTAACGCTCGCCCGTCGAGCAGGCAATCGTCACGATGGTCTTGCCTTTGTTTTCAGGACGGTTGGCCACTTCAATCGCGGCCACGACGTTCGCGCCGGTTGAAATGCCGGCCAAAATTCCTTCTTCCTTCGCCAACCGGCGCGCCATCGCAAAAGCGTCGTCGTTGGAAACTTGAATACATTCCACGATCTGCGGATTTCCAGCGCTGTCCTTCAAATGCAAATTCTGCGGAACGAATCCCGCGCCCGTGCCTTGAATTTTGTGCGGACCGGGTTTGATCGGCTGCCCGGCGAGCGTCTGTGAAATCACCGGCGAATCTTTCGGCTCAACCGCAATGGCCTGGAACGACGGCTTCTTTGGCTTGATGACTTCAACGCAACCCGTGATCGTTCCACCCGTGCCGACGGCTGAGACCAAAATGTCAATCTTGCCATCCGTGTCTTCCCAAAGTTCCACCGCCGTCGTCTTTTTGTGGATTTCAGGATTGGCCGGATTGTTGAACTGCTGCGGAATCCATGAGTTCGGCGTCTCCTTTGCCAGTGTTTCCGCGCGCGCTATCGCCCCTTTCATGCCTTCCGCGCCGGGCGTCAATACCAGTTTTGCGCCAAGCATCGCCAACAGCGTGCGCCGTTCGAGCGACATCGTTTCGGGCATGGTCAGTATCAGTTGATAACCTTTTGCTGCCGCGACAAACGCGAGCGCAATGCCGGTGTTGCCGCTGGTTGGCTCAATGATGACGGTCTCCTTCTTCAGCACGCCGCGTTTTTCGGCGTCCTCAATCATCGCCATGCCGATGCGGTCTTTGACACTGCCAAGCGGATTGAAAAATTCGCACTTGAGCAGAAGGGTCGCAGGCAGACCGGCGGTGACTTTGTTCAATTTGACCAGTGGCGTGTGGCCGACCGTTTCGACGATGTTGTTATAGATGCGTCCCATAAAATTCTTGTGAAATGTGATTGACCGATTTTGTAAGTGGATTTTGTCCCAAAGCCGCAATCGGGCAAGGATTTTTTTCCAAAAAACAATAAGTCCCTGCCCGACCTTTCGGTCGAACAGGGACAAATGGGGGATGGGAGTTCGCCAGGCTCTCTTTCCCGCACCGACATTAGGCGCGCCCTCGCGGGCGCTGCCGGTTTCCCGACGCCATTCTCCACGGCAAGCGGAGTTCCCGGCCTCGTGACAGGGCCGTCCAGCGCCTCGCGGCCGCTGAATTTCGAGTGAGGCTTTTCAGCCCGCTTCAGCTGGTGGTTGCGCCACCGGCTTGCGAACCAGGTCAAGACACGCCTGCAATTTTCTTTCGCGTCTTGACCGCTAGCACCGGGTCAGCCGCTGCTTTTGACAGCGCGTTCGCCCGACGCCACGGGTCTCGCCTCTTCACTCACAGGTTGCTTTTTCTTACAGCCCGGCGGTGTCGTTTTTAACATCGCCAACGCTCGGAAGGTTTTCACGCGGCCTGCCCAGCCGTCGTGTCCTTCCCGGTGCGAACGCTCATTTTGTCCCGCCTTTCGGCGTCTTTTTTTTGGCTGATCCCGTTTTTGCGTGACCGCCAGAGCCATTCGTCCGTGCTGATTCACAGTAGCAACCAATGCCTTTTGGCAACTGCGATTCGTCCAGGCTCGAAACCTGCCTGAACTACTTGACTCGACTTGGAACGGTTTCTAATCGCTCCTCGCCGCACGGTTCCATTTTTCGCATTACTGACACGCGCGAACGTGTCAAAGGAACCGGTGAATTACGCCTCTCCGCCGGATCTTTCAATCCGGTTTTAGAGGAGCCGAGGCAATCAGCCTGACCCGACTTTTCCCCAGTCGCCTGGGATTATCTTTGAAATGCCCGACCCCATATTATTGACGCCGTACATTTCAGTTCTTTCAATGAACGCGTTTATCATAACTCAATTTGCCCAACTGACAATGAATTGATATGCACAGGTTGTTCACCAGATTGCGCGTGTGAACAATTTGTGGACAACACAAATCAGCCCCTCAAATCAATGGCGCCTCGATTCACATCCGTAAATTATTCACAGGTTTTTCCACCCAAAAACGTCTGCGGTGAACAAGTTCTGTTTGTTGTGTTTAAGAAAAAACCCGCTCGACGGAAAAGTTTTACCGACGCAGATTTTGATCAACCGGATGAAACGTCACGTTCCATTTTTGCTCACAACCTTGCGGCTGCTGCTCGGTCCGATCGCTTTGGTTTGCGCGCTGACGAATGTTCCGCGTTGGGTTTATCTGCCGATTCTGGTCACCGGCACGCTTTCTGATGTTTTTGACGGCGTCCTCGCGCGCCGGTTCGGTGTGGCAACTCGGTTATTTTCTGTAGCTCTTGGATAATGCCGAGCACACGGGGTGATTCTTCAAAACATTGAGGAATCGCTCTTTTCTAATTTTTTAACTCGGCATTATTGACCAGTTCATTGGTTAGTAGACAGTCAGGCTGTCCCAGTCACTGCATTGGCCACGCTGTAAATGAGAACGGGGATCCCATGAAACGAGGCTCAAAAACGCATGACCTCTGGATCACCCCGAAAGCCGAGGAGTGGGTCCACATCGCTTTCATTGAATTTGCGCAGAATGAGACGCGAAGTCTCACAAACAATGGACGGTTCCACGGTATTAGGCAGCATAAGTTGACAAAGTATTCAATGAGCTGTCAGGGAATTTGTCGGAGCCACCCCATTGTCGCCTTTGTCGCCTTTTTCTCCCCGCTCGCCTTGCGGGCCGCGATCTCCTTTCTCACCCTTTTCGCCCCGGATGCTCTTGTCCTTCACCAGCCCGTTGACAGGATTCGTCTCATGCAAAAAGTAACAGAATGATTCGCGCTGAAGTGTTTCCAGCTCGGCTTCGATGGTCGGTTTCTTTCGGCTCATAATTGCTGTATTCATTGTTTTGACCGAATCGCCGCCGACAGCGAGCATTCGAGGATCAGGGACGTTGGATTTTACGCGATTGCAGAAACGTCACGAGCGCGTCCATCTCTGCTGGCGTGAGATTCGCGGCATACGCGGGCATGTTCACGCCGCCGTTGGCAATTTTCAAAATTATCTGGTTTTTTGACAACCGGTCGGCCACATCGGTTAAATCCGGTCCGCGACGACCGCCGTCGGCTGCGATCAAGTGGCAGTTCAAACAGCCTTTGTCGTGAAACAATTGCGCGCCGATGAAGACCGGACCATTGGTCGCGCCCACGATGGACGCCGACAATGGCGGCGCATTGAAGTTGGGCGACCACGGTGATTTCACGCCAGCCATCCACAACGTCGCGATCATCACCACGTTTATCAATACGACGGCGATAGCCCATGGACGCCGGCGCGGGCTGCGTTCGCCGCGATTGAAAACAAATGGCAACGCGATTAAAATAATCCCCACAATCAGCGGGCCGAAAACCATGAAATATTGTTCCGTTCTGTGCGGCATCAGGGCGAGCACGGCAAAATACCACATAAAATACCAGTCGGGCCGCGGACTGGCCGTGGTGATGCTGGGGTCAGGTGGTTTTCCCAATTGTGGTGCGCCAGAAAAAAGTGCCAGCGCCGCGATGACCACGATCATTACGACGCAGAAGACCACATCGCGCCAGGCCGAGTCAGGCCAGAACGGCTTCCCTTTTTTTTCAAGCAGTTCTTTGTATTCCTGACGATAGGTTTTGGGATCAACCAACTTGCCGGGTTTGGGCGGCTCGGAAATTCCGTGGCGCAGGACGAGCCAGAGATGCAGCCCGACAAAGGCAAAAATGAAGCCGGGCATGATGAAAACGTGAATCGCAAAAAACCGGGTAAAGGTTGCGCCGCCGACCGTGTCGCCACCCAGCGTAAAATGCGCGAGCCATTGGCCGATGAACGGCACGCGCCCGATTTGTTCCGCCGCCACGACCACGGTCCAAACGGCGTTTTGATCCCCTCGCAGGAGTTGGCCGGTAAAACCCATGACCAATGTGAATCCCAAAAGCAGCACGCCGGTCGCCCAGTTCAGTTCGCGCGGAAATTTATAGGAGCCGGCCAAAAAAACCTGCGCCATGTGCAGGCCGACCATCAGAACCATGGCCGACGCGCCGTAGTAATGGAGGCCGCGCAGAAAATGTCCGAATGGCGCTTGATCGCTGATGAAGTGAAGCGTCGAGTAGGCTTCGCTGGCCGAGGGGATGTAAGCGAAGGCCAGGGCAATACCGGTGATCACTTGAATCATGAAGGCGCACAGCGTGGCGCTGCCGAAGACATACCACCATTTGGCGTCCGGCGGCACGAGATGCCGCGCCGTCTTGCCGATCATTCCTGGAAGGCCGGTGCGGTCGTCCACCCAATCCCGGACCCGATGGTAAATTTTTTTCAACATCAATTATTTGGTGATGGGAATGGGTGCCGTTTGAATCTGCACGTCGCCATCTTTCACGCGCACGGGATAGCGCGGCAAGGGCAGCGGCGGCGGCCCGGCGGCGACGGTTCCATCTTGATAATAAACGCCGCCGTGGCACGGACACATGAACAAGTTGGCTTTGGCAAGCCAGCGAACCGGACAACCGAGGTGGGTGCAATTGATGGAAAAGGCGATGAAGGTGTCGGCGTTCACGCGGCGCAGCCACGCCGCACTGCGCGCCGTCACGCCCGCCCATGGCAACGGCGAAGCGTCTTCATATTTGACCGCCGTCGTTTCGCCGATCTTGAAGGATTCGACTTTTCCGACTGAACGCCAGACTTCCTGCCTGCGCTCAAAAAACGGCGCGAGAATAAAACCAACCGTCGGCACCGCCAGAATCAACGCACCAACTCCGCCAATGGCGAGACTCAAACGCGCGAGAAATTTTCGCCGGGAAAGTTCCACAGATGAAGCCGGGCAGCCGGTTGAATTATTTTCAGCGTTGGTTTCTTTCATGACGAATATCTCGAATCCATCCGGCCAGCGCGACGCCAAATAACGCGACGCCGACGCCGGTGATTATCAGTGAAGTGACCAGTCCCCACACCAAAAAAGTAATTCCTAGTGCCATGGTCACCGGCCAGGCGCCCGGCTCCGGGGGTTTTTCCGGCGGCAGCACAGTCCATCCCGAATGTGGTTCCGGCGGCGCGGGTTTTGAAATTTCAGTGGCCATGAGATTTTTCTGTGAAAGGGTTTTTGGGTTGCGAGTCAGGAATAATGGCTTCGTCGCGGACTTCGCCATGCCAGCGGGCGAACAGTCCAAAAATTCCGCAGAAATAAATCAGGCACGCAGGAACCCACATCAACAGGCCGCCGAGTTGCTGGTCTTTGGCGGGCGTCAGTCCCCATTGATTTTGAATGAGCGGCAGAATGCCGAGCCGGTCCAGCGGATGCAGATAAATCGAGCAAACTTCCACCGGCGAAAACGTGATGATAATTCCCAGAACCGTGCAGCCGGCACACGCGCTAAACAAATAAATTATTCCCGCCAGCGGCGACAGCCGTTGCCTGTGCCACGGCCCAATGATCGGCCACCAAAAAGCGAAGCCCATCAAAAGCAACGAGACATATTGCAAGTGATGAATCCACACGTTCGTCACGGCGGCATTGCAAAGCATGGGCGCGTGCCAAAGCCACATTCCGCCGACGCCCAAAAACCAGTTGGTCACGGGATGACGCAAAATCCAGTTCAACCATTTCCAGTGGCCGGTTTGAATAGGGTTTGGAACTGTTGTGGGCGTCAGGCTCAATAAAATCAGCGGCGGGATAATCAACAGCAGCAGCAGATGTTGCAACATGTGCGCGCTGAACAAATATCCGTCTGCCAGGGTATCAATCGGCGATGCCAGGGTGAGAAAGAAAATAATTGTTCCCGCGAGCAGCCAGCCGGTTTTTCGACTGAAACGGAAATGATTCCACGCGCTGTAAATTAAAATCGTGATGATACAAATGGCGATGACCCACGGATTCCAGTTCCAGGCGTAAATAAAAAATTGTTTGGTGGTCATAAAAGCAGCCTTAGATAAATCACCGAAAACACCACCAGCCAGACGGCGTCCACAAAGTGCCAGTAAAGCCCGATGGATTTTACCGCCTCGATGCGGCCTTGCTTGAAATCTCCGGCGAAAGCGAGTCCCATGAGAATCAGCAACGCGCTCACCCCGACGCACACATGCAATCCGTGGAAGCCGGTCAGGGTAAAAAATGTGGTGGCGAACAAATTGGAATTGACCATGACACCTTCATGGAAAATGCGCAGATATTCCCGGCCCTGGCCAAAAATAAAAACGGTTCCGAGCAAGATTGTAAGCGCCAGCAGCCAGCGAAACGCAGAATGCTTTTTGCGCTCCAATTTTTTCCCCGCGAGCCAGAGGGTCAGGCTGCTCGCCAGCAGGCACAGAGTGTAAATTCCGGTTCTTTGCGGATTCAACATACTCGGGGGCGTCGGCCCGTTCATGGCGTGATTGTTGTAATAGAGATAGGCCAAAATGAGCATGAGAAAGAAAAAACTTTCCGTAATCAAAAAGCTGATGATGCCTACGCGATTTTTTTCCAGCACGAATCCGTCGCGCGCGGCGATGCCGCCGACAATTGGATCAGGATTTTCGGGGTGCGCCAAATCCCACAATGGTCGCCGGCTGCGGATCAGCGGCACGCGATCAAAATTTTGCGCGGGCGGCGGCGAGGTTGTGGCCCATTCCAGCGTCCACGCCTGCCATGGATTGTCACCCGCCGGTTTGCCGTGACGCAGGCTCACGACGATGTTCCACAACAATACCAGCACCGAGGCGCCCAGCAAAAACGCGCCGACGGTGGAAATTAAATTCAGCAACCCCCAACCCGGTAAGTCAGGATAAGTATAAATTCGCCGCGCCATTCCCATCAGACCGAGAAAATGTTGCACGAAAAACGCCGTGTTGAAGCCAATGAGGGCCATCCAGAAATTCAGTTTGCCGAGCCGTTCGGACAGCATCCGTCCGGTCATTTTTGGAAACCAATAATAAAGCCCGGCAAAAACCGCGAAGAAGGTGCCGCCGAAAAGCACATAATGAAAATGCGCCACCAAATAATAAGTGCCGGTCACCTGCCAATCAATCGGCACCACTGCAAATGTAATTCCGCTCAATCCTCCGATGGTGAACTGGATTAAAAAAGCCACGGCGAAGAGCATGGCTGTCGTCAGGCGAATCGCGCCGCCCCACATCGTCGCGCTCCACGCGAAAACTTTTATGCCCGTCGGCACGGCGATCATCATGCTCGTGGCGGCAAAAAACAAATCCATGGGATGCCCCAGGCCAACGGCGAACATGTGATGCGCCCAAACGCCGAAACTTAAGAGCGCGATGGCAACCGTGGAAGCCGCGACAAATTCATAACCAAAGATTGGCCGCCGCGAGAACACCGGGACCACTTCGGAAATGATGCCGAAGGCCGGCAATGCCATGATATAAACTTCGGGATGGCCGAACGCCCAAAAAAAGTGCTGCCAAAGCACCGCCGAACCGCCGTGTGACGGTGCAAAAAAATGGGTGCCCAGATGACGATCAATGAAGAGCATCACAATCGCCGCGTTTAACGCCGGGAGCGCCAGGATGACAAGGAACGAGTTGACAAAAATCATCCAGACGAACAACGGCAGGCGGCGGATGGTCAATCCCGGCGCGCGTTGTGTTAGAATTGTGGCAATCAAATTGATTGAGGCCGCGACCGAGCCGACGCCCAGAATCAAAAGTGACAGCGTCCAATAATCCACGCCGGATGTCGTGGCATACGGCGTTTCACTCAACGGCGCATAACTGAACCAGCCGACGGCGGGCGCGCCGCCCGCGAGCAGACTAAAGTGCAGCAACAAACCGCCGCAAGGCAGCAGCCAGAAGCTCAACGCGTTCAGTCGCGGAAAGGCCATGTCGCGCGCGCCGATCATCAGCGGCACGAGATAGTTCGCCAGACCGATGAGCGTAGGCATCACCACCAGAAAGATCATGGTAGTGCCGTGCATGGTGAAAAGCTGGTCGAAGGCGTCCGGTGAAAGAAAATTATTATTGGGCCGGGCGAGTTGAATGCGCATGAGCAACGCTTCCACGCCGCCTACGACAAAAAAAACGAGCGTAGTCAGCAGATAAAGAATGCCGATGCGTTTGTGATCCACCGTGGCAATCCAACTGAAAAGTCCGCGTGGCGCGCTGGTGGCGGTCATTTCGATCACAGCGGTTGCTGAAATGGTTTCGCTCATTTGAGAGTTTCCAAATAACTCGTCAGCGCGCCAACCTGCGCGTCCGTCAATTTTAGATTGGGCATCAAGCAGCCCGGCTTGAAGTCCTGCGGATTTTTCAGCCAGCGGAACAGATTTGTTTCTGTGTCGGATAATACGCCTGCGCCTAAAATTGTTCGGTCGGCCAAATGTGTTAAATCTGGCGCGGCGTTGGCGGCAACGGAAACTCCGCGAATGGAATGACAATTGATGCACGTCATCGTCTGGAAAGTTTTCAGGCCCGTCTGCGCTGAATCTGTGGCTGGTATGGCGGCGGGATTTTCCTGTTCGTGCAGCCATGCGTCGAACACCGCCGGTGATTCCGCGATGACGGAAATGCGCATCCAGGAGTGTCCCGCGCCGCAATATTCCGCGCAAGTGCCGTCGTATGTTCCCGGTGCGTCGGCTTCCAGCCAGATGTGATTCGTCTGGCCGGGAATCATCTGCATTTTGCGCGCCAGAGCCGGCACCCAGAAATCATGGATCACGTCCGCCGATTCCAGGCGGACAAGCCATTTCCGGCCGACGGGAATGTGAATTTCATTCGCGGTCACCACGCCGGTTTGGGGATAACGCACTTCCCACCACCATTGATGGCCTGTCACGATGAGATCAGGCTTTTGGTTTGCAGGAGGATCAGACTGGCGCATCCCGCGCGCTGTGAGCACGAAGAGCCAGATGATGATCAGTATCGGGCCGACAGTCCAAATAATCTCCAACTTCCGGTTTCCGAAAAAAGGTTGAGGTTCTTCCACGCCTGTCCGCTGCCGGAAACGAATTAAACCGACTCCAACCATGCCGGTGACGATCACCAGAATTACTCCACAAATGACCAGCACGACTTTGAACAGATCTGAAATCGCGGCAGCTTGCGACGAGGCATTATCGAAGATGGGACTGAAACTGGTTGGCATTTCTTTTTAAGGAAATATATTAGTGATGTTGTTGATTGAACTAAATTTCAAGCTGGCGCGCGAGATTTTCGCGTGACGACGAAAGATACCGCTGCCATCGCCAGTGCGACAATCGCTGTTCCGCCGAAGATTACGTTCAAGTCCAATCCCGCCCACGTTTGCAATGGGCCGACACCAAAAGCGGCGATGCCATAACCGATCTGGTAAAATGCAATCAAGCCGCCCGCCACCGAAGCGGCGATGGTCGTCAGTTCCTTCTGACCAAAACTGATGGTCAACGGCAGCAGCGCTGAACAACCGAGTCCCGCCAGCGCAAAAGTTAAAATGCCGAGGAACGAACTGGTTTTCGGCACGCACGCAGTGGCAACGAAAGCAGCGGCAACCCCCAACGGCAAGACCCGGCAAACCATTTTTTCGGGAAACCATTTTTCAATGGCTGCGAACAGAATGCGACCAGCGGTCACTATGCTCCAAAAAATGGCCAGGGCGAGCGACGCAATGGCTGCATTCGCACGAAAATGTTTTGTCATGTAAGGGACTGCCCAGTTGCCGTTCATGGTTTCGCACACGCCGTAGAGCAACGCAAAAGAGGCGAAAACCCAAAACCGCGCTGGAAATTTATTTTTGCCTTTGTGCGCTTGCGCGGCGCGTGCGGTTGCGCCTTCATTCAAAGTCTGGGTGACACTGAACAACAGCAGTCCGAGAATCAGCGCGCCAACAAGCACGGGCAGTCCCCACCAGATTCCGAGTCCCACAAACAGCGCGATAAAAACTGGCGCGAGCGCCGTTCCCAAACCTAAAAGCGCGTTGAGCACCAACACCGCCCGGTCCACTTTCTTGGGGAAGAATGCCGCCGCAAAAGTATTGAGTGCCGGCACGGTGAACCCAAAACCAATTCCCATACAGGCCGTGGCGACCAGCAGAATTACATAAGCCAATGAATGTTCGTGCATCACAAACCGGCTCACAACGAGCAGCGTCATGGCCAGCAGGTTGGCGAGCAGCCCCATCATATAAATATGTTTGGTGCCGAGACGCTTTCTCAAACCCGCGCCAAGCAGCGATGAGATAATAGCCATGACCGCCTGCGGCACAAACATCCCGCCGTATTCCGTGCTTGATAATCCATAGTCGCTGGAACTCGTGAACACCGTGCTCGCCGCCGGAAACGTGACCAGCGCCACGCCTTGAATCAAGCCGGCGGCATACACGGTCAGAATTTCGCTGCGTTGCGCCATTTAATTTATTGGAGTCGTTGGAGTAAATGGTCGCCGACCCGGAGCGCGTTGGCGATGGCCGTCAACGAAGGATTCACCGCGCCGATGCTGGGGAAAAAACTCGTGTCCACGACGTAAAGATTGTCGAGTTCGTGCGCCTTGCAATTCACGTCGAGCACGGAAGTTTTCTTATCAGTGCCGAAGCGACAAGTGCCGGATTGATGGCCGACACCGGCGATGGGAATGTGTTTTCCCATATAGAGATTATTTGGGATGAGATGCGGGTGCATGTCCAGATGTTCGAGCATGGATTGCAATTTTTGCCGCAGCCGGTTGATCGGTTCCTGGTTGGTGAATTCGTAATGCAGTTGAATTTTGTTTTCGGAATTCAGCGTGATGCGATTCTGTGGCAACCCCAAATCTTCGCCCATAAGCCAGAAATCCACGGCGTGCTTTGCCATTTGATCAAGCGTCCAGCCCGGCGCAAATCCGTGCGAGTCCTCGCGGAACATCGGCCCTTTGGTCTTGCCGATCATCTGGATGTTTCCCATCGGAAATTCATAGTCGGGTGCGCGCAGATAAAAATCATTTACCGTCAGCGTTTTTTGGAAAATGGTCGGGTTCTCGCGCCGCGAAAGGGCGACCAGCGCGATGGAATTGTGAAACATATAATTGCGACCGACCATGTCCGAGCCATTGGCCAGACCGCGCGGATGTTTTTCGTTGCCGGACATCAACAGCAACCGCGCCGAGTTGGCCGCGCCGCAGGACACGACGACGATGCTGCCAGAAAATTCTTCACGCTGGCCGTCGTGCTCCACAATTACTTTTGTGATTTCATTTCCGCTCGCATTGGTTTCAAGTTTCTGAACGTGAGCATTCGTCAACAGCGTTACGTTCGGATATTGCAATGCTGGCCGGACCGCGATGACTTCGGCATCTGACTTGGCGTGGACGAGACAGGGAAATCCGTCGCAGGTATCGCAGCGGATGCAGCGGCTATGTGGCATATCCGCTTCATTGAGCAAAATGCCGGTCGGCGCAAACGAAGGATGATAACCGGCGCGTTTCAAGTTATCGGTCAACTCCTGAATGCGCGGTTCATGGCTGACGGGCGGAAACGGATACGGCGCGCTCGCCGGCGGATCGGTCGGATCATCGCCGCGCTGGCCGTGGACGTTGTAAAGTTTTTCCGCCTGCGTGTAATACGGCTCAAATTCATCATAGCCGATTGACCAGCCTGGCGTCAGGCCATCAGCGGTGCGATGCGCCGTGAAATCCTGTTGCCGCAAACGGAACAATGCCGCGCCAAACACCTTGGTCGCACCGCCGACGAAGTAATGAACACCCGGCTGAAACGGTTTGTTGTCCTTGTCATGCCAGATGTCTTTCGAGACGTAGCGGTTCTTCACAAAAACTTCCGTCGCATCCCAATTTTGTTTTTCGCGCGGCAGATAATTGCCGCGTTCCAAAATTAAAATGCGTTTGCCGGACGGCGCGAGCTTGAGCGCCAGCGTGCCGCCACCCGCACCGCTGCCGATAATGATGACATCGTAGTTGCTCATTGGATTTTCCTGCGCTAGTCACTTATTTGCCATTGCTTTTTCGCCGACCGCGACGGAATAATTTTTGCCTTCCCAACGCTGACCATCTTTCCAAAAAAAGGCGAACTCGATCACTGAACCGTCCGGGCATTTCTCTGTTGGAAGATCAGCGAACCACACATTCAGCGCGCTGATATGAGTGGCGTCCACTTTGTTGGTGCTGGCCCAACAGTTGATAGACCAGACGATGGTCGCGTCTGCCGCAATGATGATGCGCAGGATTTTGCCATGAGGCATTCGGCGAATCGAATGATGAGCACTCCACATTTCATGCGAATTTTTTACCGGCTTGACGGCGTAGCGCTGGAAGACCGGTTCGATTCGATCAAAACAAACGCCGTCTTGAGCGCTGCGTACGAGCGAAATGTATTCCGCATGTGCCCAACACAACGGCATCGCTGAACCGGTCGGGCCGCCAAACTTCATGTGTCTTTCCGGCAAGTCGTCCGCGTCCCAGAGTTGCTCCGGCAACATGCCGCCCGCATTGGCAAATTTTTCCATCGCCGCAATGAACGGCATGGGATCGCGTCCGGCGGCCAGTTCATAATGGCCGCGTTCGCCGGTCAAAATTGGCCACGAACGGCCAATGCCCGTTCCATCGTAAGCGCTGCCGTCCACTTTCTGACCGTAGCCATCATGATTGTAACGACGCCAGCACGGGCCTTGCGGTAAATTGTGTTTGAGCACTTGATCAATGACCGCGATGGAATCAACAATCAGCGGATCATTGGCCGCACGCACTCCAAGTCGAACCAACTGGAGAAAATCCCCGCCGACGATGTTCCGGGCATGGTGCTGGCCGCCGCCGTTGGCAATCTGGATGACAACGGTGTTGGGATCAGCCGTCCCATCGGCTTGTTGCGGAATGGCGGGAGTGATGCGCACATAGTGCCGGGGTTTGCCCGGCACGAGTTCACCGCGATCGGTGACCATCCAGGCTTCGAGGTTCGACGAAAGCCAGTCCGCGTAGGCGAGCAGAAAATTCGCCGCAATTTTTTCCTTTCGGTCATGCGCAAATTCCACCGCGCAGACCAGAGCCGCAATGATCGCCGCGAGCGTCGAAGGCGAGTAACCGGAATTTTCCTCCCACCGTTCCTGCGCAGTCACGGGTCCGTTTAGAATCAAATAACCCGCCGCGCGTGAGATCAGTTTCCAAGGATCAAATTCACGGAGCGCGTTCGCGCGCCGCAAGCGCCACGCGAGCAAAATCGGCACGGCCACTTCGTCCAGTTGAATGCCCTTCCAATAGGGTTTGCCCGTGATCGAACTGTTTTGCGGCTCACTGCCATCGGCTTCCTGAACGCACGCCAGCCAGATGAGCGCGCGCAAGGCAGATTCGGTCCGTCCGCCGGCGAGTAGCGCGGTTGCGGATTGCACCATGTCGCGCGTCCAGACCAAGTGGTATCCGCCGCGATCACTGTCGTCCTTCGTCTCGCCCCAGGGAATGCTCAACGACGCCACAAACGCGCCGGGAAACGTCTTGTCTTCATGCGCCAGCAAAACACATTGGCTCAAACGCACCATGTGCGCGCCATCCTTGGTATGCGCGCTCAAATCGTTTTCGGAACGGGTGCGCTGCCATTGCCTGACATATTTTTCGCGCTGCTCCGCAAAGGGCGTGGCCAGGGCTTGCAGCAGTTGCGTCGAAGCGCTTTGGGCGCTGCGCCCAAACGCGACGGCAACAATGAACTCCAGGCCGTGCGACAAATCAATTTCGCCCGTCAGCGCGATGTTGCCTTCATCGGCCTGTTCAAACTCCCAGTCCATTTTGAAATTGTCCATCAAGTCCTGCC
Source organism: Verrucomicrobiota bacterium (assembly GCA_050015635.1). Classification (GTDB taxonomy): domain Bacteria; phylum Verrucomicrobiota; class Verrucomicrobiia; order Limisphaerales; family UBA11358; genus UBA11358. The sequence goes on from JBEKBA010000028.1 coordinate 16,436, forward strand.
AGCCGTCGCTGCGACCAACGTAGCCGACGGAACGTCGCGTGAAATCCGGTGCGCAACCAAAAACCATGTGGACACCCTCGCGGGCGGCCTCGAAAAATTTTCGACCGCCAGTATTGTGCCAGCGCGCCGAATTATTTTGACCCGTTCCTTTCAAGTGCGGGGCGAGCAGCGCAAAGAGACGCAACTTGCCGCGCAGTTTTGGGTCCAGAATTTCCAGCCGGGTTTGCATCAACAAAACCGACGAGTGCGGCTCGCCGATAATTTCTTTGACGATGCGATAACGGCCTTTGCGGTCCGAATTCGTGAGCCTGTAAAGCAACACGTTTTTTTCCGGGTATTCGGTCAGGTGGTCGAGGTCGCGCCGCTCCTCGTGGCAAAACGTCTCGCCGTCGGTGATGAGAAATTGCAGATCACGCGTGTTCGGCGTGTCCACGTGCGGATAATAAACCTCGTTGACGATGCCATGGCTCAAGGTGAACCAAAGTCGGGAACTGGTGTGATAGGCGGTGCCGATGCCGTCCTTGGCGCTGGAAGTCCAGCGTGGCGCGATGCCGGGCGCGCCCGGCGCAATATGATTTGATGTTGGCATAATATATTTATTTCTGTGATCAGCCGCCATGAGCAAAATCGGGATAATCCGTCATACCGCCATCTACGAAAATTGTGCGCCCCGTCACATAAGAGGCCGCGTCCGAAACGAGCACCACGACCATGCGGGCGATTTCATCCGGCTCACCAATCCGTTTCAGCGGGATTTTCTCAAGCAGGTCTTTCATGCGTTTGGGATTGCTCCAGACGGAGCGGTTGATCGGCGTTTTGATCGCGCCCGGACCAACCGCCAGCACGCGAACTCCGTGCGGCGCGGCTTCCTGGGCCAGAGTTTTGGTCAACATGCTGACCGCCGCCTTGCTGGACGTGTAGGCGCTGTGTCCAGACCAGGCGATTTCTTCATGCACCGAAGTGGTGCTCAAAACGACGCCGCTTTTCTGCCGCACCATGCGCTTCAATGCTTCGTTGGCGCAGTAGAAAGCGCCAAATAAATTTACCTCGATCACTTTTCGCCACGCGACAATATCAGCCTTCCAGCCGACGGCGCTGGGACCGTCAATACCGGCATTGTTGATGAGAATATCAATCCCGCTCCACGCCGCATCCAACTGCCGGAACAATTTTCCGACCGCCTTGGGATCGGAAACGTCCGCCTGAATGGAAATCGCTTCGCCGCGTTTCTGTTTGATTGTCTGCACGAGCGCGTCCGCTGCTTTGGGATGGCCCACATAATTGATTGCCACTTTTGCGCCGGCATCGGCCAGAGCCAGCGCAATCGCCGCACCGATGCCGGAATTACCGCCCGTGACGAGCGCGCGTTTGCCTTCAAGTGTGATATTCATGATCGTCCTTTGTGTTTGTCATTTGGTTTCTGCGCGTTCAATGCCTGCATCCGCTGATTGTTTTTTCGACAGTCGAAGTTGAACAATATTCGGCGGAAAGGGAATGTTGCAGGCCCAGCTTATGGCCACTTCCAGTTTGCGACTGAACGTCGGCAGTTTTGCCAGATAAATTCCCCGCCATAAAAACCATGCGATGAAGCCGGACAGCTTGACTCCATAAATCACTGCCACGGCGTTGCGATGGCCGATGCTGGCGAGCATTCCGCGCGGATGAAAATTAAATGGCTTTGGCACCGCGCGTAGCGAGACGCATTTAAGATTCTCCGCCAACTGCCGGGACTGTTGCACCGCGAACTGTGCGGTCGCGGGGCTTGGCCGGCCATCATAGGCGTTGGGAACCAGCGCGCAGTCGCCGAGTGCCCAGAGATTGGTCGCGCCACTCACCTTCATGTCCGGGTCGGTCTTCAGCCGGCCTTTTTCCAACGTGAGACCCAAGCCTTTGATCAGCGGATGCGTCTCCGTGCCTGTCGTGCAGACAATCATTCCCGTCTCGATCCGCTCACCCGAAGCCAGATGCACCGCGATGGAGTCAGCTTTCTTGGCCGTCGTTTCCAGTCGCACTTTGATTCCGTTTTTTCGGAGTTTCTGCAACGTGAACTCGGATAATGATTCGTGATGCAATTCAGGCAACAGGTGCTTGCCTTTATGTAACAGAACGACGTGCGGGGTTTCATGCTTCAACTCTGGATAGAACCGGCGAATCGCCCGCATCAAGTCCGCAATATGTCCGGCAATTTCCACTCCACTGAAGCCGCCGCCAATGACGACCACGGTGAGCAGTCGCTGGCGCACCTCCGCATCGGACTCGGTCGCGGCGGCTTCAAAGTTGCCGATCAAATCGTTGCCCATGACGATTGCATCCATGACCGTTTTCAACGCATAGCCCCGCGCAGCCAGTCCCGGAATTTCCTCCAGATTTGCCGCCGAACCGCAAGCCAGCACCAAATGAGTATAACGCATTAAAGCCGCCGTTCCGTCTCGCCGGACATAGTGCGCTTCGTTTTTTTCGCGATCAATCCGGCTGACGCGCGCCTCCAGCCACTTCGTGCGCCGGGTCAATTGGCGGCCAGCCACGACGACATGCAGGGGAGAAATGGTCCTTCCCACCACTTCCGGGAGCATCGGCGTGAAGACCAGATGATTTTCAGCACTTAGAACAATTATTTCCGTCTCCGTCGGCAGCAGGCGTTCGAGGCGTTGCGCCAGGGTCACTCCGGCGAAACCGCCGCCCACAATCACAATCCTTGCGGTAAGGTCTGGCGCGATGGCTTCTCGTTTCTTCATGTTCAAGCGACCGTGGCGGGTCCAACCACGCGACACTCTGAAAACTTTATCTTTTGGACGCGGAGGAATGAATGGGGTGAACACCCCATAAAAATTTCAACCGCTGATGAATGCGATATGACAGTTGTGATTGCTAAACCTGGGAAACGATCATCTGAACTGTGTATAAAACTGTGTATAAGAAGGGGTGAAAACCTGGTGACATCCTGGTGGTGTCCTGGTGCTTGACTAGCCTGTAAAATAGGGTATTTTTAACCCGAATTCGGCCTCTCCAAAGACCGAAACAGGCTGCATCCTCGCAAGCTTCATCCGCTTTGGAAAATATCCCGCCACCCATTCCTGGCTGGCAAAATTTTATGGGCTTTGTCTGCCCGGAAGTCTGATCGCCCTGCTCGCCTTTAACACGTCAGGCTGGGTCCTCATCGCGCTGACCGTCGTTGCGCTCGTCACAAACGCGGAAATCATCGCCATCCATTTCATCACGGATTCGCCGCCGGTGGACGTGCGTTCCATTTTTGCGCTTCCTGAACGCTGAGACCAAAAAAACCACCCAATCGGGCGGCTTTTTGACCACCTAAACGCCCTTTTAAGACGCTTTTTTCGGTGCGGCTTTTTTTGTTTTGGCGGCCGCCTTTTTGCGTTTGATATAAAACTGCCGACGTTTCCGTTTTTCAACTTTGTTGGATTGTCTGCCCATAATTCTTTACTTTGTTCGCGAGTTGCGGTTTTGTGGAGCGCACTATGAAAGTTTGCGCGCGGCGATTCAATGTTTATTTCGCGCTGGCGGCGGTATTGGTATTCCTCTACGGCTGCAAAACCGAACAGCAAAAGGAACGGGACAAGGCCGGAAAAGTGGTCGGTGCGTTGCGCGTGCATATCGAAGCCAGCCTGAGCAACGCCGGTACGACTCAAACCATTTCCGTGCTGCGTTCCGATCCCGTGCTCGTCACTATCGCCGACGAACCGATTTTGACCGAAGCGAACCTCATCACCGCCAGAGTCATTGATACACCGGGCGGTTTTGCCATCGAGGTTCGATTCGACGAAATCAGCGCGTCGCTGCTCGAACAATACTCTGCCGCCAATCCCGGACGTCACTTTGCCATTTTTGCTCAATGGGGCGAAAAACTCGCCGATGGTCGCTGGCTCGCCGCGCCGCTCATCACCCATCGCATCAGCGACGGCACGCTGGCGTTCACCCCGGACTGTTCGCGCGTGGAGGCCGACCAGCTCGTGCTCGGACTCAACAACGTCGCCGCCAAAATCAATAAGGGTTCGCTCAAATGATTCCGTCCGCCATTCGCCATGCTATTTTACTTCTTGCAACGCCGGTTTTGTTCTTCTGCGTCAGCCTGTTCGCGCAATCGCCGTTTCAATTTCCCACGGCCAATCACGCCTTGTATGAGCCGGGCGATGAACTGAAATTTTTCGCCCCGACCGCGCCCGACAAACCGTGGACCAGCGGCAGCTTCGGCTGCGTGCGCAGCAACGGTCAGCAACTGCACGAAGGCCTGGACATCCGTTGTTTGCAGCGCGACAAACACGACGAGCCGACCGATCCCATCATGGCCACCGCCGACGGTACGGTCGTTTATTTCAACCTGAGACCGTCGCTCTCGAATTACGGCAATTACCTCGTCGTGCGCCACGTCGTCGAAGGACTGGAAATCTACTCGCTTTACGCGCACTTGAGCGCGATTCGTCCCGGACTGAAAATCGGCGAGGCCGTCAAAGCCGGCGAAGTCATTGCCACGATGGGCCATACTTCCAACACCGCCGAAGCCATCGCCAAATGGCGCGCCCATGTTCACTTTGAATTGAACGTGCTCGTCAATGACAACTTCGCGGCGTGGTTCAGAAAAGCTTCACCCCGGGAACGCAATGACCACGGCGAGTGGAACGGTCAAAACCTCAATGGCATTGACCCGCGCCGGATTTTGCTCGCGGAACACGCTCAAGGCGCAAATTTCAGCCTGCTGAATTTCATCCGCAATGACCAGACCGAACTTTGCCGCGTGCTTGTGCGCGCGACAAATTTTCCGTATCTAAGACGTTACCCGATGCTGATCCTGAAAAATCCGGTTGCCGAAAAAGAGGGTGTCGCCGGCTATGAAATCGCGTTGAACTTGAACGGCGTGGCGTTTGCGTTGATGCCGCGTGCGGAATCGGAGATCAAAAGCCGCGCCAAATTTCAGTTGCTTTCCGTGAACGAGCCTGAAGAAATGGCCAATCCCTGCCGCCATCTTGTGGTCCGGCGCAACGGCCGTTGGACGCTGGCAAACGAGGGTTTGCTCGAATTGGAACTGCTGACGTATAAAGCTGCGTAAAATCAAGTTGCAGTTCCCCCGGAGCGGCGTAATTTGGCAGGGTTGCTATGCGCTTCAGTGCAACAAGACTCTGTTCACCAAAAACCTCTCGCAGTCGTGAGAATTCATTCACCCTCATCGAACTTCTTGTTGTCATCGCCATCATAGCCATTTTGGCGGCGTTGTTGTTGCCGGTTCTTTCAAGGGCCAAAGTCACCGCGCAAAGCGTGGCTTGTTTGAATAATTTGAAGCAACTTCAAATTTGTTGCCACCTCTACTCGGTTGATTTCAACGATTACTTGCCGCCAAACGACTCCGTTGCCGTTGCCGATTCCGACACACCCATCGCAAAAGGGACGTCCTGGCTTCCTGACCTTGACGCGGACGCGGAGATTAACCCTTCCAACATCATCAACGGCCTGTTGTTTCAATACAACACTTCGCTGCCCATTTATCATTGCCCGGCGGATAAATCTACTTTGGAAACTCCCACCGGACAACCGTTGCCACAGTTACGCTGGCGCAGTTACAACATGAGCCAATCCGTGAACGGTTATCAGGATTACAATGCCGAATTGGAGCTTCTTCCATCATGGAAAAAATTCACTCAAATTCGTCTGCCAACCCCAAGCGGTCTCTTTGTATTCATTGATGAAAATGAAGACACCATCGAGGACGCGGAATTTGGCAATCCTCCCGTCGGTTCGCCCTATTACGTGCAAAACATCTGGTGGGATATGCCGGCAAACCGCCATAATCAAGGCGCGAACCTTTCTTTTGCCGACGGCCATGTCGAACATTGGAAATGGAAAGTGCCAAAAACATTTTACGATTGGTTCCAGCAGGTTCCACCTGCGGAAATGCCCGACTTTCAGCGCGTCCAAAATGCCATGAAACAACCCGCCGATGATTAACCCGCTTGGATTCCCGCCCACGGACGTTTAAGTTGGCCGCGTGCCGGCCGACATTAAATCCCTGACCCGCGAAGAACTGGAAGCCCGGTTCAAACTCTGGGATCAGCCCGTTTATCGTGTCACACAACTGCTCGACTGGCTTTATGTCCAACGCGTCACAACCTGGGACGCGATGACGAACCTGCCGAAGCGGCTGCGCGATCTGTTGCAGAAAAACTTTTCACTGCAATCCCTTGAACTCGTCCGCACGCAGGGTTCGCACGACACCACGCGAAAATTCCTCTGGCGGCTGCACGATCATTCGCTCATCGAAAGCGTTTTGATTCCCGCGAACCCCGCGCTTTACGGCGACGCGAGCGACCGCCATACGCTCTGCATTTCCACGCAGGTTGGCTGCGCCTACGGCTGCAAATTCTGCGCGAGCGGATTGGATGGCTGGAAACGCAATCTCACCCCGGATGAAATTGTCGAACAAGTCCTGGCCGTGGAACGACTGCATGAAGCGCAGTCGAAGGCCGGAAATCGGGAATCGAACGCCGCTGCGACCGGCCTTCGACTCGTCAACAACATCGTCGTGATGGGCATGGGCGAACCGCTGGCGAACTACGACAATTTGTTGCAGGCGTTGAAAATTTTGAACGCGCCGTGGGGCGGCGGCATCGGCGCGCGGAAAATGACAATTTCAACGAGTGGCCTCGCGCCCCAAATTCGCAAGCTGGCGTCCGAGCCGCTGCAATTTCGTCTCGCCATTTCACTGCACGGCGCGACCGACGACGTGCGCAGCAAAATCATGCCGGTCAACCGCAAATATCCGCTCAAGGAACTGGTCAACGCGTGCAGAGAGTATCAGCACGGAAAAGGCCGCATGATAACGTTCGAATACATTTTGATTGCTGGTGTGAATGATTCAATCGGGCAAACCAGACCGCTGGCTGCGCTCGCAAAACAACTTTTTGCGAAGGTCAATTTGATTCCCTACAACACGGTTGACGGTTTGGAATGGGAACGTCCGACTGAAGAAGTGTGTGAAAATTTTCTTGCCGCGCTGGAAAAACAAAAGGTCATCGCCACGTTGCGCCGCGAAAAAGGCCACGACATTGACGCCGCCTGCGGACAATTGCGGTTGAAAACCGAGCGTGAGCTTGCGGGCACAACGCACTGAACTTAACTTGTCCGCGTGATTGCTTTGATTGATTACGGCTCCGGCAATTTGCGCAGCGCGCAAAAGGCGTTGCTCAAGGTCGGCGCGGACGTGCGCATCGTGCAAAAACCCGACGAGATCGGCGATGCGCGGGCGATGGTTTTACCCGGCGTCGGCGCGTTCGACGACTGTATCAACGCGCTGCGCAAGCAGGAATTGCTCGAGGCCGCGCGCGAATTCATAAAGACCGGCAAACCGTTTCTCGGCATCTGCGTCGGCTATCAGGCGCTGTTTGAAAAGAGTGAGGAATTCAATTCTTGCGCCGCCGGACTGGGACTTTTTCAAGGCAGCGTCGTCCGCTTTACGGAAAAGCCCGGACTGAAAATCCCGCAGATCGGCTGGAACCAGCTCGACATCGTGCAGACCGATTGCCCGCTCTATCGCGGCATCGCCGGCGGCAGCTACGTTTATTTCGTCCACAGTTTTTATCCGCAGCCGGTGGACAAATCCATCATCGCGACGCGCACGGATTACGGCGATACCTTTGCATCGTCCGTCTGGCGCGATAATGTTTTTGCCACGCAATTTCACCCGGAAAAAAGCCAGAAGGTCGGTTTGCAACTGCTGAAAAATTTCGTGGAACTGGCGAAACGTCCTCCGAAGCTTTACGCGAAGGGGGATGCGTTGTCCGGTGTTGTATCAATTTCAAGATAGGGTCATCACGCCCCGGTCGCCATAGCGGAACGCGCGACGGCGACTGCCCGTCCGCAAGGACTTCCACCCGCGTCCCAAAATTCCCGCGCTTGTCGGCGGCAAGGATTTGATGCTAACGTCGCGCGGATGCCTGAATTCAAAAACATCCTTCACGAATTTGCGCAAGAGATTAAGCGCAATTTCAGTTCACGCATCGCGGCACAACCGGAAGACCAGCTCAAACCGGGGGTGCAAAAAATTCTTCAAGCGGCGGCGCGGCAGATTGAAACGCGAACAGAAGCACACGCAACCGATGTCGAAGGGCGACCTGACATCGGTGTGGCATCTAATAAATTGCTATGTGGCTTCGTCGAATTGAAAGCTCCGGGCAAAGGTGCGCGTCCACAGCGATTCACCGGCGCGGACAAAAGGCAATGGGAGAAATTCAAGGCGATTCCGAATCTCATTTACACGGATGGCAACGAATGGGCGCTTTACAGGAGCGGCAAACCGTGGCCCGAAGGCCAACCGGCAATTGTCCAATTTTCCGGTGATATCACGACAGATGGAGAGAATGCGATTTCAGATGTTGAAGCCGAAAAACTTCAACAGCTTTTGATCGCGTTCTTTAATTGGCAGCCCATCGTTCCACATAGCGCACCGCAATTGGCGGAAATGCTTGCGCCACTGTGCCGTCTCGCCCGCGAAGATGTCCTTCGCGCGATTAGTAATGAGCAATCCAACCTTGCGCAGCTCGCGCGTGAGTGGCGCAATTATTTGTTCCCTGATGCAGACAACGCGAGATTCGCCGACGCTTACGCTCAAACGCTCACTTACGCGCTGCTTCTCGCCCGTTTCAACGGCGAGACAAGACTGACAACCGATTCCGCTGCCCGCTCACTTGACAGCGGACATGGTTTGCTCGCCCAAACGCTTCGTGTTCTAGCACAGCCCGAAGCACGCGCCGAAATCAAAGTTTCAGTGGATTTGCTTGAACGTGTAATAGCGGCTGTTAATCCCGGCCAGCTAGCAGAACGCGGCGACCCGTGGCTTTACTTTTATGAAGATTTTCTCGCCGCCTACGATCCCAAACTTCGTAAAGACCAAGGTGTATACTACACGCCGCAATCAGTAATCGGCGTGCAAGTCAGGTTGACGGCAGAACTTCTCGAATCGCGGTTTGACAAGCGCCGCTCGTTCGCTGATGACGGTGTGATTTTACTCGACCCAGCCGCCGGGACTGCGGCGTATCCGCTCGCGGCTGCGGAATACTCGTTGCGTCAGGCTGCGGAGCGTTTTGGTGACGGCATTATCCCCGGCGCGGCAACGCAATGCGCGGAAAATATTCACGCCTTTGAAAACATGGTCGGCCCGTATGCCGTGGCACACTTGCGTCTCACGCAACTTATCACCAGTCACGGCGGCACACAGCCGGAAGGAGGTATTCACGCATATCTTACTGACACGTTGGAATCGCCAAATCAAGTGCCGCATGAAGTAAATTTGTTTGCTCGCAAACTTACGGAAGAACACCGCCGCGCGCAGCGAATCAAAAAGCACACCCGCGTTTTAGTCTGCATGGGTAATCCACCTTATGACCGTGAGGAAACAGAGGTTGGCGAACGTCCCGAATACCTGCGCAAAGGCGGCTGGGTTCGGCACGGCGATCCGCGTGTCCCATCGCCGGACAATCCCAGTGACCATACGCGGGCAATTCTCCAAGATTTCATTGAACCGGCTTCCGCAGCGGGCGCGGGCGTTCACGTCAAGAATCTCTACAACGATTACGTCTATTTCTGGCGCTGGGCGTTGTGGAAGCTTTTTGAAAACCCCGAAGCCAGCGGGCCGGGCATCATCACGTTTATCACCGCAGCTTCCTATCTGCGTGGGCCGGGTTTCGTCGGGATGCGGCGGAAAATGCGCGAAGCCTTTGACGAGCTTTGGATTATTGACTTAGAGGGAGACAACCTCGGCGCACGCAAAACCGAAAATGTGTTTGCCATTCAAACGCCCGTTGCAATTGCAATCGGCGTTCGATATGACAACGCCCAACCGCAAACACCAGCAAAAGTCCGATACAGCAAAATTACCGGCACAAGCGATGAGAAAAATGGCAAACTCAACGCGGTTAAAAAATTCGACGATCTCGAATGGCGTGATTGTTTCGATGGATGGTCTGAACTGTTCCTGCCGTGTGGTCAAGGCAACTATTATACTTGGCCGTTGCTGACTGATTTGTTCCCGTGGCAAGAAAACGGAGTGCAGTTCAAGCGCACATGGCCGATTGGAGTGACGAGTGAAGTATTGCAACGGAGGTGGAGTAAACTTTTAGTTGTGCCACCGGGAGAGCGCGGAAAGCCGACCGCGCCCAGCGGTCTGGCGTGCTCATGGAGAGCGGCAAATTTATTTCACAAGTCTGATCACTGGCGTTCTTGGTCTCGGCCCGGCAGCGACGATCAGCGCCCTTGTTCCTGACCTGCATTATTTCTGCGGACGCGGCGGCAAAGATGTCATTCCGCTTTGGCGCAATGCGGAAGCAACGCAAGCCAATCTCGCCAGGGGATTGCTCGACGCGCTCAATCCGCGCTTAGGCGAAGTCACGGCGGAAGACTTGTTTGCATATTGCTATGCCCTTTTGACAATCCCGGCGTTCGTCGAGATGTTTTGGGAGGAGCTCACCGTGCCCGGCCCGCGCGTGCCGGTGACGTGCGACCGCGATTTGTTCCGGCAAGCCGTATGTCTTGGCCGCAAATTGATCTGGCTGCATACTTACGGCGAACGCTTCGTGCCGCCGCGCCAGAGCCGGGGCCAAGTTCCGCAAGGCCGCGCCCGCGCCCGTCGCGGCGTGCCGGACACGCCAGACTGTTACCCGGAAGGGTTTTCTTATAATGAAGCGTCGCAAACCTTGCACGTCGGGGAAGGCGAATTTAGCCCCGTGTCAAAGGCTGTTTTGGATTTCAGCGTCTCCGGCTTGCAGGTGGTTCACTCGTGGTTGAGCTATCGCATGAAAGGAGGCGCTGGCCGCTCATCATCACCGCTCGACGAAATCCGCCCAACGTGTTGGACAGCCGAGATGAGCGGGGAATTGCTGGAACTGCTTTGGGTTCTTGAAGCCACTGTTGCGATGTTTCCAGAATTAAAGCAAACGCTGGAAGCCGTGATTGCTGGGGAAACTTTCCGCGCCGATGAATTGCCGCAGCCGACACCGGACGAACGCAAGCCGCCGAGCGAAGAAGAACCGGCAGAACATGAGCAGCAAGAACTTATTAGTTAAATTATTCCGTGCCACACATCTATAAGTGAAGAAAGATAAGTGGGCAAAAAATACAAAACGTTTAGGCAACTTGCGTCGTTTCGACGCCGAACGGACGCAAACTCATTTCTGGCTTTCTGTAAGATATGAAGGTTGACTCATCATCGGCAAAAAAGCCGGTAGTAAACCAATCTAAATTATATGAAACTGCCACCATCCCCGCCGTCTGATGCCAATGAAAAACACTGGAATTGTGAAAAAGCCCCATCGCATCTGCAATAACTGGCCTGTAAGTTATATTTCCTCGCATAAAACTTTCAACCAGTTGATTGATTACAGCGCGCGTGGAAAATCGAATCCTGTTTTGCAGAGTTCTATCAGATGCGACCATATTGCTGAACTATCCAATCTGATTTCTCACGATTTCGGTGATTACTTGGCATCTGGACTGAAAAGCGAAGCTTCCATGATTTGGCGCGAATTGGAAGGACTCAATACAATGGCTAATTGGAAGTCTGATTTACGCGCTGCAGAAACGGTTTATGACATTGCGATACATGCAGCTTACATAGTGTTGGGCATCTATTTGCGGAACCGGCAGCTTTTTGACCAAATCACTCCACGCAAAAAAGTATTGCCCTGCCTCTTGTCCATTCATCCAAAAACCGCCGGAATTGTCAGCAAAATGCGTCGGGATGCGCGCTTGGGCGAACAAACGGATGATGCTCGGCTGGTCAGTTCGAAAACGTGGTTTGTCAGCGATACTCCCGCAAATATTTATGCTCGCGCCATCATTAACAGCATCAGGATTAATTTGGACTTGTCGCCTGTTGCGGCTCAACAGTCGTGTTGGGGTGACTTTGACCGTGAAGGGAAAGTCCGCACAATCGTGCGCCCTTTTCCCAAATTTGTTGATGGACTTGAAAAAATTCCGATCCCAATAGCGCCGGACAACGTCCTGCAGTATTGGCGCAAGGGCAAAGAAATCATTTTGGAGGATATGCCTGATTTTCATCTCCGTCCTGAATGGCAGAAATATCGAGAAAGACGATATTACCGGGAAGGCGCGAAGAAAGGCGCGATTCAGCACGCCATCTTTAAGGACATTTTAATCGCACTTAAAACCATCGCCGGTGTGAACAAAAAGCGTGCCGGTAAAAAACCCGGTTTGATTGATTCAGATAGGGAAAAATTGGCCTGACATTTCCCGAAAATGAAAAATTGTCGGCTGATTCTCTCCGTAGTAGCAAAGGAGCATGAGCTATAGTATTGGAATGATTCCCCTCAATTCATCAGCCATCCGCGCCGTCGGCTACGACGGTTATACACTGACCGTCGAGTTCCACAACGGACACATCTATGACCACCCCGGCATTCCTTATGCCGTTTATGTGGAATTCATGAACGCTCCGTCTTTGGGCCATTACTACAACCAAAATATTCGAGGGCGGTATCGGTGAGCGTTCTCGCGTGGCTGATACATCACTCAGACCATGAACAAAACCATGTCACTAAAACAGATCGAGGCCAACCGGCGGAACGCCCAAAAATCCACCGGCCCAAAAACACCCAACGGTCAGGCCGTCTCCAAAATGAATGCTCTCAAACACGGCCTGCTGTCCAAGGTGGTGCTGGTACGGGGCATATATGCACGGGAGAGCAAACGGGAATTCCACGTATTACAAGCACGGTTCAGGGCGCATTTGAATCCAGTGGGGCCGGTGGAAGAAATGCTGGTGGACCAGATTGTAACCGCGCATTGGCGGTTGCGCCGGGTGCTGAAGGCCGAGTCAGGCGAAATCGCCTTGAGCGTGGACGAGGGGCACTGGACACGTTACACCCGAAATCCGGGGTTGGACTTTGATGTGTGGTTGGCACATGACGACGCTTCGTTTGCAATGTCCGAATCCGTTTTGGGAATTCAATATTTGGAAAAGCGCCTGAAGGAGATTCGGGAGGCGCTCGTCCGCGAAGGCGAATTGACCGAAGCCGCGCTGCAGAGCGTCCTTAAGTATTTCAGTGGCAAGCCAAACATGCTGACAGATGGTTTGAAGGAATTGCGGGAGTATTGGCTGCAGAATCCTGATGGATTGGAAGCAATTGCATTACGGACAAAACATCAGCGGATGGTTCATGATTTCATTGACAACGAATTTCTCTTTCTCGCAGGGCGAAAGATTGAATGTTCTGAGCGGGAGGAAGCGGAAGAGGAGTCGCGTCAGGCGGCGGCAATGTTGCCGCCCATGGAAGTGCTGGACAAAATCATGCGTTACGAGACCCCGCTCAAGCGGCAGCTGTATCGCGCCATGAACCAGTTGGAACGCTTGCAACGAATGCGGCTGGGCGAGGCCATTCCGCCGCCCCTGATGATGGAGATGTCGGAAAGGTCCTGAATGAAAAAAACATTTTTTACCAAACGAACCCATCTTGAAAACCGGAGAAAATCTAGGATTGGCGCGGTCCAAATGCGTTTTTTTGGCGGCTAAACCATGGTCAAAATGACCGGATCAAACCCATTCAAACCAAAATGAAACATCATATCAGTTCGAAGGTAGTGGTGGCCGTCCGCAAGGACTTCCACCCGCGTCCCCGATCAGTTTTTAAATTCGTGCAATTCGTGTCTAATAAATGCTCGGCACTTGCATTTTGTCCGCTGTTGACGCAATGTGCGTCCAGCAATTTTAACCATTAAACCTTAACGAAAGAAAAATTATGCCACACGAATTACCGCCCCTGCCCTATCCGAAAGAAGCCCTTGAGCCGCACATTGACGCGCTGACGATGGAAATCCATCACGACCGTCATCACAAGGCTTACGTGGACAATCTCAACAAAGCCATCGCGGGCAACGCCGCGCTGGAGGCCAAACCGCTCGAAGCGCTCATCGGCGATCTCGCGTCCGTGCCGGACGCCATCCGCGGCCCGGTGCGCAACAACGGCGGCGGCCATTGGAACCACTCGTTCTTCTGGAAGATTCTCGGGCCCAAGGCCGGCGGCGCGCCGACCGGCAAACTCGGCGACGCAATCACCAGCACGTTCGGGTCATTCGCCGATTTCCAGGCGAAGTTCGAGGCGGCGGGCATCGGCCGCTTCGGCAGCGGCTGGGCGTGGCTCATCTCCAACGGCGGCAAACTGGAAATCGTCTCGACGGCGAACCAGGACAATCCGCTCATGGGCAAGGCCATTGCCGGTGTCGAAGGCAAACCGATTCTGGGCGTGGACGTCTGGGAACACGCGTATTATTTAAAGTATCAGAACAAGCGCGCGGATTATTTGAAGGCGGTTTGGAACGTCATTGACTGGAACGCGGTGGCGAAACATTTCTAACTAGAGCATTTCCATCAATTCTGTCAGTGCTCTAAGCAAACGAATCCGCATGACGTGTTATTTCAGTTTCAAGAAGTTTTTCATGATCGTCCGGCCGCTCTCGGTCAGAATGCTTTCAGGATGAAACTGCACGCCCCAGACCGGCAGCGTCTTGTGTTTCACACCCATAATTTCGCCTTCCTCGGTCTCGGCGGTAACCTCGAGACAATCCGGCATCGTGTCGCGCTTGATGACCAGCGAATGATACCGCGTCGCGAGAAACGGATTCGGCATTCCGGCGAACAAATCTTTTCCATTGTGCCTGATCGGCGAGGTTTTGCCGTGCATCATCCGGTAATTCACCACGACTTGCGCGCCAAACGTGTGTCCGATGCATTGATGTCCAAGGCAAACACCGAAAATCGGAATGTTTTCCTTGGAAAATGTGCGGATGACTTCGTTGGACAAACCGGATTCGCGCGGCGAGCACGGGCCGGGCGACACGAGAATGCGCTCCGGCTTTAACGCGCGAATTTCGTCGAGTGAAATTTCGTCGTTGCGTTTCACCTGCATATCCGCACCCAGCTCGCCCAGATATTGCACGAGGTTGTAGGTGAACGAATCGTAGTTGTCCAAAACAAGAATCATCGCATCGGATTGTTTAGTGTCAGATTAGCACAGATGAGACACGGATAAATAGGATTTCTTTGTTAAACTACAGCCATGACTTCCTCAATCAAAGCCAGCGGAACCGTCCGACCCCAGACCACCTGCCCGATTTTCTCCGCCAGGACGAACTTGATTTCGCCGTCGCTGGTTTTTTTGTCGAGGCGCATGGCGGCGAAAATTTTTTTGCGTCGCAAGGCATTCAGTTTGATTTCCACCGGCAAACCGGCGCGTTGAAATAAATTGGTGATCCGCTCCACCTCGCGCTCCGGCAGACCTGAAATCTTTTTCGAAATTTTCGCGGCGGCAACCTGTCCAATCGCAATCGCTTCACCGTGCAGAAATTTTCCGTAGCCGGAACTGTTTTCAATCGCGTGGCCGATGGTGTGGCCGAAATTGAGGATCGCGCGCGGGCCGGATTCGGTTTCGTCCCGGGCGACAACTTGGGCCTTGATTTCACAACAGCGGGCAATGACGGGGGCGAGCGTTTTCGAATCGCGTTTCAAAATTTTCGGGAGATCGCGTTCGAGTTGCGCGAACAATTTTGCGTCAAAAATAATTCCGTATTTAATGACTTCGGCGAGTCCGGCGCGGAATTCGCACTCCGGCAGGGTTTTCAAAGCCTCCAAATCGCAAAGGACCAATCGCGGCTGGTGAAACGCGCCGACCAGATTTTTTCCAGCGCGCAAATTCACCCCGGTTTTGCCGCCGACGGAACTATCCACCTGCGCCAGCAATGTCGTCGGCACCTGCACAAACGGGATGCCGCGCAGATAAGTTGCCGCGACGAAGCCCGCCAGATCACCGGCCACGCCGCCGCCGAGCGCGATGATGAATGATTTGCGTTCGAGCCGGTGCGCAGCCAGTTGGTCGTGGCAACTTTGAACAGATTTCAAACTTTTCGCCGATTCACCCGCCGGAACCACAATCAAGACCGGGAAAAATCCAGCGCCGGCGAGTGAATTGAAAACCGTTTTGGCAAAATGCCTGCCGGCGTTGGTGTCCGTGATGATGGCGCAGCGCGCGCCGAGTTTCAGGCGCGCACATTCACCGCCGGTCTTTCGCAAAAGACCCGGCGCGATTTTGATCGCGTAACTGCGACTTCCCAATGGGACGGAAACGGTGCGCACAAAATGAGAATAAACGCTGGCGTGTCGTTGCAAAACAAAAAAGCCCCGCCTGCCAGCGGGGCTAAAATTGGTTGCGGGGGCAGGATTTGAACCTACGACCTTCAGGTTATGAGCCTGACGAGCTACCGGGCTGCTCCACCCCGCGATCCCCTTTGATAATACGAAGTCATTCGCTGTTCCACAAGCTCCAAACTGGAAGTATCTCCCAAGTGTGTCGCCACTTTGTCGCCATTTTTTACCACGATTTTTGACGTGAATTTGCCAGCCGACTCCCCGATACGTGTGATTTCGAGTGCGAGAATTGCGATCATAGAATTGTCCGCTAGGTGGAAAAGGGCGGCGTTGGCCATCCTAAATTTAACTGCCGGTATCGATTTTGGCGTTAGCCCGTCGGGCGTCCATCTCAGCCTTTTCCGACATTGGTCCGACTGATGCGCCAATATTCTTCAACATCAGCGTCTTTGACCACGACGCGATAATGCCTCACCACTACACCGGGCGAATTGCCCATCTCGGAGGCTGTCAAGTTCTCATCCTTTGTCCTGCCGAGGAAATAACTACCGAAACTGTGTCGTATCGCGTTGTGCGGCCATGGGTTAATACCTGCGCTGTGAGCCAGACCGCGCAGCCGCTCCGAGAAAACATCAATGTTTCTATCCGGCGTTATAGTCCCTTCTCTCTGTCGGTGATCCGACTTGGCAGCGTTCGTCGAACGACGCCATCGTTCAAACATTACTTCGCCAGCAGCTTGCGGATGGATTTTAATTCTCGCCGACGTTTCGCTGTAGTTTTTGGGTAGGCCATCTTAAATTCATTGAACACATCAAGGACAATGCGGGAAACAATTAGCCGGGCATTCTCCTTGTCATCGGCGGGAACGACGAACCAAGGCGCATGCCGGGTGCTGGTCGCGTTCAGGCAAGCCTCATAAGCCTTCATGTAATCCTTCCAGTATTTCCGCTCGTGAATGTCAGCGAGGCTGAATTTCCAGTTCTTGTCCGGCTCATCAATGCGTTCGAGAAATCGTTTTCGTTGTTCGTCTTTTGACAGGTGCAGGAAAAATTTGATGACCCGCGTGCCATTACGATGGAGATGATTTTCCAAATCCACGATGGAGCGATACCGTTCCTTCCAGATACTTTTCTCGTCGCGCAACTCTTCTGAAAGCCCCTGGTTGCGAAGCATTTCTGGATGCACCCGGACGACCAGCACTTCCTCATAATAGGAACGATTGAAGATGCCGATCCGCCCGCGTTCCGGCAGATGGCGGTTTGTGCGCCAGAGAAAATCATGTTCCAACTCCTCGGCGGTCGGCTGCTTGAAACTGAAAACCTCGCAGCCTTGCGGATTGACCCCGGACATGACGTGCCGGATAGCACCGTCCTTGCCAGCGGCATCCATCCCCTGAAAAATCAGCAGCAACGCATGGCGGTTGGAGGCATAGTGAAGTTGTTGTAGTGCGCTCAATTCCGCAACGTGTGTTTCCAGAAGTTTTTGATACCGTTTCTTCGACTTGCAAAAGGGCTTCACCGTCGTCGGCCACTTTTTGAGTTTGACCTTGGCTCCGGGTCGCACCCAGAAATCCTTTGATTTGATTTTCATCTCGCCGGCTTATTTTTTGGTTTCCACTTCGGGAGTCTTTTGCTTCGCCTGATCCGATTCCTCAACGGCACGAACATCCTCGCGCCCCAATTGCTCGTAAAATTCATGGACACGCTTAACAAGCTGCGGTGACACCTCAGCCGCAGGTTTTCCATTCGTTTCAGATTTAGTTTCCACTTTGGCATCAGGCTTCGGCTCAACTGCGTCGGTTGGTTTGGCGTCATTTTTAATGTCTGATTTCGGCTCTGCTTTGACTTCGGACGGCGACACAGCTTTGGCTTCGGGTTGAGGTTCGGCAGATTTGGTTTCAGGTTTAGGTTCGACCTTCGCTGCTGGCGTCGGCTCAACCTTGGCCTCCGGTTTTGAATTGGTGCCAGATTTAAGTTCAGCTTTAACTTCCGGCTGTGATTCGGCTTTAGCCGCTGGTTTGGTTTCAGCTTTTGGTTCAGCCTTGGCTTGAGTTTCGCGAATCTCCTGTTCGGCCTTGTCCCAGTTCTGCACAGATTGACCATCCTGATGACCCTGGTGCTCGTAAAGTTCGTAGGCTCGTGCCGCAATCTGCGGGGTCAAATCGGTCGCCGTCTTGGCTTTGGGATCAGGTGTGGAGTTCACGTCAGGTTTGGTTTCGGTTTCTGGCTTCACTTCAGAAGAAGCTTCCGGTGCCGGTGCAACTTTTTCTTCGGGTTTAGCCCCGGCCTTGGGATCAGGTTTTGTTTCAACTTTGGCGTCTGGCTGCGGCTCGGCTTTCGTTTCCGTTTGAGCATTAGCTTTGACTCCGGGCTTTGGCCCAGTCTTGGCGACAGCTATGGCTGGATCAAAAATACGATACGCGAGCAGTTTGATGCGGTCGTTCACCAAGAACCACAGCAACGCGTAACCCCACACAAAACCCGCCCAACCCCAGCCGAGCGGCGTCATGAACAATCCATAAACAGCGATCAATGTCGCCACGGCTTGAGTGCCGAACACCGCGATCATCAAAATCTTCGCGGGACGGATGGACCAGAACGCTCCGCGCGTGCGCGCCAGAAAAATTGTCAGATGTCCCGCCACGGACAGCATCAGATACATCAACGTCTGGAGATGAGGGCGGTCGAGGTGAAAAACGCGGTCGCCCAGATAGAACAGGCCAAAAGCGGCAATGGGTCCGAAGATGCCCAGCACCGAGGCGATGCCCAGCACCATGCGCATGTTCCACGACTCGGGTTTGTTCTTGTAATGAACATTGTCATATGCGATGGACAGAATCGCACCGTCATTGAGCAACGCCAGCATCACGATCATCACCGCCGTCAACGGATAAAAATTAAAAACCAGAATCGCCAGCGTCATGAACAACAACACGCGCAGCGTCTCGGCGATGCGGTAAATGGCGTAGCTGTTCATCCGCTGGAAAATTCTCCGGCTCTCCTTGATTGCATCAATAATCACGGACAGGCCGGGCGTGAGCAGCACGATGGCCGCCGCCGCGCGCGCCGCGTCCATCGCACTCGAAACGGCAATGCCGCAGTCGGCTTTCTTCAGCGCAGGCGCATCATTCACCCCGTCGCCCGTCATGCCGACGATGTGGTTGCGTTTTTGCAGAACATCTACGATGTGAAATTTATGTTCGGGAAACACCTCGGCGAAACCGTCCGCTTTCTCGATGGACTCGATCACCTCCGCTGACTCTTGTTTTTTTGAGTCGCCGAGCGTTTTGGCATCAAGAATGTTCGTGCCCATCCCCAAAGTCTTCGCCGTCTCCTTGGCAATCGCCAGTTGATCGCCCGTAACCATCTTGATCTTCACGCCCATTTGCAGCGCGGTCGCAATCGTCGCCTTCGCATCTTCGCGCGGCGGATCGAACATGGGCAGCACGCCGAGAAATTGCCACGGCCCGTCACCCTCGGCCCGCGCCACGCCCAACGAACGAAAACCGCGCGCGGCAAAATCATTGACCGCTTTTTCCGCCGCCGCCTTCACCGACCCGACATTGGCCGACAATGCCAAAATCACCTGCGGCGCGCCCTTCGACACCTTGAAGGTCTTTCCGTCCTTGCCCTTGACGGTCGCCTCGGTGTGTTTATGCACCGGGTCGAATGGCATGAAATGAACCACCTGATAATTTTTCAACTCCTCTTTGTTTTTTACGCCACCCAAAACTGCCAGATCAATCGTGTCATTGTTTTCCTCGCGCGACGCCAGCGCGGCGGATAAAATAATTTGCTCGGCGGGAATGTTGTTCACGCTGAACGGATCGCCCAACGTCAGTTTATTTTGTGTCAACGTGCCGGTCTTGTCAGCGCACAGCACATCCACGCCCGCCAGTTCTTCAATCGCCACCAACCGGCTCACAATCGCCTGTTTCTTGGCGAGCAAGCGCGCGCCCACCGCCATCGTCACCGACAACACCGTCGGCATCGCCACGGGAATCGCCGCCACCGTCAGCACCAGCGCGAACTGCAATGTCGTAAGAATCGGGTCGCCGCGAAAAATTGCAAAACCAATAATCACCGCCACCAGCGCCACCGCGAGGATGATCAGGTAATTGCCAATCTTCAAAACTGCTTTCTGAAAATGACTGACTGTTAGCGCCTCCTGCACCAGTTGCGCCGTCTTGCCAAAATAAGTTTTTCCACCCGTCGCATAAACCAGCGCGCCGATTTCGCCGCGCCGGATGATCGAACCGGAAAACACGGCGTCACCCGGTTTGCGCGACGCGGGCAAAGATTCGCCGGTCAACGCGGATTGATCCACCGACACCTCGTCGCCCGCCAGCAAGCGTGCGTCCGCCGGCACGACATCGCCCAGCCGCAGGCGGATGACATCGCCCGGCACCAACTCGCGAGCCGCCGGGTTGATCCATTTGCCGTCTCGGATCACGCGGGCCTTGATCGCCAGCTTGGCTTTCAAGGCGGCGATTTCATTGCCCGCCTGACGTTCTTCCCAGAAGGCGACCACCGCATTGGTCACGAGCAACAGGAGAATGATGAAAAAATCCGGCCAGTGCCGCACCACGCCCGACAAAATCACCGCCACTTCAATCATCCACGGAATCGGTCCCCAAAAATACGAGAGAAATTTCAGCAGGAGATTCGTCTTCTTCTCGACCAGTTCATTTGGCCCATATTGCGTGAGCCGTTTCTGTGCCTCGGCTTGCGTCAGGCCATCCGGCGAAGACCCCAATTTTTTCTCCACTTCCGCCAGCGGCAGGGTTTTCAAATCGTCATTCGGATCGGGCTTTGCATCCGGTTTGGCGTCAGTCTTAACGCCCGGTTTGGCTGCGGGCGCGGCGGCCTTGGGTTCTGCGGATGCATCCGGCTTCGGTTCGGGAACCTTGGGCTGGTCGGTGTCTGGTTTCATGATGCAATCCTTTTGCGTTCGTAAAATTTAATCTTCATACAGATCCAAATTGGAGAGTTTAATGTTTGAACGTGGAGAAATAAATGGGGTGAACACCCCACGAAATTGAAACCGTCGAAATTCCAAGGCGCTGTGCTTATATTTTTTCCAACGCGGCAGTGTATTCGCCACGACGCGCGGCGCGGTTGCATCGGACACGATGTCAGCGGTCACTATTAGTTACCAGCCGGGACGGAAATTGGTTGTTGCGGTAGCTGCGGTTGGCCATGAATTCGCCATCTAAAACCGCCGGTCGCCACATAGACCAGCATGGCAAACAGCATCACGATCACACAAAACCAAATTCGCCAATCCCGATGCGCGCGTCTCCAATAAGGCGGATGGCCTTGGTTAATCGGGCCGCCATTCGGATCTCCGTGCGACTTGTGATCGTTCTTTAATTCACTCATAAATACTACGCCTCCGCCAACCACTTCCGCGCTCCGTCGTCGTCGGTGTGATCGAAGTATTGTATTTTTGCTTTCGTGAACGGTTTGCAGAATATCGCCATGACGTGCTGCCACTGCATATCCCCGACCATCGCGAACCGTTCGATGCCAGCGAGATGTTTGGCGTCGAACTTGATTTCCTCCCAGATCGCGGCTGCTTCCCAGCCATGAAAATCGGTCATGTCGAACAGCACGCGCAATTTTCCATGCTGCCCGACGAGCCGTTCGAACTCCGGCACGAACTGCTCGTAATCCGCCTGGGATAAAATCCCGCTGACATGAACGGCGAGAAACTTCCCGCCGTCGTCTTCATTTATGTGAATCGGCATTTTTTAGACCTTCGATTCGATTCAATTCGGAAATTAGCATCTTCCCGTCGTGTGTCTTTTCCGCCAGGGGTGTAGCTGCGGAGTTTTCGGCATGGCCCCACTTCCAGTTGCGGATTTCCGGCAAGTCCTGGCCATGCTTGTCAACGTAATGCTTGTGTTCAATGAGCTTGTCACGCATTTGCTGTTTCAAATAGGCACCCTTGGAACCTAAATTCGGCACCCGATCCACCACGTCTTGCACCAGATGAAAGCGGTCAATGTCATTCTGCACTCGCATGTCAAACGGCGTCGTGATTGTGCCTTCTTCCTTGTAGCCCCGGACGTGGAGATTGCGATTCGTCCGGCGGTAAGTCAGCTTGTGAACCAACCACGGATAGCCGTGAAAATTAAAGATGATGTGCTTGTCCTTGGTGAAGAGTGAATCGTAATCCACTTCGCTCAATCCGTGCGGATGTTCGCTCGCCGGCTGAAGCTTCATCAGGTCAACCACATTGATTACCCGGACTTTTAGATCCGGCAGATGTTCGCGCAAAATGGAAACGGCGGCCATGGTTTCCAGCGTGGGCGTGTCGCCGCAACAGGCCATCACCACGTCCGGCTCGCTGCCTTGGTCGTTGCTGGCCCATTGCCAGATGCCGATGCCCTGCGTGCAATGCACGACAGCGGCATCCATGGTCAACCATTGCGGCAGCGGATGCTTGCCCGCGACGACCACGTTGACGTAATGGCGGCTGCGCAGACAATGATCAAACACCGACAAGAGGCAGTTCGCATCAGCAGGTAAATAAACGCGCACGATGTCGGCCTTCTTGTTGATGACATGGTCGAGGAAGCCAGGGTCTTGGTGCGTAAAACCGTTGTGATCTTGCTGCCAGACGTGCGAGGCGAGCAGATAGTTTAACGAAGCGATCTTTCGACGCCATGGCAGTTCCGAAGTCACCTTCAACCATTTGGCGTGCTGGCTGAACATCGAGTCCACGATGCGGATGAAAGCTTCATAACTGTTGAACAGCCCGTGCCGCCCGGTGAGCAAATAACCTTCGAGCCAACCTTCGCATTGATGTTCGCTCAACATAGAGTCCAGCACGCGTCCAGCGGGCGCAAGAAATTCGTCGTTCTTTACTTCGCGCGCGTCCCACTGGCGGTTGCTGACTTCAAAGACTGCGCCCAAAAGATTTGAGAGCGTCTCATCGGGACCGAAGATGCGGAAATTATTTTGATTCAGTTTTTCAACATCACGCAGGAACTTGCCCAGCACCATCGTATCCTGACCTTCAAGCGCGCCCGGCGAAGACACCGTCACCGCGTGGTCGTGGAAATCTGGCATAACCAGGTCGTGCAAAAGAAGTCCGCCATTGGCATGAGGATTGGAACCCATCCGTCGGTCGCCTTTCGGTGCGAGTTCGGCCAAGTCTGAATTAAGTCTGCCATTGGCATCAAACAATTGGTCGGGCTTGTAACTTTTCATCCAACTTTCAAGTTGCTTGACGTGCTGGGGATGTTCAGCATCCACCAGTAGCGGCACTTGATGTGAACGGAACGTGCCTTCGACTTTCAGACCATCAACTTCTTTCGGCCCCGTCCAGCCTTTGGGCGATTTGAGGACAATCATCGGCCAGCGCGGACGAGTCGTGTCAGATTTGTTCCGCGCATTCGTTTGGATTCGTCGAATGTCCTCAATGGCTTTTTCCAAAGTGGCGGCCATAAGTTCGTGCATTTTTTCCGGCTCATCGCCTTCGACAAAATACGGCGCCCAGCCGCAACCGCGAAAAAATTGTTCCAATTCATCCGGCTCGATGCGCGCGAGAACGGTCGGGTTGGAAATTTTGTAGCCGTTGAGATGCAGGATTGGCAGCACCGCTCCGTCGGTAATCGGGTCGAGAAATTTGTTCGATTGCCACGCCGTTGCCAGCGGGCCGGTTTCCGCCTCGCCGTCGCCAACGACGCACGCGACAATCAAATCAGGATTGTCAAACGCCGCACCAAACGCGTGTGATAAAGAATAGCCCAATTCACCACCTTCGTGAATCGAACCTGGCGTCGTCGGTGCCACATGGCTGGAAATTCCGCCGGGAAACGAGAATTGCGTGAACAATTTTTTCAGTCCGGCTTCGTCCTGCGTGATGTTCGGATAAACTTCGCTCCAAGTGCCTTCGAGGTAAACGTTTCCGACAATCGCCGGGCCGCCGTGACCGGGACCGGCGACGTAGAACATATCCAGGTCATACTTCTTGATGACCCGGTTCAGATGGACATAGATGAAATTCTGTCCCGGCGTCGTGCCCCAATGCCCGACCACCAGCGGCTTCACGTCCGAAAGTTTCAGTGGTCGCTTCAGCAGCGGATTGTCGTAAAGATAAATCTGCCCGACCGATAGATAATTCGCCGCGCGCCAGTAAGCATTTATCTTTTGGAGTAAATCTGGTGCGAGTGTATTGGTATTTGCTTTCATGTTTCGTAGTTATTCACAGCCACACCACCGCAAAGCATTGCTGATATTTTTTGCTATCGGCCTCTTGGTTAATTTAACCGGCAGCTAACTAGCCACCAATTCATCCACCCAGTATCCTTTGCGGTTGTAATGGCCATGCAACCCGATCTCATAATCCCGCGTCAGCAGGGATTCCTCCGTGTATTCCGGCGATTGCTTGATGGTCTCGCGCGAAAGATTGACGAAGACTTTCCGCTCTCCCCAACTCACGCGTTCAATCCATTGCGGTGAAACCAGGACCTGTTTTCCCGGCCACCAGTTATGTGTATCAATGATGAGATAACGAATCGCCCACGTCTCGTCATCGATGATGAAATCCTCGACGTGGCCAATCTCGCCGTCCAAGGCTTGGATGTGATGGCCACTCACACCGTCAGTGCTGCGCAAATGGTGATCCCACGCTTTCTCACCTTGGGTGGGTTCTTTCCATTGTTCACGCTCGCGCATTTCACGGTTATGAATAAAATAAGGATAAGCGCCCCAACTATATGGGCCGCCCCAATACATCGGATAACCATAATGCCCATAGTAGGCCTGTTCGAATTGTTGCGAGACGGGCTTGTCACTGTCCAGGGAGGGACTGTCCCCAATCTGCTTTTTGGTTAAATCAATGGCAATGTTTTTTTCTTCTTTATTCACGGCGACCAGCGCATACGGGGAAATCAGCACCTGTCTGTCCGCGAGCCAGGTTCCGGTTTCTGCGACCAGATAGCGGATGGTCCAGTGCCGGTCATCGAAGTAGAATTCTCTGACCTTCCCGATTTCCCCATCAAGGCTGTCCAATTTGTAACCCTCCAGGGTTTTGACTTTGCTTAACATAATAATTCTTTCGTTTTCTGCGTTTCGTTTTTGTTCGCCGCTGGCGTTTGGCCGACAGTGTGTTGGAAAAATCGGTTCACCGCGCCGGCACGGATGCTAACGCTCAAATTTGCGCTGGCGGAGGGCGGCTTTGCTATAGGGTAAAACCCTACCGGGAATTATGGCAGGACACCCCGCGCCGAAAACGAAATCCAGCCGCGAGTCTTCATTTCGCCGACTTCAATTTGCGGTAACGACGGATCAAATTATTTGTCGAACCGTCATGTTTCAGTTTAGGTGCGGTTTGGTTTTCCAGTTCGGGGACGATGCGCTGCGCCAGAACTTTTCCAAGTTCCACACCCCATTGATCGAATGAATCAATGTTCCAAATCGCGCCCTGCGTGAAGACGCTGTGTTCGTAAAGCGCGACCAATTTGCCAAGCATTTCCGGTGTGAGTTTTTCCGCGAGAATCGTGTTGGACGGACGATTGCCTTCAAACACCTTGTGCGGCACGAGCGCGGCGGGCACGCCTTCGGCTTTCACTTCGGCGGCAGTTTTTCCAAAAGCCAGCGCCTCGGCTTGTGCAAAAACATTCGCGAGCAAAATATCGTGATGTCGGCCAAGCGGCGTGAGTGCGTGTGCGAACGCAATGAAATCGCACGGGATCAGCCGCGTGCCTTGATGAATCAATTGATAAAACGAGTGCTGACCGTTGGTGCCGGGTTCGCCCCAATAAATCGGGCTGGTCTGATAATTCACTTTTCTCCCGTCAAGCGTGACGTGCTTGCCGTTGCTCTCCATCGTCAATTGTTGGAGGTAAGCCGGAAATCGTTTCAAGTATTGTTCGTAAGGCAAAACCGCCACGGTCTCCGCACCAAAGAAGTCATTGTTCCAAACAGATAAAAGTCCCATCAGCACCGGCAGGTTTTTTTTAAACGGCGCGGTGCGGAAATGTTCGTCCATCGCATGAAAACCAGCAAGCATTGTTTGGAAATTTTTCGAGCCAATAGCCAGCATCGTCGAAAGACCAATGGCCGAATCCATCGAGTAGCGTCCGCCAACCCAATCCCAGAAAACGAACATATTGGCCGTATCAATTCCAAACGCGGAAACTTTTTCCGCATTCGTCGAGACGGCGACAAAATGTTTTGCCACGGCTTTAACATCGCCGCCCAATCCTTTAAGCGACCAATCGCGCGCGCTTTTCGCGTTGGTCATCGTTTCCAGCGTCGTGAAAGTTTTTGACGAAATGACGAACAGTGTTTCCGCCGGATCGAGATCGTGCGTCGCTTCCACGAAATCAATTCCGTCCACGTTCGACACAAAGCGGAAGGTCAGGCTGCGCTCGCTATAATGCTTGAGCGCTTCGTAAGCCATCACCGGGCCAAGGTCGGAACCGCCGATGCCGACGTTGACGATGTTTTTGATCTGCTTGCCGGTGAAGCCTTTCCATTCGCCGCTGCGGACGCGATTGGAAAACGCCGCCATCTTGTCGAGCACAGCGTGAACTTCCGGCACGACATTTTTCCCGTCCACGAGAATGGTTGCGTCTTTCGGTGCGCGCAACGCGACGTGCAGGACGGCGCGGTTTTCCGTGACATTGATTTTTTCACCACTGAACATCGCGTCAATTTTCGCACGCAAACCGGATTTGTCCGCTAGTTGCAGCAGCAGCTTCAACGTTTTGTCCGTAATGCGGTTCTTGGAATAATCGAGGAACAATCCCGCTGCTTCGGCAGTGAATCTTTGACCGCGTTTTTCATCTTCGGCAAAAAGTTTTCGCAAATGCAGTTTTTGGATTTGTTTGTGATGCACCGCGAGCGCTTTCCAAGCCGGGCGTTGGGTGAGTGGTTTGAGATTGGTTGCCATGCTTGTATTTCTTTTATTGTTTCGACTGTCGGCTCAGGCGGCTTGCTTGAGCGCGGTGCTCTTGCTTGCGATCACCGCCAGCAATTCATTCCAGGATTTCACAAACGATTTTGCGCCCTCGTCCTGAAGTTGCGCGGCCAGACTGTCCACATTGATGCCGGCCTTGGCAAACTCGGCCAGGATTTTTTCGCAATCGCCACCGTACACCGCCATGATTTTGCCAAGTTCGCCATGATCGGCGAGAGCTTTCAATGTTTCTTCGGGCATCGTGTTGACCGTGAAAGGCGATGCAAGAGCTTTGATATAGAGAATGTCGGAGATTTTCGGGTCCTTGGTGCCGGTGCTTGCCCATAGGAGTCGTTGCGGCCGGGCACCGGCATTATACGCACGCTGCGAGCGCGGGTTGCTTAATAGTTTGAGGTATGCCTGATAAATGCGACCGGCAATGGCGATGCCGAGCCGGTTGTCCAATGTCTTCGGAACCTTGCCCGCCACGGCCACATCCCAACGGCTGATGAACATTGAGGCCACGGAGCCGACCTGCGGGTTAAGTCCGGCGGCGATGCGCCGTTCGATGCCACTCAAATACGCCTCTGCCGCCGCCACATATTGCTCTGGTGAAAATAGGAGCGTCACGTTGACCGGCACGCCCGCAAAAATCGCTTCCTCGATGGCCGGCAAACCTTCCTTGGTTCCAGGAATCTTGATGAACAGATTGGGCCGTCCCGCCCGCGCGGATAATTTCTTGGCGGCGGCGATGGTGCTGATCGTGTCATGCGCCAGCAATGGCGATACTTCCAACGACACCCACCCGTCAACGCCGTTCGTGCGATCGTGAATTGGCCGAAACAGGTCGGCGGCGCGAGTGAGATCGTCCAGTGCCAGATCAAAAAAGAGGCTCTCGCCGGATTTCCCCTTTTCCAGTCCCTCGCGGATGGCAACGTCGTAGGAGGAACTCTTGATGGCATGATCAAAGATGGTCGGGTTTGAGGTCAGCCCAGTCACCGATAACTCGCCAATGTAGCGTTTAAGCGTGCCGCTGTTCAGCAGGTCGCGCGTGATGTTGTCGAGCCAGAGGCTCTGGCCCAGGTCGTACAGCTTTTGTGTGGCTTTCATGATGTTCAATTGATGTTCGAGATTGCGGTTGCGGATAAGATGTGTGCTAATTTAGTTTCATTTTCCCCGCTGTGATTGCCGGACAGGAACGCAGGACTGAGCGCGCGATCATGAGTTCTTCGTCCGTGCGAATGACGCGCACAGTGACGCGACTGGAATTCGTGGAAATCACCGCCGCAGTCTTCGCGTTGCGGGGTTCATTCAGTTCGATACCCAGAAATTTCAAACCCTCGCAGATGCGCGCTCGGACGACGGGTGCATTTTCACCGATGCCTCCGGCGAAAGCAAGTGTGTCCAAGCCACCGAGCGCGGCAGCATAAGCACCGATCCATTTTTTCGCCTGATAACAAAACAGCGCCACGGCTTCCGTCGCCCGCACATCCTCTTTTTCATGGTCGAGCAAGTCCCGCATATCGGAGCTGGTCTCCGAAACGCCGAGCAGACCCGACTCGTGATTAACCATTTCGTAAAATTGTTTGGTGGACATATTTTCGGTTCGCGCGAGATATGGCGCGAGGCCGGGGTCCAAATCCCCCGTGCGGGTGCTCATTACCAATCCTGCCGTCGGCGTGAAGCACATGCTCGTATCAATGCTTTTGCCATCGCGCACGGCGGCCATGCTTGCGCCATTGCCGAGATGCGCGAGGATGACGCGACCTTTCGTTTCCGCCGGGTCGCCGAGGCGCGCAAGTTCCTCCATCAAGTAGGCATAGGATAAACCGTGAAAACCATAGCGCTGAATTCCTTTGGCATCGAGGCGTCGTGGAATCGGCAGCAGCTTGGCAACGCGCGGCATGGTTTGGTGGAACGCCGTGTCGAAACAGGCCACTTGCGGCAATTTCGGATGTCGTTGGCGAAACACCTCGATGAGTTCAATCTCACGCGGCAAATGATCCGGGTCGTTTGGGCTGATGCGACGCAGTTCACTCAGCAATTTTTGGGTAACAATTTCAGGCTCGGTATGTTTCATGCCGTGAACGACGCGGTGTCCCACCGCCCGGACGGATTCAAAATCATTTTGCTTTTCAAGCCAGCCCATCAGAAAATTCGCCGCTGATTTGTGATCGGCAGCGGTGAGTTTGCGACTGGCCAATGGTTTTCCATCCGCGTCGTGAAAAGTCAGATTTGTTCCGCTCAAGCCGATCTGGTCAACCGTTCCATGCAACCCGCGCTTCAGCGGTTTGACCGCCGCATACAGCGCGAACTTGATGCTCGACGAACCACCATTGATTGTCAGGATATTTGGATCAGCGGGTTTCATGGATGACTCTTTCGTCATTCTGCAATCCAAACGAAGCCAGTTTCGCGCAGGTGGTTTTGTAATCCGTGTGAAGAATGCTGCGAATCCCAAAACCTTCTGCGATTTGGACGAAGAGCGGGGTGTTTTCGATATAGACAATCTGCCGCGCGGGTGTCTGGGCGATGTCCAGCGCCAGCTTGAAAATATCCGCGTCCGGTTTTCGGAGACGAACGAAGCAGGAGGAAATAAAGGCATCCACAAACTCGGCTAGCTTGAACTTGCCAATTCGATGCGCGTTCAATTCACGCGATTCGTTGCTGACGACAATAATCTTCAATTCATATTTGGCTTTCAGATTGCGAACCAGTTCAATCATCTCGGCGTAAGATTTCGACTGCGCGAACATGAAGCATCGAAACTCGGCTCGTTTGAATGGGCGTTTTTGATAGAACACAACGCGGTCTAAATATTCGTTGAAAGTAATTTTATCCTCCTCGTGCGTTTCGAAGTTCAAGCCATGCCGCTCCTCCATCTCGGCCCAGTCCAGCTTAAAATGTTTCGCCGCCCGTCGGCGGCCATGATGATCCCAGCCGTCGGTGAGCAGGACGCCACCAATGTCCACAAATAATGTTTTGATTGGTGAGCCTTTTTTCATGTGGTTGTTCGCCAGTTAGTTCGGCGAAATCGGTTTTGTCATGGCCTGATACATCATCTCCTCGCTGAAAAACGGTGATCCATAGAGTTCGTAACCGCCGCTTAGTTTTTCGTTCACTTTCCGCGAAAGCTCTTCATGAGTTGCGGCATCGGCGTGAAAAGGCACCGCAACGATTGTGTATTCGATTGGATTTTTCATGTTATTGGCTTCAATAAAATTATCGCTGCCACAGGATTCGGGCATCTTCCAGTGGAATTGCCACTCCGTCGCACCGCGGCATTACTCGCGTCGTGTAATCTGCCGTTGAACGAGCCGCAGGCACGGTTGCGCTGTAAGCGTAGCCGCCTGATTCGTCCGCCAGTGGATGAAGACAGGTCATTTCCTGCCGCACCGGAGGGCTGTCTTTGATTCCGTCGGCATAAAGCTCCACCCGCACCGCCTTGGGGTCGAGGCCATGCAGATCATGTTCAGATTGTCGTCCTCGACACCTTGATGCGCTGAAAAGGTTTCATGAATCAGGCAGGCACGAACACCCGCCACTTTGTTCGCGCAGACTGATGCTCCAACACCGCTGCCACAGACGGCAACTCCTCGATCCAGTTCACCAAGCGCAACCGCGCGGGCCAGCGGCACGACAAAATCTGGATAATCATCGTCCAACTTCGGCCGGCGGTCACCGAAATCAATTACTTCATGACCGGCCTCGCGCAATTTTCCGACGAGTTGTTTCTTTAACTCAAATCCGCCGTGGTCGGCGGCGACACCGACGCGTTGGCGCGTCCTCGTCAAGCTTGTCCGACCGGCGCTTGAGCGAGATGTCGTTTTCCGTTTCATAAATTGCGTGTGTTTCCATGAGATTAGTGATGGATGTTTTCACAAATGGATTCTTTCATGGTGGGTTGCCCGGAAAATTTATTCGGTTATGAAAACCATGAACCTGGGTGAGTTTGCGTTCTGCAAGCAATTGCGCCTCAGCCGCCAGCCAGTGCTGCACTTCATGCCCCTGCGGCGAACCACAGCTCACATAACTGGCCGCTTCGTCCGGTGCTGGCGCAAAATCAATTTCGTTTTGGTTTAATTCCGCAATGGCAATGGCCCGTGATGCACGAACCGGGTTTTGGTTTTCAGCTTGGGAAAATCTATATTTGCTCATGTATTTCTCCCATTTCCATTTGTCTTCTTTTTCAACGGTAAATTTTCTGCGTCGGCGAGATGAGCCGCTTCCGGCGAACTGGCCACTTTCAAAATGGAATTTCTTCCGCCGAACGGGTTGGGCACGGATTCTCTGGCGAGCGGATCGGGCATCCATTCGCCGTCCACCACGAGGCAGTATTCGTAGGTGCCGGGTGCGAGAGGTGTTTCTTTCCACCAATTGCCGACGCCGGAGGAATGCAGCGTCTTGGCTTCAGGCTGCCAATTATTAAAAGTTCCCGCGACGCAAACAGTTTTGGCCGTCGGATGCGTAAATTCAAAACGAACTGGCACAAGTTGCGTGCTTGGAGCGTTGTCGTGGTTATGATTGTGTTTCATGGCTGGATGTTTCTAGTTTGTCCTGCGACCAGAAAATATTCACGGTCACGGACAGTTCAGTTTGTTTGTTGATGATTCATCGGGACGGTGGACTCTTGATTTTGAAAGAGTGTTCCACTTTCCGCCCCCCACAATGCACCCGAAGACTTTGCAGCGGCTATGGGGTGTTACCCTACCAAATATTTATGAATTCCATGACCAATTAGGTTGGGATGATTAAAGAAATCGAACGGGTGGTCTCAGGCTGGCCGCTGGCTGAGGCATGTCAGGTAAGCAAATAAATGCTCGTTAGAATGGTTTGTTCTTTGATATGTGAAGCATTTGGCATTTACGCCATAATTGAATCGTGTTTACAAAATGTTGACTGAGGATTTGCAAAGAGAGTTCAAGCATTCTTTCCTGATGTAATCCTCCGCACGCCATTGCTGCGCGCCAAAGCCCAGCCAGTTTGAATACGTCTGCGAAGCCGCCAGCGAGAGACAAAAGAGCGGCAGAGATTCAGGATTCTATTCGTCAGATTCTTTATCACGAGTGGGATCCTATCGGTGTTTCCGGTGCTGCGCCGGAAGATGAGTATGATTCTTACATCGCGCCGGTTTATCGGATTTTAGCTGGAAGCCGTTCCGAGCAGGAGCTTGTTGAGTATCTTCATCGGACAGCGCGTGACACTATCGGCGTTGCCAGTGACACAGCCGAGCATTTGGAGTTGGGGCGTCCGATAGCACGCCGACTCTTGGAGCTTGATGTTAAATTATGACCCAGCCGCCCAATTTGCCGAAGCCAAGATGATTTCAAATTAAGGCACTACCGTGTGTCCGGCGTTTGGGCCGCGTAAAAAGTTTGAAAAGGGTTGTATAAAGGGGTTGGTTCGTAGCCCAAAAACAGGGCGCACGGCGCGACCAAAATGATGAAGTATGAATGAATCCAGCCTTCGCTCCATCCTCTGTTAAAACTACGGATGGCGGGAAAGCTACGGCGGACAATCCAGCCTTCGCCAGATGGCTACGGCGGACAAGGAGGCGCACGTCTCACGAATCACAACTGGACAATGGAGGAGCTTGTGAAGAAACTTCAAACACAAACTTGACATACACGACCCAAACTCATGGCTCAAGCCCGTCGAGCCGACAGGCAAGCCTTTGATTTTTCACACAAAAAATCTGGGACAACCAGACGACGTGACACTGATTCCGTATTATAAGACAGTCCATGAGCGTTACGATGTTTATTGGAATGTCGTCAGTAAGGCACATTGGAAAGCAAATCCTGAAACATTTTCCACTCAGGCTGAAACGCGTTTGGAAACGGCCCCGGATTCAAATTAAATTTCCACGATGAGCGCAAACTATACCATCGGTCTTGATTACGGAACAAACTCGGTTCGCGCGTTGGTGGTTGACACCGCCAACGGGCGTGAAGCCGGCACCGCCATCTGGAATTACGAACATGGCGCTGCGGGCGTGATTTTGTCGCACAATCCAAATCTGGCGCGTCAGCACCCCGCCGATTACGTGAAAGGCGCGGAAGTCACGATTAAAAAAGCACTCGCCGATGCAAAGAAAAAAGTCCGCGGTTTCAAACCGGAACAAGTCGCCGGTCTCGGCGTGGACACGACCGGCAGCACACCGTTACCGGTGGATGAAAACGGCCAGCCGCTGGCGTTCAATAAAAAATTTGCCAAAAATCCGGCGGCGATGGCATGGTTGTGGAAAGACCACACTGGCGTTACCGAAGCTGTGGAAATCACCGGGCTCGCAAAAAAAATCCGTCCGCAATTTCTCGCCAAGTGCGGCGGGATTTATTCAAGCGAATGGTTTTGGAGTAAAATTTTACATTGTTTGCGAACGGCGCCGGAAGTTTTTGACGCCGCGCATTCATGGATTGAACTGGCTGATTATGTTCCCGCCGCGCTTACGGACACGGAGTCGCCGGACCAATTGACCGTGGGCATTTGCGCTGCCGGCCACAAAGCGATGTTCAACGAGGATTGGGGCGGCCATCCCGACGTGGAATTTCTTTCACAACTTGATCCAAAACTCGGAGAATTACGCAACCGGCTTTGTCCGCGCGTTCGTTCGATTGACAATGCCGCCGGTGGTTTGAAGACGGAATGGTCGAAGAAAACCCGTTTGCCGTCGGGAATTCCGGTTGCCGTCGGTGCGTTTGACGCGCACCTCGGCGCGATTGGCGCCGGGATTGAACCGGGCACACTTGTCAAAATCATTGGCACGAGCACTTGCGACATTGCCGTCGCGCCGGGCGACAAAAAACTGGCTGACATTCCGGGTTTGTGCGGCATCGTGAACGGCAGTGTATTGCCCGGATTTTATGGACTCGAAGCCGGACAGTCCGCCGTCGGCGATATTTTCAATTGGTTTGTGAATTACATCAAGCCGGGCGGAAACAGAGTCTTTTCACATGCGGACCTGGACCGGGCGGCGGCGAAGTTGCAACCGGGCGAATCCGGCCTGCTCGCGCTGGATTGGAACAACGGCAATCGCACCATTTTGGTGGATCAGCGGCTCACCGGCTTGCTCATCGGCCAGACACTTTATACCACGCCCGCCGAGATTTATCGCGCGCTGGTCGAGGCGACAGCGTTCGGCGCACTGGCGATTATCAACCGGTTTGAAGAATACGGCGTGAAGATTGAGCAGGTTATAAACTGTGGCGGCATTGCGGAGAAAAGCGCGCTGACGATACAAATTTATGCCGATGTTACGGGTCGTCCGATGAAAGTTTCGCGTTCGGCGCAGACGTGCGCGCTGGGTTCGGCCATCGCAGCGGCGGTCGTGGCCGGCATTCACAAAAATTTTGCCGATGCACAAAAAGCGATGACGGGCTTGAAGCCGAAGATTTACAAGCCGAATCCGAAGGCGCACGCGGTTTATCGCGAGTTGTATCCGGTTTACAAAACCTTGCACGACGCGTTCGGCACGCGCGAGTGGAACGGTAATTTGCATGGCGTGATGAAGCAACTCATTGACATTCGCGCCCGGGCGCGAAGATAATTTTGCCGGTTCCCAAATGCTCGAAGAATTAAAAAAACAAGTATGCGCGGCGAATTTGAAATTGGTCGCCGAAGGTTTGGTTGTGCAGACCTGGGGCAACGCCAGCGGGATTGACCGCGCGCGCGGCATTGTCGTCATCAAGCCGTCCGGCGTGCCTTACGGCGGCATGAAGCCGGATCATATGGTTGCCCTGTCGCTCGAAACCGGCAACATCGTGGATGGTTACCTCAAGCCGAGTTCAGACACGCCGACGCATCTGGAATTGTATCGCGCGTTCAAAGGAATCGGTGGCGTCGTTCACACGCACAGCCTTTTTGCGACCGCCTGGGCGCAGGCGCGGAAAAATATTCCGTCTTATGGCACGACGCAGGCGGATTACTGGCATGGCGAAGTGCCCTGCACGCGCGCGCTGACGCCCGCCGAAATAAAAACCGATTACGAAAAAAACACCGGACTTGTCATCGTGGAGACTTTCAAAAAAATAAACCCACTGGAACATCCGGCGGTGTTGGTTGCGAGCCATGGGCCGTTCACCTGGGGTGTAAATGTTGACGATGCGGTTCACAACGCAGCGATTCTGGAATTCATCGCACGACTGGCAGGCGAGACTTTGCGCATCAATCCGAAAATTCAACCCATGCCGTCAGCGTTGCTCGACAAACATTTCCTGCGCAAACACGGATCGAAAGCGTATTACGGCCAGAAATGAATCGATATTTTTATAAAGAGATTTATCCAGATTCGCCAAACCATCCGGGCTTTCCCCCGACCGGATTGAAGCCGGGCGAGACGCATAAAGAGACCATCATTTATAAATTTTCCACGCAATCATTTGAGCCGATAAAAAGACAAAACCAAATCCATCCATGAAAACACTAAAATTCATCGTTCCCATAATCTGCCTGGTACTGGCATGGTCTGGTTGCAGCAAAAAAGAAAATACGACGACTGCTTCCGGCACGCCCGTCAAAAAACTGAAGCTCGCCTTCGTGAGCAACAACGCGGCGAATTTCTGGACGATTGCGCGTTCAGGCTGCCTCGACGCGGCCAAGGAATTGGGCGACGTGGACGTGGATTTTCAGATTCCCTCCAGCGGCAGCGCGGCGGAGCAACAGCAGATTTTAGACGATTTGGTTGCGCGCGGCGAGGACGGCATTGCCGTCAGTCCGATTGATCCGGCAAACCAGATTGATTTCCTGAACAAGATCGCCAGTCAGGTGCTCTTGATTTGCTGCGATAGCGACGCAGCGGACAGCAAACGCGTTTGCTACATCGGCACGGATAACGAAGCGGCAGGCGAACAAGCGGGACAAATGATTAAAGAAGCCTTGCCCAATGGCGGCAAAATCATGTTGTTTGTCGGTTTTCTTGACGCGCAGAACGCGAAAGACCGCATGGCCGGAATTAAAAAAGTGCTGGAGGGGTCGAACGTTCAAATTATTGACGTGCGCACCGACGATGCCGATCACGTTCGCGCGCAGAAAAATGCCGAGGACACGCTGGTGAAATACCCTGATATCGCGTGTCTCGTCGGACTTTACAGTTACAATGGTCCGGCAATTTTGAATGCAGTTCGTGACGCAGGCAAAACCGGTCAGGTCAAAATTGTTTGCTTTGACGAAG
>JBEKBA010000029.1:0-25748 GCA_050015635.1 Verrucomicrobiota bacterium
CGGACGAGGCAAATGAAAAGGCTCCCCCACCTCGCGCCGCACCCTGGCATATTTCAAGAATCTTTTCGTGTAGGAACGGCGCTTTTGGGTCCGCCGGGTCTTGAATGTGAAGTTTCATTTTGCGTTCGTATGTAATACACGGTGATTGCTCACTGTGGTTAGAATTCCACAACTACATCTTTGCCGAATTTCAGCCCGGCGACTTCGGTGGCAAGTCGGATGATCGTTTTCTTGAGCACGTTGTTGAGATTGGTTGCCACCAACCAACCACCCGGCAATTCCTCTCGCATTTCGCGAAGATCTTCACGATCGGGGTAGAGTTCTTCCGGTGTCCGTGCGATGTAGCGCCGCTTGCGGCCTTGGGCATCTGGGTGTTGTGAGCAGCGCTCAAGAAAATTGGGGTCGAATTTGGCGAGTTCCCGCAGCACGATGACCATGGCGTCTTTGGCGTTGTGATAGGCGTATCCCTTTCCCTGAAGAACCAGTTTGCCACTACGCGATGACTCCGCAATCGGGCGGGGCGCGATCGGACGTGACGCTATCGGGGTGGTCGGCTGCTTCCCGCTATCAGGGTATGTCTCAATGAAGACCGGCTTCCTGAGGCCGACGAGAAATTCAGCCACATCGTCAGCGTCTGGTCGAACGCCTGCCTTTGACTCGACGGCACTCGTCAACATATCCACCAGAAGTTCGTCGCCTTTTTCCACCAACTCGCGCCACGCCTCCGGAATCGCGGCTTTCGCCTGCGACCGGCGGTTGCGGCTACGGTATTCCTTTCGCGCTGCTTCGAGTGCTTCACCCGACTCAACTCTGCCGCGTTCAAGGTAGCGGATGAGGATTTCGGCGGCCTCGGCGGGTGGACGTTCGTAAAGGTCTAATTTGTAAACCCGACGATCCTCGTAGCTACCTTGTTCTGCCGGGAGGTAGAAACTCCAGGTTCTGCCGTCGGTTAACACCACGAACGGCACGCCTGCATGGAACGCATATTCAAGTGCTTGCCGAACGGCCTCCTCAGCTTTGCCGGGTTGTTTGACTTCCGTGAACACCGCCGGTTTCGAGGCTGGATGGCACAATGCGAAGTCCGCACGCCCCTCGCCCGTTTGATATTCGGGCCACACCACATTGGTGTCCCAAGTGTCCCAGCCGAGTTCTTGAAACACTCGCAGAACGATTCCTTGTGAAATCGCCTGCTCGTTCGGGAATTTTCCTTGGCGCAGGCGAGCCGTGATGTCGGAGATGGTCGTTTCGAGTGCCATATAATTTATGGTGCGAATTGGCCGCAGAAATTGTCCGCTGATTGGAAGTGGTCATTGACCAAGCCCAGAAATGATTCGCGCAGTTCAGCCATACAATGCCAAAAATTAGCAAACGCGGTTCGCGGTATCGAGAACTTGTTTTGGCTTCGGAAAAACCTTTTATTCGGAGCGGAGCGAGTCAGGCAAGTCGGAAAATCAGGGCAGCTTTCAGGGAACCGTCTCTGATTTTGCTGACGGGCGGGAGCTTCACTGTGCCAGTCAGGCTACCCGCGCGCCGAGCTACCGCTGGTTGAATGTAATCAATTTGTATGGCAGCAATTCCTCCCTGCCGGGTGCGCCGGTCGGAAAACGGTGGCCGCCATTGTAAACGATGGCCTCGACCTGAAAACCGTGGTGCACCCCGCCGCGCTTCAAGGTCGTGAATCGTGCCGGCTCGACAAAATAGCGCCGTTGCTCGCTTCGACTGACGCCGGACGATGAACTTTGATTTTCCGTCCCGCTCCTTCCAACGTTCGTGCTGGTGATGTCAATGTGGCGGTCCTTGCAGACGGCCACCATTTAGTGCCGGCGAGGGGTCGTAATCATGGCCATTTAACAAGCTCAGGAATAGAATCGCGGCTGTGCGTCTCAATCGTTTATGCCCAAGCCGCGCAAGGAATTGTGGCTTGTCACATTGGGGTTCTGTGAAGTCGGGTCTTCGATGGTTTGCCAGCCGCCGCCGAGCGCTTTGTAAAGCTGCACGAGGTCCATAGAAATTGTTTGATCGCTTTGCACCAAGGCATCCTGCGACGCGTAAAGCGAGCGTTCAGAATCCAGCACGTGCAGGAAGTCCGCCAAGCCGCTATTGTAAAGTTGGGTGGAGAGGTCCAACGCCCGTTGATTCGCCTGCACGGATTGAAACAGGGATTCGCGCCGGACTTGTTCCCCGGCATAGGCGGTGAGCGCATTTTCGGCATCTTCCAATGCGACCAGCACCGTTTGCTGGTAAGAATCCAGCGCCTGTTCCTGGCGGGCGTTCTGGACATGGATATTGGCCCGGATGCTACCAGCCTCAAAAATTTCCCATTGCACGGTCGGACCGGCGGACCAATACCGGCTGGCGTAATCAAACCAATTGCCCACCGAAATGCTTTCCAGACCGCCAAACCCCGTCAGCGAAAATTTCGGGAACAAGTCGGATTTGGCCACGCCGATGCGCGCGGTGGCGGCGGCCAGTTCGCGTTCAGCTTGTTGAATATCGGGCCGGCGTTGCAGCAAATCGGATGGTAATCCCACCGGGACCGCGGGCGGCGCAAGCGGAACAGGTTTTTCAACGGACATTTGGTTCATCAACGCGTCCGGCGGCCGGCCAAGCAGCACAGCCAGATGGCGGACGGATTGATCGAAATCTGTTTCCAGGGAAGGCACCTCCGCCCCGGTGTCGGTCAGCAGCGCGGTGGCCTGTTGAACGTCGAGATCGCTGCTTAATCCGTTTTGAAAGCGGTTGCTGGTCAGGTTCAAGATTTCCTGCTGGACGGCGATATTTTGAAGCGTGATGGCGAGGCGTTGCTGGTAACCGCGCGCCCCGATGTAATTCCGCGCGACTTCGGCCAGCAACGAGACCAGCACGTCGCGACGGCCGTATTCCGCAGCGCCAATTTCAGCGTTGGCGGCCTCCACGGCCCGCCGAGTGCCGCCGAAGATGTCGAGTTCCCAGGCGGCGTCAAAACTGGCATTGTAAAGGTTGTAGTCCAAGGGGACGCCAAAGCTCGCTAGCGGAGGAAACGCATGGGCTCCATAGCGATTCCTCGAATAGGAAGCTGAACTTCCGACGGAAGGCCACAAGCTGCCGGCAGTGACGTCCCGTTCGGCGCGCGCTTCGCGCACGCGGGCCTCGGCAACGCGGAAAGTGAAGTTGGATTGGACAGCCATCGCCATGAGCGAATCGAGATTGGTGTCGCCGAAATTCTTCCACCAGGCCGCAAGGTCGGCGGGGCTGTTTATTTCGCCGCCGGCGAGAGGCGATGTCCATTGTGCCGACACGCTTGCTTTGGGCGGTTGGTAGTCCGGTCCCACGGCACAACCGGCCAGGAGAGCCAGGCACGCTGTCATTATGACGATTGCCGGTTTCATGCCTTGCCCGCCTCCTCTTTTCGATTGGCGGCGTTCAGGAGATTCAGGATCGCCTCGGCGGTTTCGTCGTCACCGATGCCCGTGTTGAACATGGCCTGGAAGAGCTCGCGGTTCGGCCATTCGTGGCCGTATTTGTGCTTCACAAACTTCCGGC
Source organism: Verrucomicrobiota bacterium (assembly GCA_050015635.1). Taxonomy (GTDB): domain Bacteria; phylum Verrucomicrobiota; class Verrucomicrobiia; order Limisphaerales; family UBA11358; genus UBA11358. The sequence goes on from JBEKBA010000029.1 coordinate 3,523, forward strand.
GATCCTCGTCGATGGTATCCACCAAATTAACGGCCTCCGCTTCGTTGCCAACGCGTTTGAGCACCCGGCGGAACTTGAGCTCGCGCGAGGCATACAGAAAAACCGAAAAAGTGTCGGTGCGGTCGCGCAGAAAAAATGGCGCGCCGCGTCCCACGATCACGCACGGTTTTTTTTCAGCGGTCTGTTCGATCACTTTTTGAAGCAAAGAAGCCAGGCGGGTGGAGTCTAAAATGGCCAGATCAGGCGACGGCAGGTTCCGGTCAAAACTCCCGCGCCAGATGACGTTGACCAATCGCTGGAGAAAGGGATCATTACGTTCCAGGCGCCGCCCGCAGACTTCAACCGGAATTTTTGCCAGCCGCGCGATTTCATCGGTCAGCACCTGGTCAAAAAAATTCCAGCCCAGCCTCTGGGCAAGTTTCTCGCCGATGGTGATGGCACCCGCGCCAAATTCTTGATCAATGAGAAGAATTTCTTTCATATCGTCGTTTGTCGCTAATCACTCAATGCCACGGCGTGAATCTTCCGGGGCTTTTCATAAGTTAGCACACATAAAACGCTCACCGCGCAAAAACAGGTGACCAGGAGAAACACATTCATAAACGCCCAATAGTCGGACTGCTGGAGCAGCGTGCGATAAAGAAAACCGTCCGCATGCGCCAGGGCATCCGCCGGGCTAAAACGTTGCTCGAATACCTTTTGAAGCACGGCTGATTTTTGCTCGAATTGGGGGTTTAACGGGGACATTTGTGCGACCATCATTGACTGGTGGGTTTGCGAATAGCGTTGCAGCAGGGTGGAAACAGCGGAAAGGCCGATGCTGCCGCCGATGTTGCGGATCAGATTTTGCAGGCTGGAGGCATTGCCAATTTGTTCGTTGCGAAGCGTGCCCACCGCCAGCGTCGTCAAAGGCACGAAGATGCAACCGGTGCCAAAGCCGGCGATCATGTTTGCCGGGATGACGCTGCTGATCGTCATTTGCAGGCTCAACCGGCTTAACAGAAAGCTGGCCAGCCCGACCGCCGCGAAGCCGATCCCCGCCAGCAGGCGCGAATCAACCCTGCCCACCAGTACACCGACAAAAAACAGCGCGGCAAACGCACCGACTCCGCGCGGACTAACGGAAAGCCCGGCATCAAAAGCGGTATAACCAAGCAGCGTCTGAACAAACAGGGGTTGCAGGGCGATCAGCGCATACAGCGCGAAGCCGAACAGCCCGAACAAACCGCAGCTCACCGCGAAGTTGCGGTTCTTGAAAACACTCAAATCCACGAGCGGGTTTTTAGCAACCAGTTCGCGCACGATAAATGCGATGAAGGACAGGACGGAAATGACAGCGAACCAACGCAGCCAGATGGCCGAGAACCAGTCGGCATCCTGCCCCTTGTCGAGGATGATTTGCAATGTTCCAAGAAACAGCGCCACCAGGGCAAATCCCATTCCGTCAAAGCGTCCCGGCTGCTTGTTCCGAATGTAAGGCGGGTCTTCCACCAGCCACGACATCAAAAAGAACGCAAGCAGGCCCACGGGCAGATTGATGTAAAAAGTCCAGCGCCACGACCAATTATCCGTCAGCCAGCCGCCCAATGTGGGGCCGAGGATTGGGGCAACCACAATGGCGATGCCGAACAAGGCCGTGGCCGCGCCGCGCCTGGCCGGCGGAAAACTTTCCAGCAGGATGGCCTGCGACAACGGCTGCATGGCTCCGCCGCCCAAGCCTTGCAAGACGCGAGCGACAACCAGCATCGTCATGCTCGTGGCCAGACCGCAAAGCAATGAAGCCGCCGTAAAAATAATCGTGCAGCCGATCAGAAACCGTTTGCGCCCAAAAAAACTGGAGAACCACGTGCTGGCCGGCAGGATAATTGCGTTGGCCACGAGGTAGCTCGTCAGCACCCAGGTGGATTCGTCCTGCGTGGCACCGAGATTGCCAGCAATGTATGGCAGCGCCACCACGGCGATGGAGGTGTCCAATATGACCATGAACGTCGTCAGCATGACCGCCAGTGCAATCAGCCAAGGATTGGCGCGCGGCCGCCATTCGACTGCCGGACTGGACGCCGGGTCACTCATTTGACTTTCACTTTGGGCACAACGGACATGCCCGGCGCGATATCCAAATTCGTCGGCAGTTCTTCATCGAAAACAATTTTGACCGGCACGCGCTGCACGACTTTGATATAATTGCCGACCGCATTTTCCGGCGGCAACAGGCTGAACCGCGCGCCGGTCCCGGCTTGCAGGCTGTCCACGCGGCCTTTGAATTTCCGGTTTGGATAAGCATCCACGCGCAGTTCAACCGGTTGTCCCGGCTTCATGTAGGTCAACTGCGTTTCCTTAAAATTGGCGGTCACCCACACGTTCTTCGGCACCAGAGCCAGCAACGCCTGGCCGGGCTGCACGTAATTTCCCGGTTGCACCGTGCGGGCGGTGACGCGCCCATCCAGCGGGGCAATAATTTTTGTGTAGGAAAGATTCAGTTCCGCCTGTTGAAGTTTGGCTTCGGCCTGTTGGACGGTGGCGGTCGCAGTCTCGACTCCTGCCTCGCTCAAGGTCACTTCCGCTTCGGCGGCGTTGGTCTGACTGTATGCGGCCTCCAGATCGGCGGTGGCGGATCGCGCCTGGGCTTGCGCCAAATCAATGGCACTTTTGGACACCGCCCGGCTTTCAACATTTTCGTAACGCTTGAGATCATCGTTTGCCCGTTGAGCCTCCGCTTCGGCGGCGGTCACTGCCGCCTGCGCCTGCGCGACTTTGGCTTCGCTCACTTTGACCTGTGCCCGGGATTGATCCGACTGGCTGTGCGCTACGGCCAAATCAGCGCGGGCTTGGGAGAGACTCGCTTGGTAATCGCGCGGATCAATTTTCACCAACACGTCGCCTTCCTTGACCTCCTGATTGTCCGTGACCAGCAGCCGCGTGACCTGACCCGGCACACGCGGACTTATGATGGTGACATATCCGTCAACGAAAGCGTCATCAGTGGATTCGTAGGGCGCCACGAAATGAAAGTAATAAAAAATTATCGCGACGAGGACGATCAATACAGCCACACCCGCAAGAAATTTCAGCCTGCGCCGCTTATTTCGTGGCGGTGGCGGTATGATTTCCTTTTCCAAAATGTGGGTGGCTTCAACTTTTTTTTCTTCCTGCTCCATAATTTTTTTGGAACGACTTTCCATTGAACGAAAACCACTGATCCGATTTCCCCAAGTCAGGGCACTCCCCGGCGGGCAGCAATTTACTCAATTCAAAAATTCCTGCAACACCCGGACGCAACCCATTCACGGGGTGACCAGGCAACGAGCCGGGTTGGACAAAGGCTTGAAAAAGACGGTCGAGAAAGATTTGTGCCTGATCTTTTTCGTCGCCCGTGATGTGCCTCTGACACCCTGCGATGAATTCAGCGAGTTTTTCCCGGCCCGACATGGGGATTTTCTACACGAAAAATCGTCGCAACGGCAATGAAGAGTTAAATAAATCCGCCACCCCTTGGTGCCAGCGAGGGGGTCGTAATCATGGCCATTTAACAAACTCAAAACCCCTTAATTTGGCGCGTTAGCTGCTCAATTTACCCTAATTAGGCCAATAACCAACAAAATGCTGCGTCAAATACATATACCAGTGCGCTTTTGGGGGAAGATGACCGCCGGACTTTTACCGCTGGTATTTCTTTTAATCGCACGCCCGCCCGCAGTCGCCCAGGAAACAAACGGGCGGCCACTCGCCGGCGAGACGGTTATCACCAATAGGGCCGAGTTATGGACGCTCCCGACGGAAGAAAAATATCAGCCGCATCGCATCCGGATGGAGTTGCTGATTTATTACTGTGACCCCATTTGGAATGTTTTTTGGGGCAACTCGGATGGCTCGGATACGTTTTTGCCGTTGCGAGGAATCCCAGTATCACTCAAGGCGGGAGACAAAATATCCATTGACGGCGAGATACTTCCGGTGAACCAGGAATTTTTATGGGACAAGACTTCGGTCAAAATTCTTTCTGAATCCAACGAAATCAAAACCGTTTCCACGCAGGGGAAATTCCTAGATGTTTCGAACTTCGACGGCCATTTTGTGGAGGCAGAAGCGCTCGTTGATTCGGAATCGTTGAATTCATCGCACGTTTTGAAACTGGGGTTGCTTGCCGAAAATTTTAATTTCGGCGCATTTGTAAACGTGGCAAATTCCGGCCACGCGCAACCGGATTTAGCCGGCAAATTTGTCCGGGTCAGGGGCATATACTCGGGGACATACGACGCCTTCGGGAAAATAGCCGACATTAACTTGTGGGTTCCGGATTTGAGGTATGTCGAAAGCATCGGTTCATTGAAAGATGATCCCCGGTTTTCAACACCGGTCACTTCTTCCGAGGACTTTGCGACGGCTGATTCCAAAACATTGGTGCGCGTTGCAGGCACAGTTCGCAGCCAGCAACCCGGACAGTCCGTCACCATTTGGGATGACTCGGGACAAATCCGGATTCTAACCAAACAATTTTATCCCGTTCAACGCGGCGACCGTATCGAAGGGATAGGCCATCCCACGATTCAAGGCATAGACCGAATTTTGCAGGACGGATTATTTTGCCTCACCACAAATAATGTGGCGGAGGGTTACGCCAATTCGAAGAACCCGGTGAAACTGCGACTGGCAGATCAAATCCGCAGCCTGGACGAAGAAAGCATCGCCCGACATCCAGCGGTCAGCATCGAAGGATTAGTGACGTGGGTTGATCGCCAAAGGAGATTTATCTTTGTTTTAGACAGCAGCGGCGGCATCCGGGTCATGCATCCCCGGTTCCAGAGGGGGAGACGGTTTCAGCCGGGCATGATGGTGAAGGTGGATGGCGTTGCCGCCGCGGGCGAATTTGCTCCCGTGGTTACCAATGCCGTCGCACGCCAGACGGGAATCATGAATCTGCCGCCGGATGCACCGCTCATCAATCTTGAAGATGCCCTGACCGGCACGGAAGACGGTCAATGGGTTCAAATACGCGGCTTTGTTCGCAAGGTTACCGAGCTTGCCGGGGCAACCGAGTTGCAACTGGTTGCGCCGGGTGGAGAATTCACCGTGCATTTTCCCATGGACGATAATTTGCAAACGTTGCAAGGCGCGGTCGTATTGGTTCAAGGGGTTTGTGCGGTTGATGCGAATTCCCGCCGACAATTGACCGGGATCGAAATCTGGTCGCCCACGCTCGAAGATGTCCAGGTTGAACAAGCCGCCCCGACGAATTTGTTTGCGTTGCCGATGCGCTCCATCGCGAGCCTTAGACAATTTAATCTGTTCAACACGTTGGACGAACGGGTCCATACCCGCGGTTCGGTCACATTGGATATGCCGGGACGCTACTTGTACGTGCAGGACGGCGAAAACAGCGTTCTGGCCTTGAGCGAACAGAACGAACCGCTGCATCCGGGTGACCGCGTTGAAGTGGTCGGCTTTCCGGGAAATGAAAGGGGGAATTACGTGTTACGGGAAGCAACCTATCGTCGCATAGCACCCGGCCCCGATCCGATTCCCATACAACTGCCGGCCTTGCAATCCGTGGATGAGGGTTTGGACGGCTTGCTGGTGCACGCCGAGGGTTTGTTGCTTGATATTGCGGAAAAGTCCGACGAAACACATCTGATAGTTCAAGCGCAAGGCTTAATTTTTGAGGCCAAACTTGACAAGCCCGAACAATGGGCAAAGGAAAAACCGGAATTGGGGAGCAAACTCGCAATCACAGGCGTCTATCGGATTCAACGAGACGAATATGGCAAAGCCCGCTCGTTCCTGTTGACCCTTCGTGACGGGAGTGACGTTCGTGTCCTTGAACCGCCGCCGTGGTGGACGCTTCGCCGGCTTATGCTGGCACTGGCCGGGGTCGTGGTGGTTTTTCTATCCGCCCTTTTATGGACGCTGGCCATCCGGCGCAAAAACAGACTACTCCTTCGAGCGCAGATGGAATTAAAGACCGCGCATGACAAATTAGAGGAGCGCGTTCAGGAGCGCACGCGCAACCTGCAGGAAGCCAATGAAGCGTTGCGGCACTCGGAGGAACGTTTCGTGAAGGCGTTTCGGGCCAGTCCGGTTCCATTATTGTTGCAAAGCACCCGCGAACAGCTTTACGTGGATGTCAACGAAAGTTTCCTCGAGTTGACGGGTTACAAACGCGAAGAGGTTTTGGGACAAACTCCCGCCGGATTGAAATTATTTCCGCAACCGGAAACCAGCCGGGAAATCCTGGACGCAATTCCGGCCAAACGCGTGGTCCGCAATTTACAAACCGAACTGGGCACGCGGGAAGGGAAGACCCTGACGGTGCTGATTTCCGCGGAAGCATTTGAACTGGAAGGCCAGTCACATTTTTTGATGTCCATCCAAGACATCACAGAGCGGCTGAATATCGAAAACCAATTACGGCAGGCGCAAAAAATGGAAGTGGTCGGCCAGATAGCCGCCGGGATTGCACACGATTTCAACAACATCCTGACCGTGATTCAAGGCCACGCGGAGTTGCAATTGAACGTGGAAAACCTGGATGAAACGCTGGGGGATTCCCTGCATGAAATTTCCCGCGCCGCCGCGCGGGCTGCTTCACTCACCCGCCAGTTGCTGGCCTTCAGCCGCAAACAGATGTTGCAGCTCCGCCCGCTTGATTTGAAGGAGGCATTGAGCAATCTGAGCAAGATGCTGCGCAGAATCATCGGTGAACAGATCTATTTGGAGATTCAATGCGCGGAAAATCTTCCAGCGGTGCTGGCCGATGCGGTCAATTTCGAGCAGGTTATCATCAATCTGGCGGTGAACGCGCGTGACGCCATGCCGCGTGGCGGCCCGCTCACCATCACCGCCGACCTGGTGGAGATTGACGCGCAATACAAGGAGCGGGAGCCGGACGCCATAATCGGGACGTTCGTGCGGTTGAGTGTGGCCGATAAAGGCAGCGGGATGAACGAGGCCGTGCGTCAAAAGATTTTTGAGCCATTTTTTACCACCAAGGAGTTGGGCAAGGGAACCGGCATGGGACTGGCCACGGTTTACGGCATCATCAAGCAGCATCAAGGGTGGATTGAAGTTGAAACCGAGCCGGGCGCCGGATCGGTGTTCAAGGTCTTTTTACCCGTGGCGAACGGTCAGGCACAAAGTACGCCTGAATCGGGGACGGATCTGATTTGGGAGGGCAACGGTCAGCCGCGAACTATTTTCCTGGTCGAGGACGAAGCGCCGCTGCGCGAATTGACCTCAATGATTTTGAAACGGCTTGGGCACCAGGTGGTGACGGCCCAGGACGGGCAGGAAGCGTTGAATCTCTGGCCGCAACACCGGGGGAAAATTGATCTGCTGCTCACAGACATGGTGATGCCCGGCGGAATAACCGGACGTGAACTGGCAGATCAACTTTTGCGCGAAACCCCAAAAATGCGGGTTATTTATTCCACCGGATACAGCATGGATTTATACAATTCGGACATCAAACTGGTCGAAGGCGTCAATTGTCTGCTCAAACCCTACGATGCCACAACCCTGGCCCGCACGGTGAAAAAAGCCTTTACGAACGGGGATTGACCCGGTGAAGTCGTGTTTATGCTCTAGCGCAGAAAGGCTTCGGATAAACCCCCGTCAACGGTGATGATCTGCCCGGTGGTTTTTGAAAGCCGTTGCGAAACCAAAATGAAATAGGCTTCCGCCTGGTCGGCGGGCGTAATGGGCGAGTTGGTCAACGTCCGGTCGGCGTAAAATCGCGCCAGTTTATTCACGAGGGATTCGGTTGGTTCGTCATCCTGATAGACAATTTTGTATTTTGCAAGCGAGCCGATGACGCGGTCGCGCGGGAACATCGCCGAGCCCTGCACCACGGTGGCAGGGGCGACGCCATTGACGCGCACGAGCGGCGCGAGTTCGATGGCGAGTTCACGAACGAGGTGATTGGCGGCGGCCTTGGAGGTGTCGTAGGCGAGGGAACCTTTTTTGGCGACAACAGCGTTCGCGCTCGTTGTCAAAACCAGGTTGCCGGGCAGATTTTGTTCCCTCCAAATTTTCGCCGCTTCGTCGCCGACCAGATAAGCGCCAGTAACATTGATGTTGAAAGTGAGCGCCCATTTATCGTCGGGGATGTGACCGGTGATGTCACCGGGCACAAAAATTCCAGCGGTGACGCAAATGGAATCAAAACCGCCGTAAGCAATGGCGACTGAATCGAGCATGGCGCGGATACTGTCGCGCCGGGTGATGTCGCAGGCCAAACCGATGGCCGGACCACAACCCGAAATGCCAGTGCCGGCGACGCCAATGCCCAAGCCGTATTTATCGGTTATTTCTTTGGCGGTGGCATTGGCGGCGTCCTGATTGATGTCCACACAAACGATGTGCGCGCCTTCCTTCACGAGACGATGGGCGGTTTCCCTGCCAATGCCTGAGCCGGCGCCAATGACGACGACGACCTGGCGGGCGAGTTCTTTTTCGGCGGGCATGCGCTGCAGTTTGGCTTCCTCGAGCAGCCAGTATTCGATGTCGAATGCCTCCGGTTGCGGCAGGGAGACATATTCGTCAATGGCCTCCGCGCCGCGCATGACTTCGACCGCGCAATTGTAAAATTCCGCCGTGACGCGGGATTCACTTTTGTCCCGGCCCCAAGCGATCAGGCCGAGTCCGGGAATCAAAATGACGGTCGGATTGGGATCGCGCATGGCGGGCGAACCGGGATGTTTGCAGCGGTGGTAATAATTTGCGTAATCCTCCCGATATTGCTCAAGGCGGGCGGCGAGTTTCTTTTTGAGCGCGGGAATGTCCTCAGACTGTGGATTCCAATCCAGGTAAAGCGGCTTGATTTTTGTGCGCAGAAAATGATCGGGGCAACTGGTGCCCAGTTCCGCCAGGCGCGGCGCGTCAACTGAATTCACAAAGCGCAAGATTTTTTCGTCGTCCTGCACCGTCCCGATGAAGCGTTTTTGGCGGGAAACCCGGCCGCGCAGCCAGGGCAAAATCGAGGCGAACGCCTGGCGGCGGGACTCCTCCGGAAGGGTTTGAAATTTCGCGCCGCCGAACGCCTTCGCATCGCCGCCGTTTTCGGCGTATTTTTTTTCGATGAACCGCGCCGCGCGTTCGATGAATTCCAAGGTGCGGAGGTAGCATTGTTTGGGATCGTCATCCCAGGAAATAAAGCCGTGCTGCGCCATCATAATGGCCTTGATTTTTGGATTTTTCCGGGAGATTTCCTGCATGGCCAGTCCCAGCTCGAAACCGGGGCGCAGCCACGGAACGAAAGCCATTTCCCCGCCGAAAATTTCCCCGACCAATTCCGCGCAGCGCCGGCTGGCGGCGATGGCGATGACGGCGTTGGGATGCATATGATCGACGTGCCTGCCCGGAAGAAAACTGTGCAACGGCGTGTCAATGGAAGGCGGGCGCGGGTTAAGGTTGAAGGTGCAATGAAAATACATGTTCACCATGTCATCCTCGGCCTGCGATTTAAGCCCCCGGTCATTTCGCGCGGCGTAAATTTTCTGAAGGTCGAGAAACCCCGATTGATAAAGCGAGGAAAAATTTTCCCTCCGGGAAGTGCGCAGGTCGCCGCCGGAGCCTTTCACCCAAAGCACCTCGACCGGTTCGCCTGTCAGCGGGTCTTTTTCCGTGAGTTTGGAAGAAGTGTTGCCACCGCCGGTATTGGTGATGCGCCGGTCAGCACCGAGGCAATTGGAGCGGTAAACCAGAAGTTCGACGGGTGAAAGTTTCGCGGCAGTTACATCGTCCCACAAATTATCGACGTATTGAAATTTCATCTTTGATTTTGTTCATGCTATTCACACACTGAATGTGACTGCAATCAATCAATTAAGCATGAGGAAGAAACGAGTCTGTCTGGCGGTTGATCTTGGCGCGGGGAGCGGGCGCGTGGTGGCCGGAATCTATAACGGCAGTCGTCTGGAACTGGATGAATTGAACCGGTTTCCAACTGATTCCGTCAATGAAGCAGACGGCTGGCATTGGCATTTTAAAAGTTTTTTCAGTCATATCAAACAAGGAATCGCGCTGGCGATAAAAAAATACGGGGAAGCCGTCGTGTCCACCGGCGTGGACACCTGGGGCGTGGATTACGGTCTGTTGGACGCCGAGGGGGAATTGCTTGGCGCGCCGTTTCAATATCGGGACAGCCGCACGGAGGGAATGCAGGAGGAAGCATTTCGACGAATGCCGCGAAGAGAAATTTACCAGCGGACGGGCATACAATTCATGTTTTTCAACACGCTATTTCAATTGCTCGCGGAGACGAATTCACCGGCGCGGCTGGGAAAAGCGGAGCGGCTGCTGTTCATGCCGGATTTAATCCACTTTTTTTTAACCGGCATCAGTGTGACCGAAAAATCCATCGCCAGCACCAGCCAATTGCTCAATCCGAGAACGCAAGAGTGGGAGCGCCACGTCATCAACGCGATGAAATTGCCCGGAAAAATTTTCACGAAACCGGTTGATGCCGGAACCGTGCTGGGGGAGTTGCGGTCGGACGTGGCGGTGGAAGTCGGCGCAAAAAAGTTGCGAGTGATCACGCCTGCCGGACACGACACGGCATCGGCGGTCGCCGGCGTGCCGGCGGAAGAATCAGAGCCGGTTTTTTTGAGTTCGGGGACATGGTCTTGCATGGGACGCGAGTTGAGTCGTCCGGTGATTTCGGAAGGAAGTTATCAAGCCACCTTTTCCAACGAAGGCGGCGTATTTGGCACCACACGCTTTTTAAAAAACATCGCCGGGATGTGGTTGTTGCAGGAATGCAAACGCGCCTGGGATACCACCGAAAAACCGGTCAATTATGACGGGCTTGCCGCCCAGGCTGAAAATTCGACGCCCTTTACCACTTTCCTTGACCCGGACGCGGCAGATTTTCAGGCTCCGGCGAATATGCCCGAAGCCATGACTGCATTTTGTCATCGCACGGGACAAACCGCGCCGGCGGATACCGGGGCGTTCACGCGCGTCATTTTTGAAAGCCTGGCATTGAAATACCGTTTGGTGAAGGAATCACTCGCGCAGGTCACCGGCAAACCGATCAACCGGATTTACATTGTGGGTGGCGGGTGCAAAAATCACCTGTTGAATCAATTCACGGCGGATGCCATGAATTGCACGGTGGTGGCCGGTCCGGTGGAAGCCGCTTCGATTGGCAATATCATCATGCAACTGTATGCTCTGGGCGAAATCCGCTCGCTGGCGCAAGGACGCGCGCTGGTGCGGCGCTCGTTTGAACCCCAAATTTATGAGCCCAAAAATCCAGGCGCCTGGAACGACGCGTACGCGCGCTTTCAAAAAATTCTTTCGCGCTGATTATTTATGAAACCCGCGGAAACCTTGAAGCGGCTGATTCAACTGTCGCGCGAACTGGGACGCGAAGACCGGCAACTGGCCATCCTTGGCGAAGGAAATGTGAGCGCCGATCTGGAAGACGGAACGTTTTACGTCAAGGCGTCCGGCAGTCAATTGGCCAACATTGACGCCGATGGATTTACCCGTGTGAACATGACGTCGATTTTTGACGCGCTGAATCAGCCTGAAAAAACCGACGACGAAGTCCGAAAAATTCTCGAAGCCTGCCGCGTGGACAAAAAAGCCAGATTGCCCTCGGTGGAAACCTTTTTGCACGCGATTTGTTTGAAGGAAGGCGGCGCAAAATGGGTTGGGCACACGCATCCGGTATCCGTGCTGAAAATTCTTTGCAGCAAATCCGGCGCGGAACCGTTTCGCCGCCACATTTTTCCGGATGCCATTGTGGTTTGCGGCCGTCATCCGGCAGTGGTTCCTTACGTTGACCCCGGAATCCGGCTGGCGTTGGCGTTGCGGAAATCGCTCCGGCATTTCATGGACGAACATGACACCGCGCCCAAAGTCATTTTGATGGTCAATCACGGCCCGGTGATTCTGGGTCAAACCGAGCGCGACGTGCTGAACACGATGCTGATGCTCGACAAATGGGCCTCGATTCTGGCCGGAAATTATGCCGTTGGCGGGCCGCAATTTTTGGATGAAAAAAATTCGGATCGGATTGAAAATCGCCCGGACGAACATTATCGCCGCCGCGCGATCGGCAAGTTAAAATAAATTGCAATCAACCCAACCAGGCTGAAAATCATGGAAAATCCCCTGTTCAAGAAACTCCCCAAAATTGGAATTCGTCCCGCGATTGACGGACGATTGGGCGGTGTGCGCGAATCATTGGAATCGCAAACAATGAATCTGGCCAAATCCGTGGCCAAACTCATCAGCGAAAAATTGCGTTATCCGAACGGCAAACCGGTTCAATGCGTTATCGCCGAGCGGTGCATCGGCGGCGTGGCCGAGGCGGCCGCGTGCGCGGAAAAATTCACGCGCGAGGGTGTTGGCGTGTCGCTGACCGTGACGCCGTGCTGGTGTTACGGCAGCGAAACGATGGACATGGATGCAACGATTCCAAAAGCCGTCTGGGGTTTTAACGGCACGGAACGTCCCGGAGCCGTGTATCTGGCCGCCGTGCTTGCCGGTCACGCACAAAAAGGGTTGCCCGCCTTCGGCATTTACGGACGCGACGTACAGGATGCCGGAGACAAGACCATTCCCGATGACGTGCGGGAAAAAATTCTGCGGTTCAGTCGCGCGGGACTGACGGTGGCGATCATGCGCGGCAAATGTTATCTGGCGATGGGCGGCACCTCGATGGGCATCGCCGGTTCCATCGTTGATCCGGACTTTTTTGAAAACCACCTGGGCATGAGAGTGGAATCGGTGGACATGACCGAATTTGTCCGGCGCATTGAGCGGGGCATTTTTGACAAAGCGGAATACGAAAAAGCCATTGCGTGGGTGAGAACCCATTGTAAGGAAGGCAGGGATTACAATTCCGCCAAGACCGCCCGCCCGCGTTCGCAATTGAATCGCGAATGGGAAATTTCCGTGAAGATGGCGCTCATCGCGCGCGATTTGATGCTCGGAAATCCCAAGCTGGCAAAAAAAGGTTCTGGCGAGGAAGCGCTCGGTCACAACGCGATCGTGTCCGGTTTTCAAGGCCAGCGGCAATGGACGGATCATCTGCCCAACGGCGATTTCATGGAAGCGATTCTCAATAGTTCCTTCGATTGGAACGGCACGCGCACGCCTTACATGATCGCGACGGAAAACGACGCGCTCAACGGCGCCTGCATGTTGTCCGGTTACCTGCTCACCAACACCGCGCAAGTTTTTGCCGATGTGCGAACCTACTGGAGTCCGGCGGCGGTCAAGCGGGTGACCGGTCACAAATTGACCGGCGCGGCGGCAAACGGAATTTTGCACTTAATCAATTCAGGCCCGGCGGCGCTGGACGGCAATGGCGAACAAACCATCAATGGGCAACCGGCAATGAAGCCGTTTTGGGAAATCACGGCGGCGGAAGTGGAAAAATGTCTTGCGGCAACAACCTGGCATCCGTCCATCACGGAGTATTTTCCCGGCGGCGGCTGGTCAACCCGCCATCGCACACGCGGCGGAATGCCGGTCACGATATGCCGGCTCAATCTGGTCAAAGGACTGGGCCCGGCCTTGCAAATCGCCGAAGGCGAAACGATTGGGTTACCGGAAAAAGTTCATACGATTTTAGATGAGCGCACCAATCCGACCTGGCCGACGACCTGGTTCGTGCCGCGCACGACGGGCAGCGGCGTGTTCCGTGACGTTTACACCGTGATGAACCATTGGGGGGCGAATCACTGTTCAATGACTTACGGCCACGTTGGCGCGGAACTCATCAGCCTCGCGTCCATGCTCCGCATTCCGGTTTATATGCACAATGTGCCTGAAGAAAACATTTTCCGTCCGAGCGCATGGAACGCCTTTGGCACGGCTGACCGCGAAGGGGCGGATTTTCGCGCGTGCGCCAATTTCGGTCCGCTTTACAGATAAAACCCCGGACCGATTTAACGCGTGTGAAAATTTCGTTGTTCATTCCGTGTTTCGTGGATCAATTTTATCCGCAGGTCGGCATGAGCATCGCGCAAGTTTTGGAACGGCTGGGTCACACGGTGGATTATCCTGAAGCGCAAACCTGCTGCGGCCAGCCGCCGTTCAATTCCGGTTATTGGGATGAAGCGCGGGTGGTGGCGCAACGGCAAATGGCCGTTTTCCGGGACGCGGAAACGGTGGTGATTGCGTCGGGATCGTGCGGTGCGATGGTCAAAATTTTTTATCCCGAATTGTTTCATCATCATTCGCACGAAGCGGAAGCCAAGGCGCTTGCGGCAAAAACCTTCGAGTTCTCGGATTTCCTGGTCAACCAATTGGGCGTGCTGGATGTCGGCGCGCGGTTAGCGGGACGCGCGACGTTCCACGACGGCTGTCACGGCCTGCGCGAACTCGGTTTGAAAAAGCCGCCGCGCCAGTTGCTCCGATACGTTCAAGGATTGGAACTGGTGGAAATGAAAGAGGCCGAAACCTGCTGCGGTTTCGGCGGCGCGTTCGCGGTCCAGTTTCCGATGATTTCCACCGCGATGGGCGAAGTTAAATGCGCGTCCATTGCGGAATCCGGCGCGGAATATGTGATTTCCAACGACTCCAGTTGTCTGATGCAAATCCGCGGTGTGCTGGAGCGGCAGGGCAAATCCATCAAAACGTTGCACCTTGCCGAAGTGCTGGCGCAAACATGAACGCTCACGCGAAAGAATTCAACGAATCTGCGCGCCGCTACACAGCGGATTTGCGTCATCGCGGCCTGATTCAAACGTCGCTCGCCGGTTACTACGTCAAACGCGACGAGAACAAGAGCCGTTTCCAAAGCTGGCCGGACGCGCGCGACGCGGCTGCCGAAATCAAATGGGAAGCCATCAATCACCTCGACCGTTATCTGGATGAATTTGTCTCCAAGCTCGAAGCGCGCGGTACGAAAGTATTTTGGGCGCCGGGCGCAAAAGAAGCCCAGGATTACATCATCAACGTGGCGCAGCAGCACAAAGTCCGTTCCATCATCAAATCCAAGAGCATGACGGCGGAGGAAATTCAACTCAATGAGATGCTGGAAAAAGAAGGCTTCGAGGTCGTTGAATCTGATTTGGGCGAATACATTGTGCAACTTCGCCACGAACCGCCGTATCACCTGGTTTTCCCCGCCATGCACCTGACGCGGCAACAGATCAGCGAATTGTTTCACGACAAACTGGGTTCCGAGCCGACGAACAATCCCGAAGACCTGACAATGATTGCCCGGAGCGTCATGCGGCGAAAATACTGCAAGGCGGACATGGGCATCAGCGGCGCGAACTTTGCCATTGCCGAGACCGGCATGATTTCCATCACGGAAAATGAAGGCAATGCCCGGCTGACAACGTCGCTCCCCAAATTGCACGTGGCCATTGTTGGCATCGAAAAAGTGCTGCCCAAACTTTCCGATCTCGCGCTGTTCCTGCCGATGCTGGCGACGGCGGGCGCGGGTCAATCGCTCACCTGCTACAACACGCTTTACGGCGGTCCGCGCCAGCCGGGCGAACCCGACGGCCCGGAGGAATTTCACGTCGTGCTGCTGGACAACCGCCGCACGGAACTGCTGGCGGACGCCGAACAACGCGACGCGCTCCATTGCATCCGCTGTGGCGCCTGCCTGAACGTCTGTCCGATCTTCAAAAACGTCGGCGGACACAGTTACGGCACGACTTATCAAGGGCCGATTGGCTCGGTCATCACGCCGCATCTGCGCGGGATACAGGATTGGAAACATTTGTCGCAAGCCTCGTCACTCTGCGGGGCCTGCACCGAAACCTGCCCGGTCAAAATCAATCTGCATCACCACCTGCTGCACAACCGGCGCAATGCAGCCCGCGCGCGTCCATCCCGCCTGGATAAAATTTTATATGCCGCGTATGCCTTCACAATGCGCCGGCCGGGGTTTTATCAATTCGCAACCCGGTTTGCCCGCCTCGCGCAACCCCTGCAACATCTGGTCCGGGGAACGCCACTTGACCCGCTGCGCGCATGGACGAAAACACGAACGTTTCCACGAATGGCGAAAAAAAGTTTTCACGAACTGTGGCGGGAAAGGAAAATGCCATGACCCATCGCGAAATTATTTTAGGCCGGATTCGTGAGGCCTTGAAAGTCGCCGCGCCGCACCCTGCTTTTGACGAAGGCGTGATAAAATTCCCGACGTCCGTTTCCCCGCAAAAATGGTTGCCACCGGTCGGCGTGACGCTGGAAGAACAAATCGAATTGTTCCGGCAAAACGCCGGGAATTTGAAGGCGGAATTTCGCGTGTGCGCGAACCTGAACGAAGCAATCCAATTTATGAAAACGCAGGCGGCAAACAATGGCTGGAAAAAAATCGGATTGCATCGCGGTGAATTGACGGATGCCGTCGCGCGCGAACTCGGTTTGACGGAAGTGAGAACCGACAATGGCTATGTTGTGGACGATCTGGAAAGTTGTGACGCGGCGTTGACCGAATGCGACGCGCTGGTGGCGCAAACCGGCAGCGTGCTGGTCTCGGCGACCAGCGCGGGCGGACGCGCGCTTTCGGTGTTGCCGCCGCATCACGCGGTACTGGCGCGGCGAAATCAAATGATGCCCGATTTGAGCGCCGCTTTGCAACGGGTGCAGGACAAATTCAAAGACAAATTTCCGAGTTTTCTGTCCTTCATCAGCGGCCCAAGCCGCACCGGTGACATCGAGCGCATCCTGGTGCTTGGCGCACATGGCCCAAAAAAGCTGACGATTCTGCTTTTGCCTTGAAGTATGTCTCCAAATTTAACCGCCGTTTGAAATTTTTGGCTGTGGAATTGACATCATCCGCCTCAATCCCTAGCTTCCCAGCGCAAAGACCCCGCGCTTTGCCCCGAATTCAAGTTCGGGGATTTTTATTGCATCGAGACGATTTAGATTTATGGCAAACACGATTCTGGTCGGCGCCCAATGGGGCGACGAAGGCAAAGGCAAAATCATTGACGTGTTGACGGAGCAGGTGGATGTCGTCGTCCGTTACGCCGGCGGCAATAACGCCGGACACACGGTTTTCCTGGGTAAAAAAAAATACGTTCTGCATCTCGTGCCATCCGGGATTCTTCGTAAAAATAAAATGTGCGTGATTGGCAACGGCGTCGTCGTTGATCCGCCTGGACTCGTCGAAGAAATTGACGGGCTGAAAAAAATCGGCGTCAAGGTCGGCAACAATCTTGTCATCAGCGAGACCGCGCACGTGGTTTTTCCGTATCATCGCGAATTGGACGCGCAACGCGAAGTTTTGAAGGGAAAAAATAAAATCGGCACGACGAAGCGCGGCATCGGCCCGGCGTACGGCGACAAGGCGGCGCGCGTGGGCCTGCGCATGAACGATTTGATTGACCCGGCGCGGCTCAAAGAGAAACTTTCCATCCGCATCAGGGAAAACAATGAAGTGCTCAAAGCACTCGGCGCGAAAGCGCTGTCATTCAAAAAAGTTTTCGCAGAATACAAAGCCGCCGGTACATTTTTGAAGCCGTTTGTTGCAAACACGGTGGTTTTGCTCCACGAAGCCATGCGGCGCGGCGACGACATTTTGTTTGAAGGTGCGCAGGGAACTTTTCTGGACATAGACCATGGCACCTATCCGTTTGTCACCTCGTCGAACACGACGGCGGGTGGCGCCTGTACAGGTTCGGGCGTGCCGCCACATCGCATGGATCGCGTCGTCGGCGTGATGAAGGCTTACACGACGCGGGTCGGCGAAGGGCCGTTGCCGACGGAGGATCAGGAAATTTCCGATTTGCTTCACGGCATGGGACGCGAATTTGGGGCGACGACCGGCCGCGCGCGGCGCTGCGGTTGGTTCGATTCCGTCGCCACGCGCCATGCAACGATGGTCAACGGGATTGACGACCTGGCCATCACAAATCTGGATGGTCTCGACACGGTGGAGACGATCAAAGTTTGCGTTGCATATCGTCACGGCACACAGCAATGCGACTTTGTGCCAAACGACGCACAGGTGCTGGCCGAATGTGAACCGGTGTATGCCGAATTTGAAGGCTGGCGCACGCCGACGGACAAGGCGCGCACGTTTGCAGACCTGCCGGCGAAAGCGCGCGAGTATTTAAAGGCGATTGCGGAATTGAGCAACGCAAAATTGTTCATCGCGTCAATCGGGCCGGCACGGGAGCAGACGATTTTTGTGTGAGCACAACTACACATTTGAGCGCCGAAGCCCGCGCGTCGTTGCCGCAGCACGTCGCCATCATCATGGACGGCAACGGTCGTTGGGCGAAGCAGCACGGATTGCCCCGCATCGAGGGACATCGCGTGGGCGCGGAATCGGCGCGGACGATCATCCGCACGGCGGGCGAACTGGGCATCAAGTATCTTACGCTCTACGCTTTTTCGGCGGAAAATTGGAATCGCCCCAAGGACGAAGTGGAGGCGCTGATGAAATATCTCATCCACTATCTCAAAACCGAAACGCCGGAGTTGAACAAAAACAACGTGCGGCTCGAAGTGATCGGCCAGATTTACCGCCTGCCGGAAAATGTGCAGGAGCATCTGCGGAAATCCATCGCGACGCTTTCCAAAAACAACGGACTGACGCTGATCATGGCGTTGAGCTACGGCAGCCGGATTGAAATCGTGGAGGCCGTTCGCGCGATTGCCGAGAAAGTGCGGCGCGGCCAGTTGGAGATGGCGGACATCAACGAGAAAGTCATTTCCGATCATCTGTGGACGCGGAACATTCCCGACCCCGATTTACTCATCCGCACCAGCGGCGAGATGCGCGTGAGCAATTTTCTGCTCTGGCAGATTTCCTATGCCGAACTCATCATCACGCCGACGCTCTGGCCGGATTTCCGCAAACCGCAGTTCTTCGCCGCGCTGGAGGAATACGCGCGCAGGGATAGAAGATTTGGCGGGGTTTGACCCGCCAAGATGGTGGAGCCGAGGGGATTCGAACCCCTGATTCGCGTTTTCATCAATAATCTGCATATTTGCCAATAAAAACGACATATGCGAACACGCTTGACACGGGTGAGCGTTGCCACTATTGTTGCCACTAAATCAAACGAAAGGTTAAATATGGCATCGCTTCGCAGAAAAGACCGTTCTCCGTTCTGGTTTGCGTGCTTCACACTGCCGGATGGCCGTCGCACGCAGCGCAGCACTGGTGCGGCTGACAGAAAACAAGCGCAACGCATTGCCAACGAATATGAGGACGCAGCGCGCGAGGCCGCCAGTGGCAGATTTGTCGAGATGCGGGCACGCCGGGTCATTGCGGACATTTATGCGCTCGGCAATCAAGACGCGCTCCCAAGCTCCTCGATCAAGGACTACTGCGATTCATGGTTGAAACGGAAGGAGCTGGAAGCCAACGAGCGCACGCATGAACGCTACGCCACCGCAATTGAGCATTTCCGCAAATACGCGGGCGGCCGGGTGTCGCGGGACATTGCGCATCTGACGGTGAAAGAAATCACAGGATTACGCGACCATCTGGCGAAGTCGCTGTCGCCCAACTCCGCCAACTACACGGTGAAAGTGCTCCGCGCCATGCTCAATCAGGCGCGGCGTGACGGTTTTGTGGAAACCAACGAGGCATCGCGCGTCACACTCATTCAGCGCGTGCGGAAATTCGAGCGCCGTCCGTTCGCGCTGCCAGAATTGAAACGCATCCTTGAAGCAGCCAGCGATGAATGGCGCGGCATGATTCTTTTTGGACTCTACACCGGCCAGCGTCTCGGCGACATCGCGTTACTGACGTGGGCTAACGTGGACTTGCAACAACGGGAATTGATTGTCACGACACAAAAAACCGGCAGACGCCAAATCATCCCGCTGGCTAAACCGCTGCGCCGATATATGGAAAACTTGCCAGCGGGTGATAATCCGACTGCGCCACTGTTTCCCAAAGCCTATGAGTCCAAGACGCGCAATCCGCATGGCGGGCCGTTGAGCAATCAGTTTTATGAAATTTTGGTTGCTGCGGGAATGGCACAGACCCGCACGCACAAGAGCAAGGGCAAAGGCCGCGACGCCAAACGGCAGTTGAACGAAATTAGCTTCCACTCGTTGCGACATACGGCCACGAGCCTATTGAAAAACGCGGGCGTCAGCGACGTGGTTGCGCGGGACATCATCGGCCACGAAAGCGCGGCGGTCAGCCAGAACTACACGCATATTGAGACGGAAACCAAGCGCGCCGCCGTCAACAAACTGCCGGACATCACGAAATGAAAGCGCCGCGAACGCGGAGAAAAACAAAGCGGCCGGCCAAGCAGGACAAATGCGAGTGGAATTTTTCCGAACTCGACGACGACGAAACTTCACGGGCGTTCTTCTATGAATACGGTCGTGCCAGCGACTATGTAAAAAAAGAAGTGGCCCAAATGCGAGCCGCAAGACCGCAATCACGCCCAGACATTTGGCCTTACCCTGACCGTCCGCATGAATACCGCCGTCACAAGGTCTTCCATTGGTTGGCCAGGCAAGAATCACATTTTCCAAAAACGCCGTGGCTTACATTGAAGGCAAACACGATTGCTGAAATCCAAAAAGAACGGGTAGAGACACGGCGTCCCGATGATCCTATCGGGCCAATCGAATGGATGGCCAGGGCGTTACGTTACAATTTTGAACCTCGTTTTGGTGCAGCCGGATTTAGCCATATATGGCAGGGAAACCCACAAACATTTCAAGCATGGATTAAACGACAGGCCGAATTGTATTCTACCCTGTCGGTTGGGGAAACTGTGCCTGACCCGGCGAGCAGTCGCGTTGAGGGTGGAATTGACTGGCGAGCAACCGACGATGAAATCATCAAAAAATTCAAATGTTTTCTTAAAAACTCGCGCCCGGCGCAGTTCGAGGAAAATGCCAACAAGCCGCGTCTTCAACGTGGCTATGATAACGCCCTACCATTCCGCAAAGGAGCGGCGCTGAAATGGCTCGGTGTTTATCGTCGGCGCAAGGCAGTGGCATCATGGTCGGAGTTCTTCTCGCTTTACCCGGAAGAAAACGAGAACGTGAGAAAAGTGAAGGCTGCGCTGCCTGTTGTGAATTTTCCGAAACAGCTTGCCGCCGGGCGATTGTCTCTAAACGAAAGCCATTTGCGCGCCCGCCAAGCAGACTGCCGCAAAGCCAAGTTAATTCTTGAATGGTTTGATGTGGGAACACCGTTGAAAAGAGAAGATTTCAAATAATCTCCACCCCTGACCGAATCGAAGCTTTCGATTCGGTCACTATGCCGTTACTAATTTTTTGCGAATATGCGGGTGTATGCAAAAGACGCCTGCAAACAATCGGAGCGCGGCAACCACCGCGCCGGTGGAAATTCCACCGCGCCCCGCTTGCATCAATCCGCAGCAAATCGAATTTTTGAGACTCCCGCCCGTTGGACAGAGATGCCAGGTCACGGGCATGAGCCGCGCCGCGCTTAACGCGCTGATTTTGCCAACGCCGGCCAACGGCAACAAACCGCCGGTCAAAAGTTTTTGTCTCCGGCAACGTGGTGCGCGGACAGGCATCCGGCTGATTGATTACCAAAGCCTTCGTGGTTTCATTCTGGCGCACGCTGATGGGGACACGCCCGCAACTTCGCCGCGCCCAACACGGAAAGCGATGGTGCGCTCTTGAAATCGTTCCTGCGGCGCTCCAAATGTCCGCGCAGCACTCTCCGGCGTGTCGAGGAGATAGTCCGGCGCGGCCACTACCACCGTAAGCGCCATCTTCGGGCGCTGGTTGAAATACGCGGCAGATGCACGCGGGGGCAATGTGAATGACGGCACGCCACAAACATCCGCCCGCGCGCCCGGCCAGCGGCCAGATGCACTCACAGTTTACCGCCGAATCATTCACGACTCGCGGATTTGTCATGGCGCATTTCGTCTCTGGCACTACCTACGCGACCGCGCCAACAAGTCCGGCAAGTGTTGGCCGGAGCAACGGACAATCGCGCGGGAATTGCGTTGCAAGACTCATTCACTTCCCGGTTGGACTTCGCAGCTCGTTTCGTGCGGTTACTTGGCCGTTCGCAAAGTCGGCCAGAATCATCGCCTCGAATATCAAAAACTCTTTGGTGACGGACGCGGCGGATTGCCCGAATGGGCGACACGCGGCAAGATGCAAACCGTTTCAGGCAGCCCAAACGCGAAAGTCGCGTCGCCGTCAGAGGCCACGCCGCGCGTTGCCGCAATGGGCGACAGAAGTAATCACAAGGGAGTAATCCCATTGAAAGCTTATTCGACAAAGGCGAGCAAGCTTTCGGCACGGCAAAAAGACCTGGCAGATCGCTTTGAAACCAG
>JBEKBA010000030.1:0-27191 GCA_050015635.1 Verrucomicrobiota bacterium
GGCTGGCGATGTGAGTATTTTTTACGTCAACGCTCAATGATGAATTGCATTGGTTTTAAGGAGTCGTTGTCTTTGACGGCGAGCAAGCCATCGGCGAAAGACCAGCCCCTTGCTGAATTTGTCAGCGTGTCGGCAGCCAGTTGAGGCAGGAAGGTTTTTTCACCACCAATTTTGACCGATACCCTTTTTGGCTCCCGGCCACTCCAAATTTCGAGAATCAGATCGCGCTGTGCGGGACGATACGTTCCTTCCGGCGCGGAAATTCCAATCGTCGTCAGGGAATCGTCGCTGGTTTGATGAAAGCGGCGTTTCATATAATGGCCGTTGCGGTAAGCAAGACTTTCCCCGTCGTCTTCGTAAAGCGAGGCTTCCGATTCCCTGGCGGGTGCGACCAGCACGCGCAGCGCGTTTCCCGGCATTTGCCCGGTGGATTGAACCACCGGCTGGCGAAAAACAAAACTGCCGCCGCGTACAAACATGGGAATCGAATCCAGCGTAACCGGCAGATGAATCGTCCGGCCGCCGGTGAACTGTTTGCCTGTCCAGTAATCGAACCATTGGCCTTGCGGCAGGTAAATTTCGAGTTCCGTCGCGCCTTCATGCAGAACCGGCGCAACGAACAGGTCGTCGCCAAACATAAATTCATCTTCCGTTCCAGTCACATGCTCGTCGTTGGGAAACTCCAGAAACAGCGGGCGCAGGGCGGGCACTCCACTTTCACTGGCTTCTTGCATCACGTTGTAAATGTAAGGCAACAGTTCATAACGCAGTTCAATCGAACGTTTATTGATCGCTTCATAATGATAACCAAATGACCACGGCTCTTTGTCCGGTGAGCCCAGATCACTATGCGAGCGCATGAACGGGAAAAAGACTCCGGCTTGCAGCCAGCGCGCGTAAAGCTCGCCCGACGGTGCACCTACAAAACCGCCAATGTCGCAACCCACAAAAGGAAAGCCCGACAGTCCCAAACCAAGCAACGTGGAAATGGATTGTCGCAACGAAGACCAGTCGGATGTGTTATCTCCCGGCCAGAGCGCAGCGTAACGCTGGCCACCGGCGAAACTGGCGCGCGTGAGCACGAAAGGACGTTCGTCGGGACGGAGCCGCGAAAGCCCTTCAAACGTCGCGCGGCTCATCAATTGGCCATACACATTGTGAATTTCCCGGTGCGTCGTGGGTTGACCTTCGTTGTCGAACACCACGTCCAACGGCATCGTTCCGCTCGGCGTATCGAAAACAGACGGCTCGTCCATATCATTCCAAATTCCGGCGACGCCGACATCCAGCAAGCTTTTGTAGAGTGAACCCCACCATTGGCGCGCCGCCGGGTTGCTGAAATCCGGGAACACACTGGGGCCGGGGTTTTGTTCCCCCTGGGAAGGCCAGACCGGTCCTTCGTACACTGAACCGTCGGGGTTTTTAACGAAATAATCTCCAGCGATGCCTTCGTCATAAGGCGCATAGCCTTTTTCCTTTTTGGGATGCGGGTCAACGATGGTGACAACGTGAAAACCTTGCGCCCCCAAGTCCCTAATCATCTTCTTCGGATCAGGAAATCGTTCATGATTCCAAGTGAATGGTTTGTAATTATCCTGATAATGAATGTCCAGCCAGATGACGTCGGCGGGAATTTTCTTCCCCCGGAATGTATCCGCGAGGAGCCGCACGCGCGATTCGGGATAATAGCTGTAGCGACATTGATTGTAGCCCAGCGACCACAGCGGCGGCAGGGGCATGCGCCCGGTCAACATGGTGTAACGCCCGATAACTTGTTTCGGATCGGGACCGTCAATGAAATAATAATCCAAATCGCCGCCGCCTGCACCAAACGTCAGCAAGTCCTGCCGTTCGTGCCCGATGTCAAAAAAACTCCGATAAGTGTTGTCGAGAAAAATGCCGTGAGCCTGCCCGTGGCGAACCACCATATAGAAAGGCACCGAAACATAAGTGGGATCCGTGCCTGCATTATAGGCGTAGGTGTCCGTATTCCACATGACATAGTTGTAACCGCCCAGTTTCCAGCCGCGTTTGTCCAGTTCGCCATTTTTTTCGCCCAGACCATAAACGTGCTCATCATCGCGCAATTGTTTGGCCACGCGAAACGCACCATCGCTTGAAAATGCGATGCCACGTTGAGAATCGTCCGCGTCCAGAATTTCACCGGCAGCATTGGCAAAGGAAATCCGCAACGGCGATTGCTGGACGGTAACCTCAAGTGAAGCCGTTTGCAATGACGTTGAATTGGAGCCAATTTTTACTTTTACGTCCGGCACACCCAAATCGCGGTTCACGATGGCATAAGAATGATCCCGCCCAAACGATTTTGCTGTTGTGAAACGAACCCGAATGATTTCGTCCGAGAGCGGCGTGACGGCCAGCATACCCTGGTCACTGTGAATAAACAACGTCTTCCCGTCCCAAGTCGGAGACGGCATCGCACCCAACGATTGCCAGCCAACTGAAACAACGTTGCTCGACGTGGGAGCGGAAGAGGGATTGGCCTGCGCCTGCTTTCCGGTCAGGCACAAAATCAGCGAAAGTATGGATAAGGCAAATTTCATTCTGTCCCGACGGCAATTTTTCGTTGTCCCATCTCTTGAGTGAAAAGAAACTTTCAAAACAGTTTTAAAGACATTCACCGGTTGTCATTTTGCATAATCAGATAATGGAATGCCAATAGTTTAGGTTGCCATTTCATGTGGGTAAGTCGCATGAAGTGACCACAGGATATCGGATATCGATGAAAATAATGCTTTTCAACCTGCGTTGCCTGCACATCTTTGGTTTTGCCGGATGAGGTTGCTCAATCCGTCATTGAACAATTCCGCACGCAACAATTCCTCCAGCGTCATGTGCATCCGGTAGCGCCAGTAATTTTTCGGATTGGCCGGCACATTAATGCGCTCGGCAGCAACATTCGCACGGCGCAATTGTTCATCCATGCCCAGCAAATCCTGCAATTGAAAAATGCTCCACATCGCCGGTGAGGCGAGATGCTGCCGGACAATCGCCCGGTTGATCGCCGTACTACAATGTTCCGGCGCGTTGCCCGGCAGTCCGAGTTCCCGGTTGAAAAATTTTTGAGTGAGACTCTTGTCTTCTTCCCACCAACCGCGAATCGTACTCATGTCATGCGTGGACGGTGTGACAACGCTTAAATACGGCGCGTCCGCAGGACGGGAAAACTCCACGTTGAGCGACTTTGGCATCCGCTGGATTTCGAGTCCCAACAATCCAAGCTGTCTCATGACTTTCGGGACGCACGCGGGCACCAGGCCGAGGTCTTCACCGCAAATCAGCATGTTTGTAACGCGCTTCAGCGCTGGGAGTTTTTGCATTCCCTCGCGCATCCAGGAATCCTCCTGCCGCCAAAAAAAATAATCCACGTAGAGTTCCTTTAATTTCGTCTGCGTCTGCGGATCAAGATTTTTGAAGGATAAAGTGTCCTCCATCGCAAACCGAAAATGAAATTCACGCCCGTCTGATTTTTCGACCTCGAACAAAATCATATTGCTGATCAGATCAAACAATCCTTCCTTGAGTTTTTGAGTTTTGCCATTGGCTTCAAACGCCGCAAAGTGATTTTCAACTTGCCGCTGAGTGGCAAACTCCGTTTTCAATGAATAATGTCCGCCAGAATCCGAAGTCAGAAAATTTCGCTTTACCAGACCGGATTCGCCGCCGAAAATTTTTCGCAAGACTTCGTCATTGATAAAAGGCATTACATAACGATCGCGGTCGAATGGAATTCCTTGTTCACCGAATTCCGCGGTTTGAACCGGAATTGCAGGAACAAAAACCCCCAGGATGCCCTCGACCGCATGTGCCGGACTGCTCCAGATGCGAAAGAACCCGAGGATGTGGTCAATGCGAAATGCATCGAAGTAGGAGTCCATCTGCGTGAAACGTTTTTTCCACCACGCGAAGCCGTCTTCCTT
Source organism: Verrucomicrobiota bacterium (assembly GCA_050015635.1). GTDB lineage: Bacteria > Verrucomicrobiota > Verrucomicrobiia > Limisphaerales > UBA11358 > UBA11358. The sequence goes on from JBEKBA010000030.1 coordinate 3,942, forward strand.
CATGCGCTGCCAGTTGTAGGTCGGAAACCCCCAGTTTTGGCCTTTCGTGGCAAAAGCATCCGGCGGTGCGCCCGCCTGTCTGTCCGTGTGGAAAAGTTCCGGCTGTTGCCAAACGTCCGCGCCGTGGCGATAAACACCGATGGCAATGTCGCCTTTCACAATCACGCCTCTGGCGTGCGCGTATTCGGTCGCCTCCTTCAGTTGCAAATGAAGATGAAACTGCATAAAATAAATGAGTTCGACTTCAGCACGCACATTGGAATCGCCAGCGACAAGCTTTTCAATTTCGTTTCGCTGGTAACGGCGATGTTCCGGCCACCGGCTGAAATCTGAAGTCCCAAACTTGTCCCGCAAAAAGCAAAACGCCGCGAAAGATTCAAGCCAGTGTTTATTCTGCTCAAAAAATTTTTGGTAATCGCGCCAGGCAAAAGTTTCTTCTTTCCGGCTTGAGAAAATTTTACGGACAAATTTCAATTTTGCCTTCATCACCGACTCGTAATCCACGGTTTCAAGGGCGTTCAACCGTTTTCGTTCGGCCTCCAGAATCTTGGGCAGGCTCTTCTTTTTGCCGGCGACGAGGCAATTAAGATTCAAATAGAGTGGATGCAGCGCGAATGCGGAGATCGCGGCATAAGGATATGAGTCCACCCATGTGTGCGTCGCGCTGGTATCGTTGACCGGCAAAATCTGGATGAGTTTCAATCCGGTGCGCCGACACCAATCCGCCAGCGGTTTCAAATCTGTGAATTCGCCGACGCCAAAACTATTCCCGCTACGCAAACTAAAAACTGGAATCGCCACACCTGCACCTTTCCAGGTGTCGGCGGGCAGCCGGACAAAGCCATCGTTCACAACCGTGTGTTTATCCGGCCCAAGGTCATCGGATAAAATGCGGTTTTCATCATTTTCGAAACTGATGAATTTTCCCTGCGCCAAATCATAGACGCCATATTTGTAACTGACCGGAAACGCCGCACGGCCAAGATCAGCCTGCACGCTTAGAAAATCCTCGCCGGCGGTCCGGCACAACAACAGCGGAGCGGTCGTACTCCAATTTCCCAGCGCGGCGCAGTTACCGGTGATACAAAGTGTCTGGCCTTTCGCCAGCAACGGGGCCTTGACTTTGAAGGTGTGCGTGGCGTTTGCGGCCCGCGAAATTTTGAAGTCGGTCCGGTTTAAGTGCAGTAAAATCATTTTGAACGGCTCGGTGTAAAAGGCATTTTCGATCGTGCCGGCACTATTCCACGAATCGATGATCAAAACTTCTTTTTGCCGGAACGAGGCGGCATTGATGATTCGGTCGTTGCCCCAATCGCAAACAGTTGAGCCGTCGGCGTTTTGCAAAATGTAGCTGCAGGTGATCGCCGCATCGGGAATCGCATCACTTGGCAAACGGATTGTTGCTTGCCAGAATTCCGGGTTGAAATATTGCAGCGGAACCGCGTCTTCAATCCGTCCGCCGCCGAGAATTTCATGATTGCCGGTGAGCAAAAGCGACTGCCCGACTTGGGTGTGAAAACGCAATCGAAAAATGAGTTTCATGAATGTTGGCCCAGCTTGCAATGAGGCGGCAAGCTTATGCCAGTTACAAATGGTCTTTCGTTTTACTCCACCGAGCCAGGGTCAAACCGACTGGTTTGAAACTGGACAAAAAGTTCAATTTGATCCGTAAACTCTCCACTATAATTAATGCGTGACGGCCACGCCGCGCGCAGTAGGTTCCCCGTTCTTAAAAGTCACCACCAACAACGTCAGCAGTGCGGCAAGTCCCATGCTCGCGCCGCCCAGGACGAGAGCATTCATGGGTTCGCTGTGCAGATAATTTTTCAGGATGTATCCCAGCAGACTGGAAGCGACAATCTGCGGCAGCACGATGAACAGATTGAATATGCCCATCATGACACCGACTTTTTCCCTTGGCAGCGTGGGTGAGAGCATAGCGTAGGGCATAGAGAGGATACTCGCCCACGCAATGCCGACTGCGGTCATGGCGATCAGCAGGTGATATTTATCTGAAACCAGAGGAACGGATGCAAGCCCAAGCGCACCCGCCGCAAGACAGAGAATGTGCATCAGCTTGGGGCCGGTGTATTTTGTGCCCCACAGCAGCACGAACGAAAAAATGAAGCACACGGCATTATACGCTGCAAAACAGAAGCCCGACCAGGAACCGGAGGCCTCCATTTCCACCGAACCCGGCGCGGCATGGAAAATGTTCTTGGCGATCGCCGGCGGAAAATAGACCCACATTGCGAACATCCCGATCCAAGTGAAGAATTGAATCAGGCCAAGTTCCCACATCCGACGGGGCAGATGAATTATCAGCGCCAGGATGTCGCCCAGGCCGAGCGTCCAATCAAACTTCCGCGCACGGATGGCGGCCAGTTCGGAGTCAGATGGCGGGTATTCCTTGGTACTAAAAACCGTCCAGAGTACTGCGCCCATGAACGCCGCTGCACCGATGTAAAACGAGAACCGGACAGAATTGGGTATGTGTCCCTGTCCCGCGCCTTCGGAGGTAACGCCAAACCAGTTGGTCATCATCCAAGGCAAAGCCGAAGCGACGGTTCCTCCCAGACCGATGAACAGGGATTGAATGGCGAAACCTTGGGCGTTCTGTGCTTCGGAAAGATTGTCCGCTACCAAGGCCCGGAAAGGCTGCATGCTGGCATTGATGGTTCCGTCCAGCACCCAAAGCAATCCCGCCGCCATCCAAACTGACGGGCTATTAGGCATCAAGACCAGAGCAAACGACGCGAGAATCGCACCACCGAGTATAAACGGTCGCCGCCGGCCTAGCTGCGTCCAGATGCGGTCGCTGGATTGCCCGATCAACGGCTGGATGAGGACGCCGGTGACGGGTGCGGCTAGCCACAAGATGGCCAGGGAATCGGCGTTCGCCCCAAGGTAGCTGTAAATGGCGCTCATGTTGGCCAATTGTAATCCCCAGCCGAACTGGATGCCAAGGAAGCCGAAGCTCATGTTCCAGATCTGCCAGAAACTTAATTGTGGTTTTTGCATATTTTTTGCTGCTAAAGTTTAATGGTGAACGTTGCGGTGATAAATCCGCCATTCGAATGCGCCTAAATGAAAAAATGGGAAATCACCGCCTGGCACTTGGGACATCCCTGAAATTTGCACGGCGCTGAACTGCCCGCTATTTTGGACCTCAACGCGGCCACTGACCGGCCGGTTGGAAAAATTGATGACGACTACAAATTCATCGTTGTCGTCAAGCCGCATGATTGTTACAAGGCTGGGTTCATCCGAATTCCTTAGCCAAACGACGCGGTTGTTACGGAATGGTGCGTATTGTTTGCGGATCTGGATCAGGCTGCGGTAAATCTCGCACAGAGGCGGACGTTCCTTAGGATGCCAAAAAATCGGCAGTTTGTCGAACAATGCCGGATCGCCGGATTCAGTCGCGTCACCGACTTCCATGCCGTTGTAAATCAGTGGCACACCGTCGAGTGTGAACATGAGCGCGGATGCGGCGAGCGCCCCATTGAGACCGTAGCGGGTGACGGCGCGGGATTCATCGTGGTCATCCGTGATCCGCATGTGCAAAGAATTTTTCGGGAATTGCCGGAGACTTTCTTCCCAGGATGCACGTAAATTCGAGGCGGGCGCGCCGCGCATCAACACGTCATTCATCGTGGCCAACAGCGGCCAGGAATAGTCAATGTCGAAAGCCTTCACGAGCAATTCCGGTTTGCTCGCCTCGGCCAGCATCATGACGTCTGGTTTGACTTTTTCAAGTTCGACGCGCACCTGTTCCCAAAAATCCACAGGGACCATGTAGGCAACGTCGCAGCGGAATCCGTCCACGTCACAAGTTTGAATCCAGTATTTGAGCATCGCGATCATGTATTCGCGCAACTCCGGGCTGCCGTAATTCAAACCGGCCACATCCGTCCATTCCGGCACCGGTGGAATCACCTTTCCATCGGCGTCCTGCTTGTAAAATTCCGGATGTTTCATCAACACACTGTCCCACGCGGTATGGTTCGCCACCAAGTCCATGATGACCTTCAGCCCGCGCTTGTGCGCTTCGGACACAAGCCGTTTGTAATCGTCCAGCGTGCCGTAATTTGGATCAACGGCGTAGTAATCCTTGATCGAATACGGGCTGCCAAATTCACCCTTGCGGAATTTCTCACCAATCGGGTGAATGGGCATGATCCAAAGAATCGTCACGCCCAAATCCTTCAACCGGTCGAGTTGCGCGGTGACGCCGTTGAGATCGCCGGCGGGGGAAAAGTCGCGCGGAAAGACTTCATAAATTACGCCGTCACGGAGCCAGGTCGGCGAGGCTCGTGCCGTTTGCTGCGAAACAGCATCCGCACGCAGAAATATTGGCGCAAGCAGAAAGCCCGCAACAACCAAGACAATTGTCCGGTAAGTTTTAAATTTATTTTTCATGTTCCCATTGACCAAAACGCCAGACAAAAAATACCCCTTTCAATCGTCAGTTGATTCTGACGGTTGCGCATGATGGTATGTTTCGCGCCCAAAATACACCGATTCCCTTGAAAGCCTACCGCACAAAGATGCGGTTGCATCGTAGTGGAGAACAGTGCGGGCTGGGGCGTTGGCTGTCAATACCGGGTGCGAGATGAAACAAGCTACATGCCATTCAGCGTCTGATCGCTGCATTTGCAGGCGTTAAGCTTACCGCATGTATATGCGTTTGCATCAGATTGCAGATGGCAATATGATGTATGTCGCGATAAGTATGTTCATATTTAAAAATGAGCGTTTGTGTCGGTGCATTTGTCACTGGCCGGGGCTGGTTGACAAGGGTTGAACCATAATCCTTTCCGAGTAATTTGTTAAAATTTAATTTCCTTTACTTTCACCTTAAATCATAGTGAACTTAACTAATCATTTATGGCGTCTGTGGGTGCAAGCCCTGTTTATTCCGGCCACGCTTAGTCTAGTTACGATAGACTCTCAAGCACAATCCTCCAATAGTTTCTGGCAGGCACAAAGCATTTACCAGATCATCACCGACCGGTTTTACGTCGGCAATACGAACATTGAAAATGCGGAGGGCACGTATGCCCCCAGCGATCCGACGGGGGTACATGGCGGAGATTTCGCAGGCCTTGAGCAAAAACTCGATTACATCAAAGCGTTGGGGGCGACGGCCATTTGGATTTCGCCGATCGTGTTGAACACGGAAGGGCAATATCATGGTTACTCTGCCTGGAATTATTACGAAGTGGCTCCGCATTGGGGTTCCATCACCGATCTGCAAAACGTAGTCCGGGCCGCGCACGTGCGCGGGCTGAAGGTCATTGATGACATTGTTTTGAACCACGCGGGCGACCTGATCACGGGCAGCGGGCCGGGCTGGCCAAACTATAATTACCCGACCGGCTATACCCTTAGTTATGTGAACAATAATAAAACGTATCCGACACCCTTCAATCTTACGGCAACTAATCCAGCACTCACCAATTTGTGGCATAACTATGGTGACATTGACAGTTACGATAACACGCAAGAGGTTGTTTTGGGCTGGTTGGACGGATTGAATGATTTAAAGACGGAAACGACTTACGTTCGCTCCAACATGATCGCAATTTACGAATATTGGATTAACCAGATCGGCTTTGACGCATTCCGGGTTGATTCGGTTTTGGAAGTGGACCAGGGGTGCTGGCAAACTTTCTGCCCGGCGATTTATTCCTACACGGCAACCAATGTTCCCTATGGGGCGACCAACGCCAACACCAACTTTTTCATGTTCGGCGAGGTTGATAACGGTTCCGAAAGCACAGTCGGTCCTTACACCGGAACGGAGGCTGGAGGGCCGTATGAATTTGAATCAACCGAGGATTATCCGCTTTATTACGATCTCAACAACGTTTTTGCCACGCTCAGCGGTGATACAGAGCAGATTCAAAATCATTATAATCTTGTTCAAACTTATTACGATCCGACAACCTGGGCGCAACAGGTGATCTTTCTGGACAACCAGGATAATCCGCGGTTTTTGAGCACCAGCGAGTCAAGCGACAACACGAATGCACTTAAGACGGCGCTGGCATTTCTTTACACTTCGGTTGGCATCCCGTGTCTGTATTATGGCACGGAACAGGGTTTTGATGGTACGACCGACCCGGACTGTCGAGAGGACATGTTCGCCGGAGAATGGAAAGATGGCCCGGACGGTACGGTAGTATCGCTCACTTCACCGGGCGTTGATAATTTCAACATGAGCCACCCGCTGTTCCAGTGGGCGGCGCAATTGAATAATTTTCGCCGGTTGTATCCTGCGATCTCGCTCGGTTCATACACCAATCAGGAGTATAATTCCTCCGGCCCGGGATTATTTGCCTATTCCCGGATATTGAACACGCAGGAAGTATTTGCGGTGTTCAACACGGCCGGTTCCAGCCAAACTTTGCCCGCGCGCACCTTGACTTATCCCACAGGCACCGTAATTGTGAATTTATTGAACACAAACGAAACCTACACTCTGACCACCGGGTCGCAAACACCCGCCATAGCCGTGCCCAGCGTCACAGCCAAAATTTTCATCGCACAATCGCAATGGCAGCCGCTCGATCCGGTGGTGGTGAACAATTCGCCGAGTCACTGGTCTACCAACGCACCCTCTACGCCGATCGTGCTTCAATTCAGCGAGTCGATGGACACCAACAGTGTGCAAAAAGCTTTCAGCTGTGCCACGGGCATACCCGGCACCAATGCGGTGACGGTCAATGGTTCGTTCAACTGGTCGTCAGTGATTGAACCGGACGACACGATGACCTTTACGCCAAATGGGGGTGGATTTCCTCCATCAACGACCGTCACGGTGACTGTGACCAACTCGGCGTTTGACGCGGTATCAAGCAACAACATGTTTGGGCCTTACGGTTTATCATTCCTGACCACCGTCGGGCCGACGGTTAGCATCACAGTACCCGCCAACAATGCGAATTTCAATCCGGGTTCCAACATCGCCATCACGGCGACTACCACGGGCGGCACCTTCACCAACGTCGCGTTCTATGCCAATACCACCCTGCTCGGACAGACGACCAACATTCCCTACAGCCTCACCTGGACGAATGTTTCCACCGGTGATTACGCGCTGACCGCCGTGGCCATGTATGCCGGGGGCTACTCGGTCACCTCCAGCGTGGTGAACGTCACGGTCACCCGGAGTGTAAATGTGAGTGACGCCTATGACGTTGAGTCGAATTACAGCACCTGGACAAGCGGGCAGAACAAAGGGTACGGTTTCGAGCCGTGGACGCTAGTGGGTGGCGGCCAGTACAACGGATTTATCCTCAACCCTTCTGGCACCATCGACACTTCAGGCGAATCGTGGGCCTTGTATGCCAACGGCACCGGAACGCCCTACGCCTATGCCTACCGCGGTTTCAGCAATTCGCTGACGGCTGGCGAAGTATTCAGCGTCCAATTCGCTAATGAGGCCGTTGCCGCCCCCGGCTCCATGGGTTTTTGTCTGCGGAATGGCAACAGTACAAGCTTTATTGGTAGTATAACCCCCCCGCCTCCAATCGTTACTAATTCAGCCACGCGCTTCGCCTTTTACCTCGTCGGCGGCCAGAACGATTATACCATCTGGGACGGGAAAGGCACGAACGACAGCGGAATCGCCGCCACGCTCGACGGACTGACCCTGCAATTAGACCTGCTCACGGCGGACACCTACGAGTTGATTGTCGAATCCGCGAACGGTTCCACCATTCTTACCAATTGGAGCGGGACTTTGGCGGGCACTTTGGGGTCGGCGATTCAAATGTTCACCGCCTTCAACGTGGACACCGGTGCCGGACAAAATGACTATTTTAATACACTGCAGATTTTCTCTGCTGGCGGGCCGGTGGTCAGCATCGCCTCGCCCACCAACAATGCGGATTTCGCTCCGGGTGGCAGCATCGCCATCACTGCGAATGCAGCTGATTTGGGCGGCTTCACCATCACCAACGTCGCGTATTATGCCAATGCCACTCTGATCGGTGATGCGACCAGCACTCCCTACAGCCTCATCTGGCCGGGTGTTCCCGCCGGTTTCTATGCGCTGGCCGCTGTGGCCAGTGATTCCCTGGGCAACGCGGCCATCTCCTCCGTGGTGAACGTCACGGTCGGGCAGCCCACCAACTATTTTTCCAGTCCCGCAACCGATGGATTGGTGATTCCATTGGCAAGCAACACTACATACGTGATCCAAGTCTGTTTCACTTCCTCACTGGATACGACTAATACCAGCCTTTTTCAACTCACCATCAACGGCGCGTTGCAGCCGCAGTCATCCTACATCCTTCGGCCTCCTGGAAGTATAGCCGGGTGCAGTGGGATGAGTTCGTTGCTCTACAATTGGACGACGAATTCCCCCGGCACCACGACCGGCAGCAATGTGCTCCAGGTTGTTTATTCCAACAGCAGTTCCGGCCTGGTGTTAAGTAATGCGGTGACGGTGATTGTGCCACCGCCGCTGGTAATCTCTGGTTTAGCTGGCAACAATCAGTCGGTCGTTTGGAGCAGCACACCCGGGGTCAACTACACAGTTCTGGCGACTACCAACTTGAGTCAGCCGTTCACGCCTATCAGCGGCGTCATTTCGGCAACTGGACTTTCCACTTCTTATTTGGACGTTTCCAATTCACCGCCCGCGACACAAAAGTTCTACGAAATCGAAGTCGTGCCTTAATAAAACGCTCAAGTACACCCGCGTAATATCACTGGCATCTTAAAATTGCCCCTTGCAGGTCAGTTCTGCGGTGTATGTTGGGCCCACCACACCCAATCCGGATCGGCTGTGACAGAAACATCCTGCCAATAAGTGCCGAGACCATGACCATTATACTCTACCGGCGCAATGGATTGGGAATTTTTCCATTGATGAATTTCTGCATGACCATCGGCAAAGACAATGCCACTTGAATTGGCGTGCATACTTCCAGGCATCTCTGCCATGTTCCCGGTTCCGTTTCCCATATTCACAACGCTTCCGCTGCCTGCCGAGGGATCAACATACATCGTTGCGTCGTCATCGCTGTCGGGGTGTTCATCCATGACCACCCAACATTCGCTTGGCCCCGGCGTATGCAGAGCGCTCAACTTTGTGGCATTGTAGTATGCCGGCATTGAAGAATGTCCACCTTCTCCGACACCAAACCATTTTACCCCATCACCCATGGCTCCGTCCATGGCACAGCTTCGCATACGACTGTTCCAGCCGGCAGTCCTAAAGCTGTTTTGCGCGGGGGATGCAAGGTATTTGTCGGCAGGACAGATAAAGATTGGCAGCGACTGGGCGACGTAATCCGCCATCAAAGCGTATTTCGAATTATTTAGGAATGTTGTGTCGATGTTATTTCCATTGCCAGTCCAATCCAGAACAACCCCATAGGCGCATATCCAATTTTTCGTTGCAACCGGAACGTTATGCCTATCGGCATTGGTTACAAGCCTGTCGTTATTGTCGCCGGAATACATGAACCACGCCAGCCCAAGTTGTTTATAGTTACTCATGCACTGGACGGTCAACGCCCTCAATTTTGCCGCGCTCAACGCGGGCAGTAACATGGCGGCCAGAATGGCGATAATGGCTATCACCACCAGCAACTCAATCAAGGTGAACCCTGTCTCTCTTGCTTTCATTTAAGTCATCACCCCGGCACAAACACTTTTAATATTTTAAAATTTAACCCGCCCAGTCGAACCGGATGTCCGACCAGGCGGGTTGAACTAATTAAAGCTGGTCATGATCATTGTTTAAGCAACCGGTAGAACAATGTTTTACTGCTGCCAGCGGGCCAGTTGGTGGCACTGACCAAACCATTGGTGCCATAAGTTCCTGCTGTCCAGTTGGTGCCGGACGTTTCCGGGTGAGTGACCCACACACTATTGGCCAGGTTGGTCGTGGTCTGAACTGTCACATTCGGGGCACCCAGCCAGCTCAACGGGACAGTTCCAGACGATGCCGGTCCAACCGCCAGTTGTCCGAACGCGGGCTCATTATACTGGTTGCCAAAGGTATCCATCGGAAAATTATAAGCGCCCGTGGCAGTTGATCGAATATAACGCTCATGATTATCGTTGGCGGCAGCCTCGTCAGCCGTGCCGTCAATGCTATATTGGTATATTATATTAAGTGGACCCCCAAACGGAACTAAAAACTGGCCCGAGTAAACCTCGCTGCCGACTGGATTGTTGGTCAGTTCATAGGGTGCCAGATCAATAGGATTCCATTCCTCATTGTTCCAATCTATCCAATTTCCGTTAACATAGACCGTGTCCGAACTGGGGTTAAAAGCGGGACCAGACGGATACTGTGACGCATTGGTCATGTTGACAGTGAAGGTTACCAGCACATTTGTAGTTAGCAAGTCGACAATTGAAAGGTCGCTGAAGAACACCGTGGGCACACTCACGATTGAAGCAGCCGGTACAGTGTAGCTACGATTATTACCGTCCGTTGACGCGGGGTCTTCATAGTTCGTCTCCCCTCCATCCAAGCTATTGGTATATACAAACTTATAAGACTCGATCGATCCCTGTGGGCACGTAAAAGTTATGTAATAAATGTTGGTATTACTGGCACTGGGGTTGTTGGTCATGGTAGTTGAGGGGGTAAAATTCCAATCGCCATTGACGCCCCCACAAAAAACCGGTTCTGTAGAAACCCAGTTGCCATAATAAAGCTGGGCTGACATATCCACGGAAAAAGTAACTTGGCTAAGCGGCGCGTATACCTCACCGTCATAGTCCGCCAATGGCACGGTCACGGGTGAGCTAGGATTTAATACAAACCACCGGTTTCCTCCGGTACTGCCGTTATCCGAATTGGTGGTTGGCGTTATTGTTGACTCATAATTCCCGTTCTCTAAATACTTGAATGGCTGTAACGAATTAGGTGAATTAGTCGCGGTAAAAGTTCCGTCATAGACATTTGTGGTGTATACGGTAATATCGCCCACCGTATTGGTAATTATAATGTTGGGATCGTTGGTTAAATGATCCACACTGGCACCTCCAGGCCAGCCATTGAAGTTCCCGCTGACTTGAACAGTACTGGTCCCGTTGGTGAATACACCCAGTACAATCTGCTCGGACATGTCAACTGAAAAACTTACGTTTTGTATCACTCCGGCACCGTCATCACTAAAAAAAGGAGTAGGTAGCACCAAGCTGCCTCCGCTGGTTGCTGGAAGCATGGCCACACGGTTGTTACCATCGGGTAAACTTTCAAAACCACCATTACCTTGGTTGACATCGTTGTCACTGAATTTATAGTATAATGCACTTCCATTAGCGTCGTCAGTGTCATTTACGGTATTAGTGTAAATCCCGGTGTTGCCTACCTCAACCAAAGCTATTCCACCCGACCAACCATCAAATGTCCCGTTCACATAAACAGTATCAGTCTGAAGGAACGTTCCGTTTAGAAGATTGGTGTTCATGTTTACGCTGAAGGTTACAATGGAGCTTGAAGCTTGAGCGGTAAAAATTCCGGCTACTCCAAGCAGCACACCAACTAGGAACCCGTATTTTTTTGATTTTAATGTCATAAGAGCCAATTTTGTTGAGAGTTTTATTGCAACAATTTTGAGTGATTCAACAAAACACTAACTTATCGTAGGCGGTCATACAACCGCATGTTTGTGCGGTATGGAATATTATCGTTAAAGGGGATACGGCAACGCTGATTAGTGCAAATTATACCGGGAATATTGTTGCGCTGGCTTTTCGGAACATTTTATCAAGATTCCCTGCTTAAAAGAGATGATCCAGCGGGCTGCAACCTTTGGCTTGATGCCAATAAGTAGCCGCATCGCGCGGACGTTTGAGTTGCAAAGGATTCTTGCCCGCTAGCCGCATAATCAATCCGACCGGCGTCAGGATGAAAATAAAAAAAACTGCCAGCACACAGCGCCCAATGAACTGGCTGGTATAAAATCCCAATCGCAAAGAAAACCGATAGTAATTTCTGAACCAGCGCGGTTTGAGCAGCGCGCAAGCTGCTACCAGGCCGAGAGCGCCCAGCACGGCATACCACGTGTTCATCGGTAAATGCCGCCGCCATGCCAGGAGCGAACCGAACATTGCCAGTCCCAGCACCGTCAGCAGCGCGGATTTGCGCCATTCTTTCGGGTTTTCCTGGTAGATCAATTTCATTTCAATCGGCCTGCGGTAAAATACGGCGCGAAATATTTTGCCGTGGTTGTGCCGTGCGTTCAATGACAAAACCGCCCATTATGAGGTAATCCATCTCCGTGTTCATAAAGCAGCGATAAGCGTCATCGGGCGTGCAAACAATTGGCTCGCCGCGCACGTTGAACGACGTATTCACCAGCACGCCGCTGCCGGTCGCCTGTTCAAAGCGGAGTAGCAAATCATAAAGGAGCGGATTGCCTTCGCGTTCCACGGTCTGAATGCGCGCGGAATAATCCACATGCGTGATGGCGGGCAGCGTGGAACGGATTTCTTTGAGCCGATCGAGTCCCTTGATTTTCAACGGGACCTCGCGGCACAATTCTTTTTTAACCGGTGCGACCAGCAGCATGTAAGGCGACTCCACCTCCAGATCGAAATAATCGGCGACGCGTTCGCGCCGGACCATGGGCGCAAACGGCCTGAACGATTCGCGGAATTTCACTTTCAAGTTCATCACCGACTGCATTTTGGGTGACCGCGCGTCGCCGAGAATCGAGCGGTTGCCGAGCGCGCGCGGGCCAAATTCCATCCGCCCTTGAAACCAGCCGATGACCTTCTCCATTTTGAGGCATTCGACGGTGAAATCCAGCAGCGCGTCCTTTTCCATTTTTTGAAAAACGGCGTTGTGCAAACGTAAAACGGCTTCAATTTCGTCGTCGGAAAATCCCGGTCCGAGCAACGACGATTGCATGGAATCAGCCGGGGAGATTTGCCGCGGCGGCGCTTCTTGGTGCAAATACCACGCGGCCAGAGCGGCACCCAGTGCGCCACCCGCATCGCCGGCGGCGGGCTGAATCCAAATTCGCTCGAAGATTTTCTCCTTGAGGATGCGACCGTTTGCCACGCAGTTGAGCGCCACGCCGCCAGCCAGGCAGAGAGTTTTCCGGCCCGTAACTTCGCGGGTGTGGCGCGCGAGCAGCAGCATGATTTCTTCCGTGACCATCTGGATCGAACGCGCCACGTCCATGTGCCGTTGCTCGATTTTCTCCTCCGGCCCGCGCGGCGGCCCGTCGAAAAGCCGGTGAAATTTATCATTCATCATCGTTGTGCCGCGCAGAAAATTGAAGTAATCAAGATTCAGCCAGAACGAACCGTCCGGTTTAATGTCGAGCAATTCGCGGCGGATGGCGCCGGCATATTTCGGTTCGCCGTACGGTGCCAGTCCCATGAGTTTGTATTCGCCGGAATTGATGCGAAAGCCGCAGTAGTCGGTAAATGCGGAGTAAAGCAGGCCAAGTGAATGCGGAAAACGCAATTCTTTCAACATTTTGATTTCACTTCCGCAACCGTGGCTGATGGTCGTGGTTGCCCATTCGCCGACACCGTCAATCGTGAGAATCGCCGCCTCGCCAAATGGCGACGGATAAAATGCGCTGGCCGCATGGGATTGGTGGTGTCCGGTGAAAAGAATCTGGCAATCCGGATGCAAATCCGGCAACTCCGCGCGGATGGCCTTGCGCAAATCCAATTTTTCGCCGAGCCAGTTGGCAAGCACGGTTGGGAACGTCCGCCACCCGCCGGGTGCGACGGCAAGATACGTTTCGAGCAGCCGCACAAACTTCAGCCCCGGCTTGTCATAAAAAACCACCGCGTCGAGTTGCATGACTTTCAAGTCTGCATGGCGGAGACAGAATTGAATGGCCAGCCGGGGAAAATCCGGGTCGTTTTTTTTGCGGGTGAAACGTTCCTCCTGCGCTGCGGAAATAATTTCACCATCCTGCAACAAAGCGGCGGCGGCATCGTGGTAGTAGGCCGAAATGCCGAGGATGTTGCGGGGCGGGGGCATGATTTACAAAAACGGGTAAAGCGCCCAGGCGATTCCGGAGCTGGCCGTGAAGATGAGAATGGCCCCCAGCAACAGCAGTACCACGATTAGCGGAATGAGCCACCATTTTTTCTCCTGCCTGGAAAATTTCAGAAATTCTTTAAGCAGTGACCACATGGAATGTTTTCAATTTATGATTTGTCCGGATGCCGGCAAGAGGAATCATGGCATGCGATTTTTCATTGCTTGTATTTGGGCGAGGTCTTCCTGCGCCTGGGTGTAAGAGGGTTCGAGCCGGAGGGTTTCTTCAAACTCGCGCCGGGCCTCATCCAATAGCCCCTGTTTGGCCAGCAGCACGCCGTAATTAAAATGTGTCAGCGGGTTGTTTGGATTTAACCGCGCCGCCTCGCCAAATTCATTTCCTGCCTCGTCAAGCCGGTTGGCTGAATCCAGTTCGCCGCCGAGTTCAAAATGAGTCTCCCAATTCGCCGGAGCCAGCTTGATGGCGGCGCGATAATTTTCGATTGCCTCGGTGTGCCGGTTCAATTTTGCCAGCACCATGCCTATGCGAAAAATAGTTTGGGGATCCCGCGGTAGTTGCTGGCGCGCTCGGGAGTAGCTGGCCAGCGCCGGTTCAAATTTTCCCTGGGAAGCCAGGACATTTCCCAACTCAATCCAACCCTGGGTCAGGCTGGGACGAATGGTCACCGCTTCGCGAAGCAATGATTCCGCCTCGACCCATTGATGCTGCATTTCAAGCAACCGGCCGAGTTGGAAATCCGTGACACAATCTTGCGGAATCAAATCGTGAATGCAACGCCATTGGGCAATGGCTCCCGGCAAGTCGCCGACGGACTGGAGGAACAATGCAAAGTTTCCGCGCAGGTAGTAATCATCGGGTGATTGCTCCAAAGTGTCTTGAAAATCCTCTCTAACCCTGGCAGCAGCGGCGGCATTCATCCGGGATTGCAGCTCGTTCACGCGATCTTCCAATGTTTTCAAGCGGTCGGTGCTGTCAAGTTGGCTGCTCAAAGGTGGCCCTCGCAGCCGCTCAATCATGTGCTGGATAATCAATGAGCGGTTCCAATCCGTCAAACCCAGCCGGCGCTCACAAGTTTCCTGCGTAGCCCAGCCGTTAGTGGCGTCGTCGCGCGTGGTTTCCGCCGGCAACAGTTCCGCCACCTGCTCCGCCCACACATGGCCCAGACGATAAGCACCGTCAAAGTTGAAATGAACATGTTCGTAAAACGTTTCCTGACCACAAATATTTTCCGGGGTTTCAGCCGCGAGCGCGGCGGCAGCGTCAAACAGAATCAAACTATCGCCGCCTATTTTTTTATGCTCGTTCCGAATGATAGCATTAATACGCGAATCCGCGCGAAATGGCAGCGCGTCGTCATTACATGCCAACTGCAAATGTTCGCGGGCGGCGGCATAGTTCGTCAACTGCAACAGGCTTTTGCCCCAACGGAACTGCAATTCGGCAACCTTCGGATCCAGCGTGGCCGCCAACTCAAATTTCTGCGCCGCGTCAGCAAAATGACCTTGGTCTTCGGCCTGCACACCCTCCTTAAAAAACTGGTCGAATTGGGCGCGATCCGTCGGCGGCAGGTTGCTATTAACCAGCGAGGCAAAAGGTGCGCAATCCTTGAGATTCACAGCCACGGTGTTCAACAGGATTTTTGCACCCGAGTCCAAACCCACCTTCACGATGTCGTGCAAGTTCCGTGAAAAATTTTGATACACCACTTCTTTGCGCGGATCGTCTGCCGGAAGCTGATTCCCGAGAAACATTTCCATGCCGCCCCAAGACGGAGCGTTCGCGTTCCCACCCTTGAGTTTGCGGCCAAGGTTCATCAGCAATTGACCCAGACGCGTTTTCTGAATCGCGAGGTTGAGCCGGATCATTGCGAGCGGCGGAGCCTTAGCGCCAAAAACGGTTGCGGCGCCGAATGGTCCGACCATTTCGTTGTTGCCCATGTAAATGATCCACAGGTCGCCCTCGTGCCGGGCGCATTCGCAGGCGATGGGCAGAATAACGTGAGAGTCAATGGCCGTCATGCCCAGATTGATAATCTCAAAATGCGTTTTGGGGTAACGTTCGGACAGTAATGCCTCAAGGTAACGACTTGCGCCATAGGCCGGTTCCGGATCGCCCATCGCGGCGGACTCGCCCAAAATGAATATGCGGTAAGTGTCGGCGGGTTTCCTGGCCGCCATGCAAAACGGTGCTGTAAAGCGCGTCAGTTGGGGCGGGAAAAATCGCAGGCCGAAGGCATCATTGTTTACAAAAAACTCGCCGTTGCCAATCTGAATCTCGTTGAAAAGACTCGGGGAAAAGCCATAGCCAGCCAGTCGTAAAGCGACTTCGATTCCGCCAAGCAAAACCAGCGGTATAACAATCATCGCAACGAGGCGAAAGAGCCATTGGCGGTTCGAAGTCGGCGGTTTAACAAAAACACGGTTGCCAGCCGGCTCGCGCGGATTGGCGAACTCCGGGGGACGCTTGGATTTTGATTTTTTGGGTGGTCGCTTCAATCAGTTTCTAATCCAAAAATGCCCAGATGATTTTATCTTTGTGGCTTTGATTTCTTGGGCAATTGTTCGCTCAACTCTTAAGATTCGGCAAGTTAATTGACGAAAATTTTCAGGAAAATAGACTGATTGGAATTTTTACCATGTGCCAAACGGACTGCGCCGGGTTGAGTAAAAAATCATCTCATGCTGATGCTTAATGTGGATGAACCACCACTCCCGCCGAGAGAACTTGGAAAAATCGGCCAACGCCGCGACCAGTGGAGTGAAACTGAAACAAGTCAGCGTAAAGAGTTCTATTGGGCTTGCGCGCGTGGTTTACATTGATCATTATCGCACCCCGGCGAAAAATGATTCCGTTGCTTGTCATGCCGTTCAACTAGTCGCATATTCCCGCCGTGCCTCAGCCAACCGCCACCATCTTTCGACTCTTCGCGCTGCTCTTGGTTATCGGAGATTTCCTGGCCGTTCCGGTGCATGCCGTCATTCTGTGGCACGATGATGACGCACGGCTCGTTCACAATACGCATGACGGGTTTGACATTCTTGGCGGCGCGGTAAAGCGGGATGACAAAGCCAGCGACGCGCTCTATTTCAGGTTTCATGTTGACCCGATTTCGGATGTGTATTCGGAGCCATATTTCGCGGGACTGCAATTGTTCGAAGGCGACAAAGAGCGGATGGGGGTAGGTAACGCGGAAGAGGCTTGGGGCTACTCTGCGTTCGCCACGGCGGAGACCGGGCCATCGAACATAGTCGCTGGAGAGTTCAACTTGAATTCCGCGCATCCCGAGCCCTTCAATCTGGGCTTGTTCCGGCCTTATGAGTTGGTGCGCCACGACGTTGAACGGACCTTCATCTTTAAAGTTCAATACGTTCCCGATGGTGAAGACCTCGTAACTGTGTGGTTGAATCCGAACCTCGGACCCGGTGCTACGGACAAAAACCAACCTGAAAACCTTACTACCAAGTTCAAGGCGAATGCGTGTTTCAATCAAATACGTCTTCGCCACGGCGGTGGCGGCAACGGTTGGATTTTCAGCGATATGGCGATTGCAACTTCGTTCAGCGACTTCGTGGTGGTGCGTTACTGGCAAACGCGGTGGTTCATCACGCTAACTGCATTGAGTCTGCTGGTTGGGGTAAGCATGATCGTGCGCCTCGTTGAAAAGAAAAAATACCAGTATCAGTTGCAAACGGCTGAACAAAAACACGCGCTGGAGCGGGAACGGGCGCGCATCGCCCAGGATTTACACGACGATCTCGGTTCATCCTTGACGCGCATTTCGTTGCTAAGTGGCTTGCTACGCGCGGACAAGAACAATCCCGACCAGGTAGAATCGCATGCAATCAAGCTTTCACAATCCGCCGACCAGACCGTCCGAGCGCTTGAAGAAATTGTCTGGGCAGTGCGACCGGGCAGTGATTCACTTCAAAGTCTGGTGGACTACATCACGCATTTTGCCAACGAATTGTTTGAAGGCACTCCAACCCGCTGCCGACTCGACCTGCCGCATGATTTGCCCGCACTGCCGCTGCCACCGGATTTCCGGCATAACATTTTTTTGATCGTGAAAGAAGCGCTGACGAATACGCTCAAACACGCCTCGGCAAAAGAAGTTCATGTGCAAGCAAAAGTTTCCGCAAATCTGCTGGAAATTTGTGTTCAAGACGATGGCACAGGTTTTGTGCTCGTAGCACCGAAAGCCGAAGGCAAGCAACATGGATTAAAAAACATGCAGCAACGCGCCGAAGACATGGGTGGAAAATTGACGTGGCACTGTCCCCCTGAGAAAGGAACAAACATCCTGCTTGTAGTTCCGCTTCCCAATACTCCCGTGCTGAATTAAATTTGAGATTAGCCATGCAAATTAAAGTTGCCATTGTGGATGATGACGAGGGAATCCGTACCAGCCTCGCGACCCTGACCCGCCGCGCCGCCGCGTTCAAATTAACCGGCGACTATCCTGACGCAGAGACCGCGCTGAAAGAAATCCCACGCAATCCGCCGGACGTGGTGCTGATGGACATCAACCTGCCGGGAATCAAAGGCCCGGAATGTGTCCGCCAGTTGAAGACGCAACTGCCTGCCGTGCAATTTCTCATGCTAACGGTTTATGAAGACAGCGATTCGCTTTTTAATTCCCTCAAAGCCGGCGCGAGCGGTTATCTGCTCAAACGCACCGCCTCTACGCGACTGCTCGAAGCCATCCGCGACGTTCATGCGGGCGGTTCGCCGATGACACCGCAGCTCGCGCGCCGTGTCGTCCAGTTTTTCACCAAGCCGGCGGAAGCCGCCTCGCCGGTGGCATCGTTGACACCCGGCGAAAAGGAATTTCTTGACCAGCTCGCGAACGGCTACGCCTACAAGGAAATCGCTGACCGCATGAAAATCAGCATTGACACCGTGCGCAGTTACGTGCGGACGGTCTATGAGAAACTCCACGTCCATTCGCGCACCGAGGCCGTGGTGAAATATCTCCGCGGTTGAAATCATTTTTGACTTATCGCATGGATATGCGGTAGCGGATATGGCTGGTGGCGGATACAAATTTCCAACCCATGGAACCAAATGAACTGGATGAATTTCAAATTTGAACCGCGCCGGAAGATTGGATTTTTCGCCGGACTTTTTCTCATAACAACGCTCGCGGTAACCGCAACGCCGGAAAGCGTGGTTGTCGGCAATGTGCGCGTGCAATTGCTCTCCGGCTCGCTTGTGCGCCTTGAATTGCGCGGCCCGGCGGGTTTTGAAGATCGGAATACATTTCACGTGCTGGATCGGAACTGGCCGGGAATCAAATTCTCCACCCATGCGGAAACAGCGGAAATCGTGATAAAGACATCGGACTATTTTGTCCGCATTCCACAAAATGCGATGTCGCTGGCCGGCGTCCGCGTCGAATCGCCCGAAGGAAAAGCACTTTACACCTGTACCGGAAAGTTGAAAAACAGTGAATGGCTCCCTGGTCCGTCGGAAAATCCTCAAGCCTGGTCGTTTGCTGATTCGCCCCGAATGATTCCGCCGCCGTGGGGGTTGACACCCGCACCAGCGAACGCAGAATTGCCGGAGACGTGCGGCTGGGACTTGCAGAACGATGCGCCAGACGTTTATGTGTTTTTGCCCGCTGGCGACTATCGCCAGTTGCGCAAAGATTTTCTCAAGCTCACCGGCCCAACCGAAATGCCTCCGCTATTTCTCTTCGGCGCATTCGACAGTCGTTGGTTTGATTATTCCGAGGCCACGGCGCTGAAGCAGATTGACGATTATCGCGCGCGAAAAATTCCGCTGGATGTGCTGGTAGTGGACACCGGCTGGCGTGCCGGAGCTTCAACGGGTTATCAACCGAATACAAATCTTTTTCCCGACATGGCGCGATTCATCCGCGAGGCTCACGGAAAAAATGTGCGCGTGCTTTTCAACGATCACCCGGAGCCGACCGGCGTGAATGGTCTCGACCCGGTGGAAATGAAATTCCGCTACGCTGGTCTGTCTGGTATGTTGAATGACGGTTTGGACGTTTGGTGGTATGACCGCAATTGGATGGTTCATTTGGTGCCGCCCATGCCGAACCTGAACAAGGAGGTCTGGGGAATGCGGCTTTACCACGACATCACGCAAAGTGTCCGGCTCGAACAACGACCACTCATCATGGCCAACGTTGACGGCATTGACAACGGTTTCCGCAAACGTCCGATGGATGTAGCAGCACATCGGTTTCCGTTCCAATGGACCGGGGACATCAGCCCCAGTTACGAATCTTTACGACGTGGCGTGGAGAACGCCGTTCACGCTGGCGTCCAGTCGCTGTTCCCTTACATGAGTGAGGATTTAGGCGGACATATTTCCGATCCCACACCAGAAGCTTACATCCGCTGGATTGAATACGGTGCACTCTCGCCGGTTTACCGACCGCACTGCACGCATAATTTGACCCGGATGCCGTGGACATTCGGGCCGGAAGCCGAAGAGGTAGCGCGGCGTTTTGTGGACATGCGTTATCGGCTGTTGCCAGTTTTGTATGCGGCAGCGCATGAGAATTATGAAACGGGCGAACCGTTATTGCGCCGGCTCGACCTGGACTATCCGCAATTTGCCGAAGCCAGCCGGGAAGATGAATATCTGATTGGCAAAGGAATTCTCGTTGCACCCGTGCTGCAAGGCCCGTTGCAGATCGTGCCCGCCGATTGGTTGAAAACGGCTCAAGGCGAACCCGGTTTATCAGCGGAATATTTCGCCAATGATACCTTGAGCGGTTCTCCAACCGTGACGCGTACGGATCGCGCCGTGGATTTTGACTGGGGTTTCGGCAGTCCTGATCCGCGTGTGCCCAACAATTATTTTTCCGCGCGTTG
Organism: Verrucomicrobiota bacterium; assembly: GCA_050015635.1. Classification (GTDB taxonomy): domain Bacteria; phylum Verrucomicrobiota; class Verrucomicrobiia; order Limisphaerales; family UBA11358; genus UBA11358. The sequence continues at coordinate 24,799 of JBEKBA010000030.1, forward strand.
GACTGGAACAATTCAAGTGCCGGCAGAAATTGGCGACTTGATTTTGGCGACAACTGAGGATGACGGCGCGCGCGTCTGGCTTGACGGCAAGCAGGTGATTGATGCGTGGGGACCGCACGACTCCGCCACGACGGAAGCTTCCGCTGTGCTGACCGCCGGCACACCGCACCAGTTGCGCATCGAATATCTGCAACTGGAATACAACGCCAGCCTGAGCCTCAAATGGCGTCCAGCCGCTGTGAATAATTCAACCGCGCGGACAGTGTGGATTCCGCCGGGCGATTGGATCAATGCCTGGAATGGCGAAACTTTGACGGGACCAGTCATCACAACCAACCAGACACCGCTGGATCAAATTCCGCTTTTCATCCGGTCGGGAACCCTATTGCCGCTGGCACCCGAAATGCAATTCACCGGGCAGTTGCCGTGGGATCCCATTACGCTCGACGTTTATCCGCAAGCCGGCAAAACCAATTCAGCAACGCTTTACGAGGACGACACAACGACCACGGCCTATCAGCGCGGACAATTTCGCGAAACATTTATTTCGGTCTCAACTGATGACGCGGACAAAAAAATTCAGGTCACCATCAGTGCGCCAAATGGAAATTTTCCCGGCGCGTTGAAACAAAGGTCATGGATTTTAAGAATTCATCCGCCGGCGAACCGGCCAGACCAATCTGCAATCACGCAAGCCACGGTGAACAGTAAAAAAATCAAATCACCAATCCATCTTCTGACTCGCAATGAAACCGCGATGCCGTTTGGAGATCAAGGAACTTGGTTTTGTGTCACGTTTTTAACCGCCGCGTTAACGTTTTGCCGGAGGAAGAATTCTGAGCAGGATTGGAAAAAAAAGTCCAAGTCAAAAAATTAAAATTAGCGGTGAATTTGGTCGCTAAAGTTGACAAAAAACATTCAGGAGGCGCCCCCACGTTTCAGTGCAAATAGAGTCTGCGTTTTCACTCTAAGCACGCAAAAAATAGAATAGGACAATGCAAAAAATAATGATATGATAAACTCAAAACGTTTCGTAGAGCGTTGTGTTATATCGCGTCTCGGAGCAATAATTTAATAGCCATGTCCGGAACAAATTTGTTCGCGCCAACAGCCCGGTCACTTGGTGCCGTTTTGCTGACACTGTTCTTGAGCGGCGTACACGCATCCGCAACCGCTATTTCCTCACCGAATAATGGCTTGTCAGTGCGGGTGGATGAAACGACCGGCAACTACAAGGTTATTACCATTAACCCTGCATGGACATTCACCGGCCATTTTGATGTTCCGATTACGAACGTCGGTGTAAATCGCGGAAGGGATTCTATTGGCACTTACCAGCAAATTGCTTTTGAGTGGCAAAGCGGGCAGTCGCCGATGAGAGGACAGATTCGTCTTTACGACGATAATCCGCTGGTGTTATTTGCCAATACTTGCAGTCTGGCAGTAGATGAGTCCCCGGCTCCATTTCCATTCTTTACCAAAGTGCCGGCCAAACTGCACATTTTCAGCTATGGACTGAATACATTTGCCCCACCGCATTTTGCAGCCAATGAAATTTCCACGCCGTGGTTATTGTTCGATGATCACGCCAACTCGCTGGTTATCTCGCCCGCCTCGCATTTTATGGTGGCGAGCATGTTCGGCGACGGTCAGCATCAGGTCGCGAGCGGCTTGAATCCGAAGCTGCACGGTCTTCCAGCCGGTTTTACCCAGCAAACCATCCTGGCTTTTGGCAAAGGAATCAACCACACGTGGGATTCCTGGGGCAACGCCATGGTCAAATTGGCCGGCTCGAAGCGGCCTGATAATGACGCAGACACCGTTCTAAAATACTTTGGTTATTGGACCGATAACGGCACCGCCTACTATTACAACTATGACGTGCGCAAGGGCTATGCCGGGACACTCCTGTCGCTGGTGGAGCGCTATCGGCAGGAGCAAATTCCGATTCGCTACTTGCAGTTGGACAGCTGGTGGTATTACAAAAGCTTTACCGGCCCCGATGGCAAGTTGGGCAAAACGAAGGCACCTGCGTTACCCGAAGGGGAATGGAATCGTTACGGTGGCCTGATGGAATACAGGGCACACACGTCTCTTTTCCCAAACGGACTTGGCGCGTTCCAAAAATCCATCAACCTGCCCCTGATCACTCATAACCGCTGGATTGATCCAGCGAGCCCGTATCATCAGCAATACAAAATTTCAGGGCTCGCTGCCGTGGATCCAAAATGGTGGGATGATATTGCCGCTTATCTCAAAGTTTCCGGCGTTGTCACCTATGAACAAGATTGGCTTGACCGGATCTACAAATATTCATTGGCTTTCAGCAGTAACGTCGATACCGCCGAAGCGTTTCTGAACAATATGGCGCGGGCATGCACGGAAAAAGGCAT
>JBEKBA010000031.1:0-43761 GCA_050015635.1 Verrucomicrobiota bacterium
GGAGCAAAACACGCCGGTCGGTGCAACGGCTCGCATCATAAACGTCGTAGCATATTATCTCTGACACTTACGACTCCTTGCCGTTGTTCTGTCAAGAGGTGCTCGGCGTGACGCTTACGATTCACACGCACAAGACGCCAAGAGCGCCAAGGCAAAAACGAATTGAAGTAGGACACGGTGGAAGTTCTTTCCGCGAGACGCCCGCGATCCCCTATCTGTGCCGCAAATCAAAATTTCACGCCGGCCTTTTCATTGCAGGAGCCGGAAGAACATTTGCGCGCTGGTGACGGGATTGGTTACGACATTCTGGCCGCCGATGACGATCGGGGCCGGTAAATTGGTGTTCCAAACTGTCGGTGAAACAAGATTGGTCGCAAACTCCAAAGTAGAAGCCGTGGCACTGGCCGGCCACGACAAAATTATATTGTTTCCGGAAGCAGTGATTGTCATTTGCACCGGGACCACGATAAGTTGGAGCTGGAAACCATCCAAATCAGTTTCAGCAGTCGAATTGCCAAAGTCCATGGTCAAAGTCCCGCCGGCACCCGTTACTCCGGAAAACTCAAGATAGTCAACTCCGCTGATCAGATTGGTGGCAGTACCGTTCCAGGTATAATTCTGTGAGTTGGAACCGACCGTAAACGTACCCGTTCTCCCCGCCGGCCCCGCATTGGTGTCACTGGCGGTATAAACATATAAATTGTAAGCCTGTCCCGCCGCAAGACCCGTGAGAGTGACAGTTCCTGAAGCATCACCGGCATAGTCATTGACCAGACTCTGCATCAAGGCTGAGTATGGGCTACCGGCTGCAGTAAACGGGCTGTAATTGCCCCAAGCCGTTGAATTGGCATTATACGTGGACGCGGGTGTGGACAAGGTCAAGCTAACACCCGAAGAGGCGCCGTTTACAAAATTCAATGGAACCGGATTGACAGTATGGGCGTCATTTGGAGGCGCTGTGTAGGCCAGGACGTTCGAATTTACCTGATTCCATATGTCACCCGCTGAACCAATCACTGCCGCGCCGATCATGACCGGTAATGGGCTGGGAGAACCGGCACCAGCGTCATAAACGATGTTGAACTCATCGGCGTTAAACTGAACATCAATCAGTTGAGCTTGACCGCCAATCGCCGTTAGATTCGTGTTGATGGAAACGAATTGAGCCGTTGTGCCGGGAGCAATGGTCAGTTGATTGGAAGTGATATCCTGCACGTTATTAACGGTCAAGGTATATAATTCTCCGGAGACCTGCGGGCTGGTGACCAAAGTCACATCCCGTTGCCCCGCGGGATCAAGCGTCGCACTGGAGATGGTCAATCCACCGTTCAACGAATAGTCAGCCAGATTTACAGCCGATGAAGAAACCGGTTTGCTGAAAGTCACATTCACATTGGTCAAGTCCGAATTCCCGACAACACTTAAAATGGCCGGCGGATTGGTGGTGCCAAGCGGCGTGATGAGATTGATGACCGTATTATACCAATTTGTGCCCATGATATTGTAACCGGTTTGATTGGGATGAAGGCCGTCGGTTCCCAAATCAGACACCGCAATAACAGAATTCAAATCTATGAAATAAACCTGCTGTCCAAGGGCGGCATGGGCGGCGACGATCCCCGGGATATAAGGGTTGAAATCGGTTTGGATTTCACTATTAACCGTCGCGCTGTCAGTTCGTTGCAGCACACTGGACACCACCAGCTTTGTATTGGGCAGATTCGTGGCGATGAGTTCAATCAATTGATCCAGGCGATTCGTGGCGGTAGCCGTCTCATAGTTTTGACCGTAATCATTGGTGCCAATCAGGAGCAAAATGACGTCCGGAGCCGGCACGGCATTGACCCAGGTCAAAAAGCCGGAGGCAATCTGGTCAATGCGATACCCCTGCCAACCTTCATGGTTCTCTTGCGGCAGATTCAACGCTCCATTAGCCCACACGGTGCCAACCATTTCCACATTAAATCCGTCAGCGGTCAACAGCTGGTAAAGCGGCAGGCGGTATCCCCCCGGCGTACTGACGGGCGCCGTCTGACCCCAGGTAATTGAATCGCCCAACGGCATGATGCGAACAGGCGGAATATACGTCGCTGCAGATGGCGCACTGGTAAGAACGGCATTATCAAACCAGACAGTTCCCGCGTATTCCACCCCGTAGTCTTCACTGTAGGATTCCGAAGCAAATTCAACCTTTACATACGCCGTGCCGGGAGAGGAAACCGCCGTCAAAGTGAAATTGTTCCAAGGCAGGCCCTGGGCACTCGCAGTAATGGCCGTCGTTACATCCGATACGGACTCGCTCAATACGTTGCTGGAAGAATCCAAAAAGAATATTCTCATTTCACCTTCCGGCCACCACCAAGCCTGAACCCCGCTCTCAACGGTAAGAGTATAAGTGTATCCCGGCAGCCCCGGCACTATCTGGTACAACCCGGCGCCGGAGGTGATACCCTCATCGCTGCCGACTTGCATATAATAACTGCCATCAAAACTATTGGTATCGATCTCACGGTTAGCCCAGGCATCTCCAGAAGTAACGGCATAGGTCCAGGTTGTCCAATTAGTCGGGGGGAGGCCGTAAATTGTGCCGCCATTGGTTGTTCCTCCAGAACCCGGTAAATTGAAGTTACCATTAAGCAGGAGATTCTGCGCCTTGACGCTGTCGGCCAGCATCACGCCGAAAAGAATCAAACCAACGGCAACTACCCGTAAATAATTTAACCTTCCAGGAACACTCCGGCTTGGGTCGTTTAACGAAAACTTATTCAAACAGGAGCATGCTTTCCGGGGATTTTTTCCACCATTGAGGTTCATAAAATCAAGGGTTTTGTAATTCGCATCCTGTATTTTAATAACTCTGCCATAAAATAAAAACGAAGGTTGTGTACCTCCCAACCTTCGTTTCAACCACTTTTTTTACAATTAGAATCAATCACGCACGGCGTAAGATGCGGCGCCGGCCGAGCAACATTATACCGCCGACTCCCAAAATTGCCCAAGTCGATGGTTCAGGCACCGCGGTCAGGACGGCATCGTCAAAGAATACGGTTCCTCCACCGCCGCTACTCGGGTTGTAATCTGCGGCAAATTCAACCTTCACTTGCGTGGTGCCGGCTGGAGCTATCGCACTCAAATTATAACTCTGCCACGGCAATCCTGTGTCATAGCCTGAAATACCAGTCGTGACATTAAGAACCGCCTCATTCAGTATATCACTGGAAGCATCCAAAAACCAGAGCCTCATTTCACCTTCAGGCCACCACCAGTTTTGAGCGCCACTCTCAACTGTCAGATCATAAGTATCACCCGCCGTCCCGGATACTGTCTGATACACTCCGGATGCATCTCCAGAACCACCATCATTGCCCAAGGCCATGTAAAAGCTACCATCGTAACTATAAGTATTATCTTCCTGACGATTAGCCCATGGCCCGTCATTGCTAGGACTATAGGTCCAAGTGGTCCAATCGTCCGGAGTAGCACCGTATTGCTCGCCACCGCTGGATGATATTACAACATTTTGTGAATTAAAATTTCCGTTGAGGAGAAGATTTTGGGCATTGACCAAGTTGATGGCCACGCCTGTGATCGAAATAAGGGCAATTGCTAGTTTCATAGATTATCTTTCTGTTTAGGTTTTACTGTGACTGATTCGTAAGGAACATATCACAATCATAACCATCTTCAAACCCCTCTTTCGGGTGGGTATCCCAACTTTTTACGAAGTGAATGCGATTGACGATTGGAGGCCGTAAAGGTGTTACGGGGATGGCATTGCGGGTCGGTTTGGCCGGAAAAATTGGGGTGCGGCGGGGGTCATTTTGGACAACTGGCAGTTTTTCTGCAGTCCCAGCGAGGAATCAGACAGAAATTCCACCCCGCTGCGATGAGACCCGTCACGGTCGGCCCCGGCAAATTAAGCCTGATCGGGCCGGGCAAAGAGGCCGCCGATCATACACCACTTTATAGACCGACTGTGGAATTCACGCCGAATGACGTGGTGGTATTCCACTGCAGCCAATCATGCATTATTGTGGATTCTGTAGCTGTAGAGATATTTGGATTCGGCGGGTTACCGGTTGGATCATACCAACCCCAGCCATTCGGGATCGGCCCGGCGCCCGCCTTGTAAGTCCACAAGTTCCAGCTAATGCCATCGCCGTTATAGAGGTAAATGGATTGGTCATAGCAGGCCGCGCCATTGCCCATATCGTTCCATTCTCCGATGTAATCAGGAACGTTCCAGGATTTGTGATTGTTGAAATCCGTCACCTGATTGGTGGAGCCCGTCAATACCTGCTGGGTATTCCCGCCGTTTTGGTATTCATGCATTGAATAGACAACATTGGTCCAGCCATACATGGACGGATTTGGAAGCATGGACCAATCCCAGTTTCCAAATGTTCCTTCCAGGATGATCATGTGGTTCGGGTCCGCGGCGCGGACGGTTTGATAAAGGCTGTTATAGATGGGCCAAACCGTGGAGGTACTTGAGACGCCATCCGGCTCGTTGATCAGATCGTAACCGGCCACGGTACTGTTGCCATTGTAATGGGCGGCAATTTGCGTCCACATATAGGCTGTTTCGCTCTGATCGGTGCCGCTGCTCCAGTAGCGATTCTGATTTTCCTGACCCGTGTCCTGGTCGGTGCTTTGGCCGCCAACAACCCCGTGCATGTCAATAACCACATAAATGCCGCGGGAAGCACAATTGGCGACCAGCCAGTCCAATTGGTTGAAGGCATCCGAACGCCATCCGGAACTTGTGGTATTGGTGATGGAATAGAAATCGCCCCACCAGACGGGCACACGCACGCAATTGAAACCTGCATTGGTGATGTTATTGAGGTCGTTGGTCGTAATCCAACTGGTCTGATACGTTTCGATAAGGCTTTGCTCGGTGGCGACACTAAAACGGCTGTCAAGATTCGTGATAACGCTGTAGTTGTCCGGCAGACTGCCACAGGGACACATCCACGGTTCCATGACGAGCCAGCCACCCAAATCGAGGCCTGTCAACTGAACCGTAGCGCCGCTGGCATTGACGATGTTTATGCCGCTGGTTTGCAGCAGACTTAAAGTAGTGGCAGTTTGCTGGTTCACCGTCACATTCACGTTGACGGTGGCCGTGGTGTAATCGGTCGTATCGGTCGGGGTGAACGTCACCGATTCACTGTTCGTGCCCACTCCCGGCACCGTCGAGGGCGTGGTAAAGGCGAAGGTGCCCGCCACCGGCGCATTGTTCACCGCGTTGGTGGCGCCGCCGCCACTCAAGCTCGAACTGGCCAACGTCTGGCCGTAGGTGATTGCCGAGGCCGTCGGGGCCGTTAACGTCGGCGTCTGCTGGTTCACCGGCACATTCACATTGACGATGGCGCTATTGTAATCGGTCGTATCGGTCGGGGTGAACGTCACCGATTCGCCGGGCGTGCCCGCCCCCGGCGCTGTGGAAGGCGTGGTAAAGCCGAAGACACCCGCCACCGCGGTATTGTTCGCCGCGTTGGTGGCCGCGCCGCCGCTCAAAGTCGAATTGGTCAACGTCTGACCGTAGGTGATTGCCGAGGCCGTCGGGGCCGTCAACGTCGGAGTCTGCTGGTTCACCGTCACATTCACATTGCCGGTGGCGCTGTTGTAATCAGTGCTATTGTTTGGGGTGAACGTCACCGATTCGCCGGCCGTGCCCAGCCCCGGCGCCGTCGAAGGCGTGGTGAACGCGAAGGCGCCCGCCACCGTCGCGCCCGCCGCGTTGGTGGCCACGCCGCCGCTCAAAGTCGAATTGGCCAGCGTCTGACCATAGGTGATCGCCGAGGCCGTCGGCGCGCTCGATATCACTGGAGTCTGTATGTTCACAGAGAGTTGCACACGGTAGAAGCGGCTGTTTTGACCGGCCAAATCGCTAACCGACTGAACCGCATCATTGCCGGAGATGGAACCGCCAAGAGAAATCCAACTGGTATTGGTCAGATTATTCACATATTGCACCTGATAGCTGAATCCAGACTGGGTCATAAATGAGATGTTTATGTTGGTGCCGTCATAAGCCGCATTGATCGTGAACGGTTCGGTTTGGATTTGCTGTACGGCCTGGATTTGAAATCCATTGATATCGCCTTCCGCGCTACCGTTTCCAGTGTAAGTAATGACCAGGTTCCCCGAACCGTCGGACAAGGCTGATGTGAATTCCACATAATCAACGCCCGAAACCAGATTGGTGGTAACGCCATCCCAAGTACTGGCCAAGACATTAGTATTTACAGTAAAATAAGTTGGCCGCAAACCACTGCCGGCGTTCGCCGCATTATACAGAGCCAGGTTGTAGAACGAGTTTGCGGCAAGACCCGCGAGCGTAACGGTTTGGGCAATACCATTATTGTAAAGATAAGCCTGCATCAGATCGAAGCAGGGACTATTGGTAAAAGTGCTGGAGTTGCCATAAGTGCCATTATCGTCGAATGCACCTCCGGATGTGAACGACATGGTAACCGCCGAGGCGCTGCCATCCGCATTAATCAGGGAAATTCCGCTGCCACTGGTTACAAGTATTTGATTCCACTGGTCACCTGCTGAACCCAGAACCGCCGCACCAGACATGGCCGGGGCGTTATCGGGGCCATTACCAGCGGTTGCGAGGCTGTTGGTGGCAAACTGAACATCAATTAACTGGGCCTGAAGCGCGCCACAACTTAAAAAAACAATGCCTGCCGAGAAAACAGCCAGAAACCGGAATAATTTATTGGCTTTATTTGGCAGATTTCTTGAATATTGAGTTTCTTTCATAATTGTTACTTATACCCCAGTAGCCCAGAAATAATTTTATGCCAATTAAACAACAAAACTATCTGGCAACCAGCCGCGCTTAACCCAAGGTGCTTCCAAAGGAGTTTACCTTAATATAAAAACTTTTCAATAGATTCGACCCCACCCTTTAGAGTGGGGTATGGTTGTGTGCAGGGGCGCGGCAGCGGCATTGCAGCGGCGCTGCACCCAATTCAAGAAACTTAACCGCCAAGACGCCAAGGCACCTGGCGGTGCGGCCAATGCGCCTGACGGCGCCGGGGATAGGGTCTAGGGTCCAGGAAATCGGGAATAAAAAAGCGGGAGCGCAGCGGTCCTTGCGGACGGACACCAGTCCTTACCACCCTAAAAGTTTGTCAAAGACATAATCCCACGAAGATGTGGTTATCGATCCCCATTTAGAATCGGGAGAAGGCACGCAACTCATGCGTTTGCCGATTTTCGACAAGGGAAGGTTTTTATCTGTTGCAAGTTTCCAACGTCTGGCTGCCGGATTTCGCAAAAGCTTCATTTAAAAAGCCAATGACCCTGGACTCCATCTCCCGCGTCGAAAAGAGCGGGCCATCATGGCCGGCATTATCCACAATAATAAGTTGATTTTTTACTCCCGCCCGATCCAACGCAGTTTGCAAACGCCGACTTTGGGCAATAGGCACAAGATCATCCCTGCCTCCATGAACAATCAGGACAGGCGGACTGGCGGAGCTTACATAGGTGATGGGGCTTGCACATTTGGCCAGATCAGGCGACTGTTCAATTGGCGTCCCCAGCAATTTGGTTCCCACATCCTGAATGAGTTCGACGCCCTTTTGAGAATGAATCGCCCGCAGGTCATTCATCATGTCGTTGAGATCTGTAGGACCAAAAAAATCAAGTATTGCCCCGGGCTTGATTGAAGGATCTGCTCCGAAATCGCGTTCATGGCGCGCCAGTCCCAAAAGCAATGCAAGATGTCCACCAGCCGAAGCGCCTCCCACGACAAATTGCCCGGGATTCAGTCCGTAATCAGTAGCGTGAGCCAGGATGAAATTTAACGCCAAATTGCAATCTTGAATCTGGGCCGGAAACCTGTTTTCGGGAGCGATGCGATAATCAATACTGGCGATGGCATACCGGTGCCGGACAAGGTAGGTGACATTGTCCCATTCCTTAATTCCCATGATCCAAGCACCGCCATGTATCCAAACGATGAACGAAAGCAATTTACCGCCGTTGTTGCCGGGAAGATACAGGTCGAAGTTCTGACGCGGAGTCGGGTGGGCAGTATAAGGGATGTTCCTTATTACAATGGAATCACCATAAGGACTTGAAGCCGGAAGCACATTAGTTATCACAGATTGCGCGAAGGCCGTCCCGGCGGATAAGAACGTCAGAATAGCGAAAAGACGAAGGCCGGTGATCCTGTTCATGAAAAAGTTGGATGGGCAAATGGACAACTGCCTGCCCGTCTAATTATACAGGAACATTTTCAGGCAGCCATCCCCGCTCAACGCAATAACGAAAATTCCATTCAGAATCCGATTCAAGTTTATAGCTCCAAAAGAACCAGCCATTACTGCTTTCAAAACTTAACAGTTGGGCATCCGCATAAGCGCCATTGACAAGATCACCCTGAAAGGATGACAGGCCCTGCAACGAATGGTCCGGCAACGCGAGCGACCATTCACCGACAAACGTTGGCAATTCCTCCCGTTGCATTTGGTCAAGTATTTCCTTGCGATTCAGCGCAACGACAACCTGTTCCTGCGCCGTACGTTCACGATCTTCATCACTAAACGTCTGATATAAATGCGTATCAATGAGCACGTTGGAATACTCCGGCGCTTTCATGAAATTCTTCCACTCCATGGCGCGAAACGAATCATGAAATATTATTGCAACCTCCGGAGCAACATGTTTGCGAATCCGCAAATATGCGTCCTGATAAAAATCCTTCAGAATCCCGATGGGGATCTTATTACTCGGCTCGTTCAATAATTCGATGCCAAATAACGCAGGGTGTTTCCCGTAATTTTGAGCAAAGGCTTCAAGAATGCGCAAGGTTTCTTCGACATTATCAGGATCTTTATCCCAGCCTATTTTTCCGCTACGCCCACTGTGGTCCCAACCGTTTTGACTGCCGGGCGCGCCATGCAAATCCAAAATCAATTTCAGGCCATTTCGCTGTGCCTGATCGAGTGCAAAATCCATAAAGCGACTTGATTCAACGAATGGTTTTGGCGCTTCGAGTGCCCAATAGCCCACCGGCAGGCGGACGGCATTGAGGCCGCAATTTTTAATCCAGTGAAAATCTTCATCGGTAATAAAAGTCTCCCGATGCTCATCAAGGCGTGCTTTGGCCCGGTTGCCCAGTGCAAGACAAAGTCCATATTCATCTGACGCATCACTGCCACGGTAAACGGTTGGCACCATCCATTTTTCGAGGACGAGCCAGCCGCCGAGATTTACTCCGCGCAACTTTGAAACGGGCAGGCTGGTTGGTCGGGCCGCTTTCCCGGCAACAGAAGCATTTTGAAACGTCTGAGCAAGAGCTGCACCAGACATGCGGGCAACAATCAAAGCAAGAGCACCGCCGGTGGCATTTTGGATGAATTTTCTTCGGTGCATGGAATTACGCTGCGGGTTATAATTTTCGAGGAAATGCAGCAGTACTCTTTTGGGTAACAGTCGTATCCCAACTCTTCGATCTTGAAACCACAAAAGTCATAATGGAATGGGCCGGGCTGTCGGACTCTGCGGCCTTGTTTTTCATCCAAACACTAAATGGCTGGTCGGCGCCGGTCGGATTCATCACAATCACGGCAATTTTACCATCCCGGTTCAGAAAGGCCGTGGTGAGCAAATTGTCCGTGGTGGAAGAACTGATGATCCGTCGCGCACCGGGGCGGACGAATTTGGAAAACTGGCCGAGGTAATAAAATGAATTCATATAGTATAGTCTCCCGGTTTTGGTGTCGCCAATAACCGGCGCAAAGCAAAAATTAGAAACGTGATTCGGGCCACCTTCCTGATCCAACAACACGTTCCAATCCGTCCACCCCTCCGCACCATTATTAAAATCGTGAATCATGGATTCACCGTAGTCTTCCCCCCATTTCCAGTCATTGATTTGCGCCATGTCAAACGGACCGTCGCAACCTTCGGTAAACAACAAGTGAACGTTGGGAAAGACTTCATGAACCCGTTCGACGTTCTCAAAATTGTTTCCCACATACCAATGGAAGGCCACACCCCATACATATTGTGCGGCCTGGGGATCATCCAGAACCACCCCGGCGCGTTGGTACATCCAGTTCCGGTTGTGGTCCCAGATCATGATTTTTTTGTCTCCCAGTCCCGCTTTGGCCAGAGTCGGGCCGAGATAATTTTTCACAAAATCCCGCTCTTCGGCGGCGGTGTAATTGCACGATTCCCACGTCTGAACAGCCATCGGCTCGTTTTGAACCGTCAACCCCCAAATCGGAACTCCCTGTTCCTGGTAGGCCTTGATGAATTTAACATAATAGGCGGCCCAGGAAGCATAATATTCCGGCTTCAACCTGCCTCCGTGCAACATGTCATTATTATCCTTCATCCATGCGGGCGGACTCCACGGGCTGGCAAACAAGGTGAAGTTATTCAGGCCGGCGGTGGCCAACACCTCCTTGATGAAGGGGATGCGATAATCCAAATCATGACGGATGTTGAAACTTGCCAACGTTGTGTCGTTGTTGGTGACATAAGTGTAACTCTGGCTGGAAAAGTCGCAGCTGTTAATATGCGTACGTCCCAGAGAATAGCCGATGCCACTTTGCGGGTCAAAATAGGCCTTTAGAATTTCCTGTTGCCTGTCTTTGGGCAGTTTGTAAAACGTTTCCGCGGCGGCGTCAGTCAACGCGCCGCCAATACCAAGAACCGTCTGAAACGTTTTTGTCGGGTCAACAAAAACACACTGCTGCTTTTCGCCGGGTTGCGGCAAATCAACGAAATGCAGCTCACCGGCCTTTGCCAGCCTTTGGCCGGTGTCCCTGGCGGTCAAATAAACATCAGCAGTCATTTCAGAATGTTCCGAAACGTCATCAGCCAGTGTGATTCCCGCAATGGTCATCCCCAACCATGTTATAATAAATATTTTAAACCTCATAAACTCCATTCAAGAAGTTGCACAAGAATCACATCACCCTCAATTTGTCAAGGTAGGACAATGCAAGATTGTCCGCCAAAAGGCAGCGCAAGTCTCACATCTTATTGCAAGGCGGTGCAGCGTTGTTGCAACCAAGGCAAATCCGCCGCACCCGGACCTGAAGTGGCCGGGCTGACAAAACCTGACGCCGTTGGCAATCCGGTTTCAGGACTCACCTCCAGATTTGCAGACAACAAGTTGCCATCTTTCCACGGCTTGATTTCAGCGTGACCATCGGCGTAAGATATCCCACAGGCGTTTGCGTGATAGGACGCCGGATTATTTATCCACAGGTTAAAGTTTGCCCCCCCACCGCTTGTGGGCATTGGCCCGTCAACAAAGAAACCATCGTCAATGCTATACCCAGATTCATCAAGAAACACAAAAATCTGGGAAGGTCCCGGGATCGCAAGATCCGCTGATTTTCGATAAATTTTTTGATCGGTTGCATTCCACGGCACCAAAGGATTCAGCCAGCAGTTCATGGAATAACTCCGAACGGTGGGATTACCATTGTGCCGCCTTTGATCCGCCGGACACTTATACACATTGACATTGTTTATATATGAAAACAACAGCCCATCTTGAATAAACAGAGTGTTGGTCCATGACGACTGCTGCGTTCCCGATCCCCCAACGGCTCCCAAGACCCAGGAACCATTCGTGCCGATGTTTGACAACTGCTGGACAGTATCAATCATGTCAGCATAACCTGTCACAGTGACCAGTTTTTCATTATTATCCCCGGAATACATCGTCCATCCGAGTAAAAGCTGCTTGGTGTTGTTCATACAACTAATTCCCAGCGCCCTTTGCTTTGCCCGGCCAAGAGCAGGCAACAGAAGGGCGGCAAGAATCGCGATGATCGCGATGACCACCAGCAGTTCAATCAGGGTAAAGGCCTGACCACGCCTTGCACGCAACTGCCGGGGAATGGCACATCCAAGCCGGCATTGCCTGACATTCAATAATTTATTCACCTTCACCTGTTCTTTCACGTCAATTTTAAAGGGGCTGCCGGGCATTTTCAACCCGGCAACCCCGGCAAATCAGCAGTCTTCCTATTGGGTGACGACCTGATAAAACATCGTCCCGGTTGCCGCGCCCACACTGTGAGTTTGCACCGTGCCGTCACCGGCATAGTTGGCCAGCGGAGTCCAGGTTGGGTTTGTCAGGGCAGTCTTATATTCAATTTCATAACTGTGTCCGTTCTGAGTCGGATATGATAGATATACGGTTCCGGCGGAAATTGATACCGTAACCGTAACAGCCAATCCTGTCACCGGCACAAGCATGAAAAGATTCGGGTTTACATTACCGTCCGATGTCACCTCCAGCTTGGCGACGCCACCCAGCGACACAATCACATTGGTTCCGTTGACAGTCAGCGGCACCCAATTGAAGATATTATACCCGCTGCCAACAGTGGTAAAGTAGCCCAAGAGGTTGGTGTTTGCGCCAATAACTTGTGAAAGTTGATTCGAATAGGTTGTTCCGGCATTTCCACTCAACCTTCCGTAAATGTTGAATTTGCCGGTGGGATAGGTGTGGGTGTAATTAAGCCACGAACCGGCCAGCCACCAACCTACATTATAGTCGTAAACGGCCGGATTTGTAAGCCTGGCGGTAACGTATTTCTGCAATGGCGTATCCGAACAAATATCCGTGCCGATGTCGTCGAGCGTCCGGTAGAGATAGAAGGCGCTACCGGAGAGGTCCGCAGTGTTAATATAGTAGTCAAAACCCAGATCACCGCTCAAGTTATAGTAGCTGTTGGTAGCCGGGGCCGAGGTTGGAACGGGATTGTCAATGAACATTCCACCGTTGTAGTCATAGTCTGACGCCTGCCAGGTAAAATTACCGGGGTTAAAGGTGTCGAAATATACCGTGGAAGTGACGGTATTACTGTCGTTGTCCATTGCATTGATAACCGCAGTATAGTTTGTAACGTTTAGCGACAGAGGCGTCGTCGCATTCCAGTTCTGACCGGAAGCCGCGAAGGTCAACGGCGCATTCGATCCATTCAAGGTCAAACTGATGTTGTTGGTGCTGATGGGAATGCCGGGGCTGGTTGCCGCCAGTACGGTAAATGCGAAGGTATTGGTGGCTTGCAACAAAGTCAGGCCATTCGGATATACATTCGCGATGCGGGGCAAATCCATCGTGGCCGGGACCAGCATGAAAAAGTTCACGTTGGCAGAGCCGGCCGTCAATTGGAACGTATTGGTGGTCGTCCCGTTGAAGGTGACTTGCGCAAGGTTTCCAAATCCATCAACGCACGGCACATAACTATACGTTGTCCAGCCATCCGAAGGGATGGTGAAGGTGCCGATATTCGTAACTCCTTCAACAATAGGGACAGCCGCCTGATTATTGGTCCCCAGAACCCCGGTAAGCTCGGAAAGATAAAGGGCGGAATTTCCGCCATTACCATAGGCCGCGCGAACATAGATATTATAAGTCCCGGCGGGGAATACCCGCGAATAATTCACCCACATGCCGGGATTGAACCAACCCAACATGTAATCCTGTATGTTTGGGTTGCCGGCCTGGGCAGTGAGATAATTCTGCCTTGGCGTATCTTCAGCCAAACCCGTGGCGATGGTATCCGACGAACGGAATAAATGCTGGGCGCCGGCTGAAGTCAATGAATTTCCGCCGTGATCCAGGGTGTTCTCATCAATACCTTGAGTGCCTATCTGACCAAAATAGCTGTTAGCCTGCGACACTGAACTCAGGACCGGATTATTTATAAACTGACCCCCATTGAAGTCCCAGTCCTCACCTTCCCATACAAAACCTGGGTTGTAGGTGTCAAACGTAAGTGTTGACGAGTTGGCATCGCCAGCGACATCGGTCACGTTGATGACCGCGGTGTAAACCGTGTTCGACTTCAATCCGGAATAGCTTACGCTCCACGAGGATGAGCTTCCGGTCTCCACCAGATTCGAGGTTACATTGACCCCGTTCAAGCTCAGTTGAATGCCATTGGTGCTGATGCTATATCCTCCAGCCGGTGAAACAGCCTGGAAAGTAAATGCGTTGGTGGGTTGAAATAGCACCAAACCGCTGGGATAGATGTTGGTTATGATTGGCGTGCTCGTATTTGCGGGTACGGCGAAGAAAAAGTTCATGTTTCCACCGGCGTTGGCCGCGTTCACTTTCAAGGTATTGACACCGCCGAGGCTTACTGAAACCAAATTGCCGTAAACGTCGGTCAACGGAACGTAGCTATAAGTTCCCCAACCAAGGACCGGCATTTGAAAGGCGCCCAAATAATTGGTCGTTTGACTTGACGTGCCCTGTCCGCTCGTAACCATACTCATCCTGATTGATCCGGCCGTACCCGCAGCCAGACGGCCGTATATGTTATACTTACCCGTGGGAAAATTTCGCGTGTAGTTCAACCAGTCAGAGCCGTCGAAATAGCCCACCGCATAGTCTTGAACGTTCGAGTTGACGAGTTGGGCATTGATAAAATTCGTTCTGGGAGTATCACCCGCCACAGAAGTTGAGATAGGCATTGGAGGATTCTCCGAGCTTCCCGGCCGGAATAGATAAGGGGCCCCCGATACGGCATTGCCGGGCGGACTGCCATCCTGCTGATAATCATCCACGTTCGGGAAGCCCACAACGCCAAAATAACTATCCGGCGCATTAGTTGAACTTAATGCCGGGTTATTGATATACATTCCATTCGTGAAATCCCAATCTTCCGCCTCCCAGAGCAGCGTAGGATTATAAGTATCAAAACTATAGGACGCGGCAGTCGAAATGCCGTTGGTGTCAGTTACCATGATTGATGCCGTACAAAGCTGATTGGATTTCAATCCGGAATAACTGACACTGTAACTTAACGGGCCCCCGTTAATCACCAGTCCGGCAGAAACATTACTTCCGTTCAAAGTCAATTGAATGTCGCCGGGGTTGATTTGGGTCGAGGCCGAGGCGGCCGTGAAAGTCAACGCATTTGTGTATTGCAGCAGTGTGTAGCCGTTGGGATAGACATTGCTGATTGTGGGAACATCATAAGTGGAAGTCAAAGAGGCATTGTCGAACCAGCAGGTTCCTCCGCCATAACCGGCAAACTCAACTTTCACCTGGGTTGTACCAGCCGGGGAAGTCGCACTGTTAGTCCATGGCTGATAAGGCACCCCGATGTTATAGTTGGTAATACCATCGGTGGTATATACCACATTTGTTGCCAATGCGACATTATTGCTGTTCAGAAAGAAAAGCCTGATTTCACCCGTGGGCCACCACCAACCCTGCGCCCCGCCGTCAACAATAAGAGTGTAGGGAACATTCGGCAATCCCGCGACGATCTGATACACGCCCCCGCCCGAGCCGTCGGAGGCGGTGGCGCCAAGGCTCATTTGATAGCTGCCGTCGTAATTGCCCGTGTTATTGGGGGCGTCGGCGCCGCCGTCAGTTGTGTCAGTAAGGTTGTTTGCCGGTATTGTCTGATGGTTGGCGTATCCCGCTCCAGCAGTATTATCAACTGTCCAGGTTGTCCATCCAGTCGGCGTGGCGGTTGAAGCCGGTGAATTGAAGTTGCCGTTTACAAGGAGATTGTTTTGTGCGGACACCTTGTTGCCCGTAATAACCAGGCCAGCAAAAATGACCAAGCTCACCACTGCCAATATCAAAGGCTTCCTTTTATGGACGTGAACCTGACGGTTTTCGTCCTCATTTATTTTTTTCATATTTTTTGTAGGGAACTCCTTCTAATATACAATTTTTTAATTAATTCGTCACCCCTTCTTTAGGGTGGGGAATAACTTGACTTTGATCACGGTTGTTCTCCCATGTCAGCCCGCCCCCTGTTGAAAACAGGCTTTCAAACAAGTCCGCCTACGCACTTTTCACTGGACTTTTGACATATTTATCGTATTTAAACTGATACCTTTGAATAGACTTCTGGCAATGCAGCTTTATGCCGTATTAGCGTTTCTAAACGCAGGGCAAACAGCTTTGGCGGAGCAGTCGGGCGGACTTTTGACAAATTCTGCCGACGTTCTTTCTCTTTCGGCTGAACAGGCATCGCTTGGGATTAAAATTTCAGTCAAGGGTGTAGTCACTGCGGCGGAGCCCAACTGGGGTGGAAGATTTTTCGTGCAGGATTCCAGTGGCGGCGTTTTTGTCGAGAACATCAGTTCCGTGCAGCCTTCCCCCGGCGATGTGATTACCGTATCGGGTGTGAGTTATCCGGGAGGATACGCTCCCATTATCAGCCAGCCTCTTTGGATAAAGGTGGGGACTGCGCCATTACCGGCACCCAAACCCGTTGCCATTGAACAATTGATGTCGGGTGCAGAAGACGGTCAACGCATCGAAATTTCGGGTGTCGTGATAAACGCGCAAACAAGGGATGGACAACTTGTAATTCAACTGGCTTCGGGTGGATACCGTTTCGATGTGTATGGACCCATTCCATCGGGCATTGACCCGCAATCGTTGGTTGGCGCCAAAGTTCAGGTGAAAGGCACCGCCGCCACTTTCTATAATGCGCCTTTAAGGCATCTCGTAGCCGTAGATGTTTACGTTCCTTTAATTGCAGATTTTGTTGTTGAAAAACCAGCGGCACCAGACCCTTTCAGAGAGCCATTGACTCCCATTAACAACATCGGCCAATACCACAGAGATCGTTCTCCCGGCTACCGGGTCCATGTTAAAGGGGTCGTTACTTATCAAAGAAACGGGGAGGATGTTTTTATCGCAGATGCCACTGGCGGATTACAAATCAAAAGCAGTCAAGCTCTGTCCCTTTCTCCGGGCGATGTCGTTGAAGCGATAGGATTTCCCAGTGTTGAAAATTTTCTCCCGTTGCTGGAAGATGCCATTTTCCGAAAGTCAGATGAAACGCGAATCAATGTGATGCCAAAGATCGTGCCGATAGATGATTTATTGGAGGGTTTGCACCATGCGGAATTCATCACTCTCAAAGGCAAACTGCTTGATCGTCTGGTGGAAGAGATCCCATCGCCGTCCGATGAATCTGAAATTGAAAAAGCCACATTGGTGCTTCAAGCCACCAACCTGCTCTTTACGGCCGAAGCCGAAACGGTCAAATCGGATTCCTTACTGGCATCAATACCGATTGGCAGCAGCATCGAGGTCAGCGGTATTTGTTTTCTTCAGAGTGAAGAGGACGGAAAAATCAGATCCTTTCAAATTTTACTCCCGACATCAAACAGCGTCCGCGTCATCACCCAGCCGAGCTGGCTGACGCCGCAGCACCTATTAATCATTATTGCCATTGCATTTGGCATCATCATAGTTGCGGCAAGCTGGATCATTATGATCTTAAAGAAAAATCTGGCTTTGAAGTATTTGATGCATGAACGGGAGCTGGATCAAAAGGAATTACAAAAAGCCCACGACACACTTGAATGGCGGGTCAACGAGCGAACCAAACAACTAAAATTCCAAATCACCGCCCGAAAAGAAGCTGAAGTCCAATTCAAGGCCACTCTGACTGAACGGACTCGATTGGCACAGGAGCTCCATGACACCCTTGAACAAACACTGACCGGCGTCACGCTACAGCTGAATACCATTGCAAAGTTAATTCAGCAGAATCCAGAAACCGCCAACTACCATCTCAGGCTGGTTCGAAATATGGTACGAATGAGCCGCGTGGATTTGCGCCGATCCATCTGGGATTTGCGCAGCAGAGAGATCGAAGAATTTGACTTGTCCAGGGCACTATTAATCAGCGGAAATCGAATTGCCAACAGCGCAGATATCCGTGTCGAAGTAAAAACCAAAGGCAATGTCCGACCTTTGCCTGAGATCGTTGAAGAGAATTTATTGCGGATCTGTCAAGAGGCCATCACCAACACGGTCAAACATTCCGGCGCAAATCGGGTGAAGATCGAATTGGTGTTTAATGTCGAAAATGTCATCCTGGAGATCAAGGATGATGGAAAAGGTTTTACACCGGACAATTGCGTTGGCCCAAATGACGGTCATTTTGGTTTACTCGGCATGTCGGAAAGAGCCAAACGTTTTGGCGGAAAAATTTTAATTACCAGTGTCCTGGAGAAAGGAACCAACGTTTGTGTCGAGTTTCCAATAGAACAGACACACCTGCCAAAATCAGTCGAGGAACAAACAGATTATGAAGAAGGCATCGCCGATACGAATTCTAATTGCTGACGACCACTACATTGTTCGAATGGGTTTGATCGCCATGGTCAATACCGAACCGGACATGGAAATTGTCGCGGAAGCCACCGATGGCGCCCAGGCAATTGCCCTGTTCACAAAATCAAATCCTGACGTTGCCTTGATGGACTTGCGTATGCCAGTCAAAAACGGCATAGAAGCCACTATTGAAATTTGCAAACAAAACAATACGGCACGGATTTTGATGCTGACGGCTCTTGATGGAGACGAGGATATCCACCAGGCATTGGAAGCTGGAGCTGCCGGTTATGTGCTAAAGGACTCTACAGAGGAAAAGCTCGTGCCCGCCATCCGTGCCGTGGCGTCCGGACAGCGTTGGGTCCCGGAAGAAGTGGCCAAGCGTCTTGCGTCACGACGCCTGTTTGAAGAACTGACTCCCCGCGAGTTGCAGGTCCTTAATGAACTTGTCAAAGGCTCGGCTAACAAACAAATTGCTGAAGTTCTGAACATCACTGAAAACACGACCAAATGGTATCTAAAAAACATTTTAGCCAAGCTCCATGTCGCGGATAGGACTGAAGCCGTCGCGGTGGCCATTCAACGCGGAATCATTCATTTTTAGCTCACCAAATGCTTTTTGCTTTTTGATGAAAGCTGCAAAAGGGTTCAACCGCCAAGACGCCAAGAACGCCAAGGCAAAACGAATTGAAGTGGGACACGGTGGAAGTCCTTGCGAACGGGCAGCGTGACGCTGCACCCAATTATAAAAAATGCGCCCCTTATTGCGGGTTGTGCCGCAGCGGGGCTGCAGAGAGGCTGCAGCGGTGCTGCACCCGCACCCTTGTGGACGGCCAATGCGCCTGACGGCGTGGGGATGCGGGATAGGGTCCAGGGAATCGGGAACAAAAAAGAGCGGGAGCGCAGCGTCCTTACCGATCTACGGCTGGAGCAATGACGAATTGCGGTTGCAATCGGCTTTGGCGGGAGTAAAGTCGCGTTACCGCGACATGGTTAAAATCCAACAGCACAGGTCGCACGAACAGAAACGAAAGTTTTGTGTCCGTTAAACTTCACCATGACCGCCCTCGCGTTATCAACTTCAGTTTCCACGGGTAAGGCAACGGACGCGTCCGATGCCGGTTCAAAAACAATTCAAAGGATTCAGCCTGCCGCGGGTTCGAAGTTCATAAAAGCACGCTGCATGGCCGACGCCGACGAAGATTTGGTGTTGCAAAGTCAAAATGGCAGTCCAGCAGCTTTTGAAACGCTCATTCGCAATCATCAAACCATGATTCACGCATTGACATTCCGGATGACGGGATCGCCCGCGGATGCCGAGGATCTGGCGCAGGAAACGTTCATCCGCGCCTACGAACAGATCGGCTCCTACCGCCGGAACGCGAAATTTTCCACGTGGCTTTACAGCATCGCCGTTCACGCGTGTTTGAACTGGCGGCGGAACGAAGCGCGACGCCATCGAGCACAAGCCGGTTGCGCCGGGGAAATGACGGGCCATCAGACCGAAACGGGAATTTCATCCGCTGAAAGTGAGCTGGCTCAACAGGCACAGGCGGCGCTGATGAAATTGCCGGCCAAACAGCGCGCGGCGATGGTGCTCACGATTTACGACGGCCTTAATCATGCGGAAGCGGCGAAAGTCCTGGGCTGTCCGGAAACGACCGTTTCGTGGCGCGTGTTCGCCGCCAAAAGGAAATTAAAACGGTGGCTGACCGCCGCCGGAGAAAAACAATGAACGATTTTGAACTGGAATCGAAATTGAAAAGCGTTCCGCTACCGGAGCGGTCGGAAGATTATTGGGAAAATTTTCCGTCACGGGTGCGCCTGCAAATGCGCCGGACAACCTCACAACAAGAGGTTCGAGAATACCGGCTGCCACAGTTCGCGTGGAAAATGAGTATCGGGTTTGCCTGCCTCATCGCCGGCCTGTCGGTGCTCGACCAGCCATTGAAGGCGGCTTCCGGTGCCATTTTCAGCAAGGAAAGAATCATCCGGCAACAACTGGCCGAATTGCCCGGCCACCTCCGCGTGTTCATGCAGGACGAACATGGAATGCATTATCTGGTCGCGGGTCAGGAATAAACTGACGCGCGCAAAAATTTTATGACTGCAGAAGACATCGAGTCAACCAGCGGTGAAAAGCAGGTGGAAACGTCCGCGCCAAAAATTCTGGAACAGCTTGTCGGCCAGGCCGAACGCGCGGGCGCAAGCGACATCCATCTGCAGATGCGCGGCAAATCCGCCGAGACCGGCTTCCGGCTCGATGGCATCATCACGCGCGGTCGCGAACTGCCCGCCGAGATCGCGGAGCGAGTTTTTGGCCGCATCAAATTCCTTGCGCGGTTGAAGACGTATCAGGAATCGCTGCCGCAGGAAGGGCGCATTTCGCATGACGAACTTAAAAGCAAAAATGACATCCGCGTGGCCACTTACCCGACTGTCACCGGCGAAAAAATCGTCCTGCGGCTGTTCAATTCAACCTCGGTCAAAACTTTGGGAGAACTCGAATTCTCCGGAAGCGTTCGCGTTGAGCTCGAAAAATTTCTGCTGCAAACGAGCGGTCTGCTGCTGCTCACCGGTCCGGCGGGCAGCGGCAAAACGACGACGATTTACGCCTGTCTGCGGCATCTCGCCGGACCCGGCGACCGTCACATCATCACCGTCGAAGACCCGGTCGAACAGATTGTTCCGGGCACGATGCAGACCGAGGTCAACGAAGCCATCGGCCTGGATTTCGCGCGCGCCGCGCGGCATTTACTGCGGCAGGACCCGCAAGTGCTCATCCTGGGCGAGATTCGCGATGAAGCCACCGCGCAACTCGCCGTCCGCGCCGGACTCACGGGGCATCTCGTGATTTCCACGCTGCACGCCGGATCATGCAAAGGTGTTTTCGAGCGGTTGCTGGCGATGTGCGCCGACCCTTCCGCCGTGGCCAGCGCCATTGAATTGGTCTTAAACCAACGGCTCATCCGCAAAGTTTGCTCCACGTGCGACGGCGCCGGTTGCGAAACCTGTCTGCATACCGGATTTCAAGGGCGCGTGCCGCTGGTCGAGTGGCTGCGCGTGAATGAAACCATGCGCGACCAAATCCGGCGACGCGAATTGTCCGCGCTTGCCCCGACGCAAACGCTCGAAGCATCGGCGCGTTTGCTGGTGAACCAGGGCGTGACGAACGAGGCGGAATTCAAACGGGTTTTTGGTTTATGAAATACGACGAGTTTGCCTTTTTCAACCTGCAGCTTGCCGCGATGCTGCGCGACGGCATTCCACTGGAAGGCGCGCTGCGGCGGCTTTGCGACGAAATGCGCCACGGCAAATTGCGTGACGAACTGCAATCGCTTGAAGCCGACCTCGCCAAAGGCGTGCCGATGGCTGAAGCGCTGCAATCGCGCCGGTTGCCCGAACTCTACAAGCGCATGATTTTGGTGGGGGTCAAAAGCGGGGACCTGCCCGGCGCGCTGACGATGCTCGCGGATTATTTCCAACGCCAGAGCAATATCTGGACGCGGTTGAAAGGATTGCTGGTTTATCCGTTGATTGTTTTGTTCTCCGCATTTCTATTGTCATGTTTTTTGTCCTACATCCTCGGCGCGTTTATTTGGAATAACCTCACTTCCCTTGTCGGTCGTTCGGCAGTTCCCGCGGTTTCAGCCGGTCTCTGGATGTCGCCGGTATTTATCGGTCTGGCACTGGTCATCGTTTTGGCCGCCTTAAGTGTTTCACCCGCGCGCCGCAAATTACGGTGGCGGCTATCAGTGTTCCGGGACGCGAGTCTCGCGCGAGTTGCCTCGGCCATCTGGTTGATGCTGAAAAACGGCGTGCCGCTCGATGATGCGCTCACGCTGGTGGAGCAATTGGAAAAAGGAACGTATGCGGAAAAGGAAATTGCACAATGGCGGCAACGACTGGCTTCCGGACAGGGAAAATTTTCCGAAATGGCGGCCTCAAGCCGCACGTTTCCCCCCCTGTTTATCTGGACGGTGGCGCAATCGGGCGAAGATTTGGCGGGTGGATTTCAACGCGCGGCAGATATTTATCAAGCCCGCGCCCTGTATCGCTCCGAACTGCTGCTCTACTCGGCGCTGCCATGCTGCATACTGGCGTTGGCGGTGATGGTACTGTCTCAAATCCATCCCATATTTGCAGCATTGATCGCTTTTCTCAACTCGCTGGCCCAATGAACGCCGGAATCATATTTTCGCCACTGTCAGGAGAGATTTTCCATTCCGGCGGTTTCAGGATTGACGTTCTGGTCAGAATGGCATTGGGAGCAATCTCGTTCCTCTTCTGGGCAGGCAGCACGGCGGGGACAATTTTTTTGATTCACTTTTTCCTCACGTTGCCAATGCGGCGGGCGGAATGCGCACGATTGTTTCTCGATTTGCTGGAAGGCGCACTCAACCGCAGCCAGTCCATCGAGGAAATGATTCTTTCCGTCGCGCAAAGCCGGGACCGGGCGGTTGGGGTGCGTTTTCATCTGCTGGCGGCGTATATCGAAAGCGGATTGCGCACGGTTGCCGCACTGGAAAAAGTTCCGCGCTTTTTACCGCCGCAAATTGCCGCCATGTTTCGTGCCGGAGAAAAGCTTGGCGACCTGAAAAAAGTGCTGCCCGCGTGCCGTGAAATTTTGCGCGACCGTCCCGCCGGTGTTCGCAGCGCCGTGCATTACATGATTTTGGTTGTTTTATTTTTCTCGCCGGTTTTTGTTTTTGTAGTGATGATGACGGCGGTCTATACCATTCCAAAATTCAGAGAAGTCGCCGCCGGATCGAATGCCAAGTTGTGGCCCGAGACATTATTCGTTTTTGGGCATACAGGCTGGTTAATCGGCTTTGAATTATTGATTTTCCTGCTGCTCGCCCTGGTCACGCTCATTTACATCGCCGGGCCGCAATTCGTCCGGCGGTTTCAATTTCGCGGACTGCCGTTCGTGGATTGGATTGCGTGGCACATTCCGTGGAAACAGAAACGATTGCAACGGACATTTTCCGCCATGCTCGCGGTGTTGATTGATGGCGGCGTGCTGGAAGCCGAAGCCGTCCGGCTGGCCGGTGATTGCACGGCCAATGAAATCTGCCGTCGCCGTTCACAGCGCGTCGTCGCTGCGCTTGAAAAAGGAATCAAACTCGATGAGGCCGTCCGCGCGTTCGACGACAGCGGCGAATTTCACTGGCGACTCACAAACGCGACCCACGCGCGCGGCGGATTTTTGAACGCGCTAGGCGGCTGGCATGAGGCACTCGACGCCAGGGCGTTTCAACAGGAGGAAGCCACGGCACACGTCGTCACCAGCGGTATCGTGATTTTGAACGGCCTGCTGGTGGCACTGATTGCGACGGCGATGTTCGGCATGCTGGTCGCGATTATGAACGGAGTATTGTTGTTATGAAAATGAAGTTTCTTCAAACACTCCCCCCAAAAAAAGTTTTTTTTAAACGCGGATTTCTGGAAGTGGACTTAGCCGTTGGCATGGCGATACTCGGACTGGCAATTCTGCCGCTGGGATTATCATTTGTGCGCGAAAGGGAATTGCTCCGCGCAGAATACTTTCGCAGTGTGGCGACGGAAATCGTGGACGGTGAAATGGAAATTCTCGCCGCCGGCGACTGGAAAAATTTCCCGGATGGTTCGCAAACTTATGCCATCCATGCGAATTCCGCCGCCAATCTGCCATCCGGCCATTTTCAACTGACCAAAGCCGAAAATCATCTGCGCCTGGAATGGACGCCCGACAAACGGCAAGGCATTGGCGCGGTCGTTCGTGAAGTCACCGTCAAATGAACCTGCCACGAAACATTTCACACACACGCCGCCAGGCTGGAATTCTGCTGGTGGAATGCATGGTGTATATTGTCGTGTTCGCGATTCTGCTCGGCATTGGCACGAGAGTGTTTTATTTCTGCTGGGACCACTCGAAAGCGCTGATTTACGCGACGGACGACATTGCTTCCGCCCTGCACGCGGGCGAGCGCTGGCGCGCGGACGTGCGCGGCGCGACGGGGAACATTTCGGTCGAGCCGACGGCAAAAGGCGAAGTGGTAACGATTCCCGAAGGCGCAAAGGAAATTCTATATCGCTTCAATTCGGGTGAAGTGCGCCGGCAAATTGCGTCGTCGGAATTTTCAGAATTGCTCCTGCCCAAGGTAAAATCGTCACAGATGAAAATGGACGCGCGCGGCGACGTGACCGCGTGGCGGTGGGAACTGGAATTAATGCAACGCCGCAAGGAAACACAACTGCCGCTGCTATTCACGTTCGAGGCGGTGCAGACTCAACCATGAAAATCCGTCAGGCCAATTTTATCCGGCAACCCGAGCGCGGCACGGTGACGTTTGTTTTCATCGCACTGCTGGCAATCATGTTGATGCTGGTTGCAGCCAACGGACACGCGCTCCTTTATCTGCATCGCGAAATCAAGTTGCTGGACCAAAAACAAATCAAACGGCTGGATGGCTCTCAAACCAACGCGGTTGTGGCCGGACCACCGGCAACCCTGACGGAATCAAAATGAACGACGACGCCCGCGCCAAAATCCAGATGCTCAAAAGCTCGCTGCGATGCTTCGGGTTCGGGCTGCTGGGATTTTTGCCGGTGATTGGCCTGCCGTTCGCGCTTGCGGCGTTGTGGATGTCAGGCCGCGTTCGCGCCGGGGAAAGGCGCTTTTGGAACGCGGCCAAACCCTATCGGGTTTGGGGAGTTTTTTGCGCCGCGCTGGGGACCATTTTTTGGAGTTTCATCCTGACCATTGTCATTTATTAGGCGATAAACAATCTTGGAAATTTTTGAAAGACAATTGAACCTTTTCCCGCCCCTGGCACATCCCACTCACTATAAATGCCGGCAGTGGTTGAACGCGAAGCAGCGTGACGGTCTTTGCAGACGGCCACCATACCCAATTATAAAAAATAGTCACGGATGGGCACGAAGCATTTTTTAGACACGGATTAACACGGATGGACACGGATAAAAAGGGAAGGGTGTTCGGCGCGGACACCGAGCACTGCGGGCGAGACACCCACGCTCCCCGAACGCAGAAGAGAAAGATTTAACCACGGGTGCACCTAGCGGTGCGGCCACCATAAAAAGAGAGACACGGATTAACATTACGGATGGACACAAATTAGCACGGAAAGGGTTTAACGGCCAAGATGCCAAGAGCGCCAAAACCACTTTGGATTTCAACTGGAATAGTTCCCAGACCAATCTCTTTAATTCCAACCCGCCTCTTTAAACCCGCCTCTTTAGTTTCCGCCTGTTTGCTTTTTGTTTTACACGGTATGCGATTTGATCACCCAATTGAAAAATCGGACCGGTAATAATCCAGGCTGTAATCAATGCAGCAAGGAGGGCAAAACTAAACGTGTATCCTGTCGCTTTCATGCTGAATTGCGCAACATTTTCAAACCTGTCAGAACTTCGAGTGGTATGCATGGTTATTATTACCGCAACATTCAAGTGTCATTGAACGCGCCTTTGGGCGTGCCGAACGAATTGGAACCGTTGCCGCATCCGGACGCTACATGGACACCAGTTCATCAATCCAGTATCCCCGGCGCTGGTAATGTTGATGCAATTCGATCTCATAATCCCGGGTTAACAGAGACTCCCCGGTGAATTCCAGTGATTCCTTGATGGTCTCGCGCGAAAGATTGACGAAGACTTTCCGCTCGCTCCAACTAACGCGCTCAATCCATTGCGGTGAAACCAGAACCTTTTTTCCCGGCCACCAGTTATGAGTATCAATGATTAGATAACGAATCGTCCAGGTCTCGTCATCAATGATGAAATCCTCGACGTGGCCAAGCTCGCCGTCCAAGGCCTGGAGGTGATGGCCGCTCACAGCGTAAGTGCTGCGCAAATGAGGATCCCACGCTTTCGCGCCCGGGATGGATTGTTTCCATTGTTCACGGTCACGAACCGGATAAGGATAAGGCCCCCAACTGCAAGGGCCGCCCCAATAAATCGGGTAACCATAATGCCCGTAGTAGGCATTCTCGAATTGGCGCGAGACGGGCTTGTCACTGTCCAAGTATGGACTGTCCTCGATTTGCTTTTTGGTCAAATCAATGGAGATGTTTTGCTCTTCTTTATTCACAGCAACCAGCGCATATGGGGAGATCAGCGCCTGCCTACCCGTGAGCCAGTTTCCAGTATTGGCGACCAGATAACGGATGGTCCAGTGCCGGTCATCGAAGTAGAATTCCTTGACCTTGCCGATTTCCCCGTCAAGGCTGTCCAATTTGCAACCCACCAGTGATTTGACATTGCTTAACATAATTTTTCCTTGGTTCTTTGTGTTTCGTTTTTATTCGCCGCCGGCGTCCGGCTGACAGCCTGTTTGAGAAATTATTTTTACCGCGCCGGCATGGCCGGCCGGGTGTTTTGAATTCACCCAAGCTAGGGTATGAACCCGTCTTTCGCCATGGGGTGTAACCCTACTGTTGCTTTCAAGAAATACCGCTTCGTTATTGATAGAGGTAGGGTTACACCCCATAGCCGACATGCCGTTGCAAAGCCATGCTCACGCCATGAAACAAAATAAATCATCCCCAAACCGAAGCCAAAAACCGGCCAGAGCAACACGGCCGTTTGCGGCGGCGGGTTTTGCTCAAAGCGAAACCGGGTTTGCGCCGTCAGCGGCCAAAAAAGCCAGCTTCAGTATAGTGAAACAAACGTTGTTACCCTGGCGCGAGATGCAACGCTGGCTGGCCGCCGAAGCGGAATTGATCGCGGAACACAACCTCGCCCGGGTTCACCGCATTCACGACCGGACCCACTGATACAAAAAACCGTCAGGGGATATATCCGTCCATGTGCCGCAGCTCATTACGGCCTACCATACCGGGGTGCGGGAAAGCATGGCGCGAATGACACCGCACTGCGACGGCGTTGCGATTCCGCGGGAAGACGCATGCATCCTGTGGCAGTGATAATTCTTCGGAGCCAATGTTATGAGAAACACGCAACCGCAACAACCGTATGAAATCGGCATGGTGGGTTTGGGCGTCATGGGGCGCAATCTCGTTCTGAACATGGCGGACCACGGCTTCCGGGTGGCAGGTTACGACAAGGATCAGACCAAGGTTGAGGCGCTACGGAAGGAATCGTCCCAACGCAATATCAGCAGCGCGGCGGACATACTTGATTTCATAGCACTGCTCCGTAAACCGCGCGCGATCATGATGCTTGTGCCAGCCGGCGCTCCGGTGGATTCGGTTATCCAAGATTTGCTGCCGCACTTGGACAAGGGCGACCTTATCATTGATGCCGGCAACTCCCACTTCAAAGACACCGACTTACGCGCCAGCAACCTGACGGCGCGCGGCATCCAATTCCTCGGCGTGGGCGTCTCAGGTGGCGAAGAAGGGGCGCGGCATGGACCGAGTATCATGCCCGGCGGCCCGAAAGAGGCTTACGAGAGGGTCCGTCCTCTCTTTGAAGCCGCAGCCGCGAAGGTTAACGGTAATCCGTGCGTGACCTACCTTGGTCCCGGTTCCGCCGGACATTTCGTGAAGATGGTCCACAACGGCATCGAATACGGTGTCATGCAATTGATCGCGGAGACCTACGACATGATGAAACGCAGCCTTGGCTTGAACGACGATGAGGCGCATGAGGTTTATGCTTTATGGAACAAGGGTGAACTCAACAGCTATCTTGTGGAAATCACCGGCCATATTTTTTCCAAACGGGATGAGAAGACCGGCCAGCGGTTGATAGACGAAATCCTCGACGTAGCCAAACAGACCGGCACCGGTATGTGGACCTCACAGAGCGCAATGGAACTGCAATTGCCGATTCCGACCATTGACCTGGCGGTCGCGATGCGGGATTTGTCCGTATTCGTGAAGGAACGCGAACAGGCAGACGCAATTTATCAGCGACCCATGCGGCGATTCACCGGCGACCGCGACACATTCCTTACGCAATCGGGCCGTGCGCTTTATGCCGCGATGATCATCACCTATGCGCAAGGCATGGCGCTTTTGGCAACTGCTTCAAACAAATACGAGTATCACTTCGATCTTGAAGCCGTGGCGCGGATCTGGCAGGGCGGCTGCATTATCCGCGCCACGCTGCTGGAAGACATCTGCGCGGCGTTTCACGCGAGGCGCGATCTGCCAAACCTGCTGCTCGATCCCAATTTGTCGCGCAAGGTCATGGAGCATCAGGAAGATTTGCGCCGCGTCGTGAGCCGGGCGTCCGAGTCAGGCGTGCCGATTCCGGGGCTGATGGTTTCGCTGGGTTATCTCGACGCCTATCGCAGCGCGTGGCTACCGGCGAATCTGGTTCAGGCGCAGCGCGATTATTTTGGGTCGCATACCTATGAGCGGATTGACGCCAAAGGCACATTTCATACCGAATGGGAAAAGAAATGAAACCAATGAAAACGAACGACCAACTCGAACCGACGGTTTTCGTCATTTTTGGCGGAGCCGGTGATTTGACCTGGCGGAAACTCGTGCCAGCCTTGTTTGACCTCTCGCAGGATCGCAGCCTGCCCGCACAATTTGCGATCATCGCGGTTGACCGCATCAAGCTCGGCGATGACGCGCTGCGCCGCCGGCTGCACGATGGCGTCAATCTATTCTCCCGTTTCGGAAAAGCGAAGGCCGCGGCCTGGAATCCGTTCGCGCAACACATCCATTACCAGCAGGGCGATTTCAAGAAACCGGCGACCTACGCGGTATTGGGCGGCCAGTGCGCGAAGCTGGAAAAACTGTGGGGAACCAAAGCCCATCGGATCTTCTACATGGCCACACCGCCGAGCATGTTCGGCGAAATCCCGAAATATCTCGGCAAGGCGGGGCTCGCGCGCGATCGCGATTGGTCACGGATGGTGATCGAGAAGCCGATCGGCTACGATTTGGAATCGGCGCGCGCCTTGAACACCGTCCTCGCCGCCAGCTTCGACGAATCCCAGATATTCCGGATTGACCACTATCTCGGCAAGGAAACCGTGCAGAACATTCTGGCGTTTCGTTTCGCCAATCCGCTTTTCGAGCCGATCTGGAATCGTCGCTACATTGATTATGTGACCATTACCGTCGCCGAAACAGTGGGGGTCGAGCATCGCGGCGGTTATTACGATCACGCCGGCGCGCTCCGCGACATGGTGCAGAATCATCTGATGCAACTGCTCTGTCTGGTGGCGATGGAGCCGATGGTCTCCTTCGAGGCGGACGAAATCCGCAACAAGAAAGCGGACGTGCTCCACGCGGTCCGTCCGATTCCCCGCGACGCAGTCCCGCAATATGTCGTACGCGGACAGTATGGTGCCGGTAATGTTGCCGGAAAAAAAGTGCCCGGCTATCGCGAGGAAGAAGGCGTCGCGCCCGATTCCCAGACGGAAACATTTGCGGCGTTGAAGTTGTTTATAGACAACTGGCGCTGGCAGGACGTGCCGTTTTACCTGCGCACGGGCAAACGCCTGCCGCAGCAGTCGTCGGAAATTTCCATTCAATTTCGCGCCGTGCCGCACCGGTCGTTTCCACCCGAAGCCTCGCTCGGCTGGCAGCCGTCCCGGCTGGTCCTGTCAATCCAGCCCGACGAAGGCATCGTGCTTGGCTTTCAGGCCAAATACCCGGGACCCAAAATGCAGTTGCGGCCGGTGGATATGCGGTTCAGTTATCGCGAGAGCTTCGATGCTCCTTCGCCCGATGCCTACGAAACGCTGCTGTGGGACGTGATGAAAAGAGACGCGACGCTCTTCATGCGCGCCGATCAAGTGGAGGCGGCCTGGCAACTCCTGATGCCGGTACTCGAAGCGTGGCAGGCCATTGCGCCGGGCGATTTTCCCAATTACGCCGCCGGCGCATGGGGACCGGAGAATACCCAGGAACTACTGGCTCCCGGACATCGTTGGCCCCTGCCGACCGGATTGGCGGGGCATAGCGAGAAACACGGAAAGATTCTTTGACCCGACACAAACCCTTTGTCACCGATACGGAAGGACTTTACCTGGGAATAAGATTCGGCAAAAAGGGTTTATTTATGATTGCCTCCGGCATGGAAGGAAGCGGGATGGCAGGCGACCATTTTTCCCATTCATCCTTGGATTTTTCGTTCAGGATAAAAACAGCGCCATTGGTCACCGCGGATTGAAAATCCGGCGGGGTGGCAAATGCGATGCCGCCGCTGATGAGTGTTTGGGCGGATTCGGCGCTGATATTCACACCGCTAAACAAACCGAAATGAAAATTAATGCCGCCGGCATTCCAAAATTTTGAATTTATCCGCACGAGCGGAGCGTATTCCTCCAGAATGCGGGCACGAATGACAACCGCGCGGGCGTCGTCGCTGAGACGGCAATCCAGCACATCCCCGACCTGAATATCCCGGTAGAAAACCGGCGATTGCGGCTGCAATGAACCGAGTCTGGGCGCCAGCAAGATGATGTCCAGCGCCTTGATTGGTTCAACCGGCTCTTTTTCCGCGCCGATGAACAGGTTGGTGCGCGCGCCGTTGCCGGGCTGGACGGTGACGTAATCTCCCGAAACGATTGTCTGCAGTCCGCTCACGGAGCCAAGTTTGAGCTCGGGCCGGACGATCCAAAAGATCGAGCCCTGCCGCGCGATGCTCAGGGCGGAGGGGTCCAGCCGCGCCTTGACCGCGACGCGCTGCCGGTCTTTGGTGAGTTTCAGGGTTTCGACTTCGCCGATCCTTACGCCGCGATACCGGACGAGCGAATTTTGTTCCTGCAATCCCGCGGCATTTTGAAAATAAATCGTAATGACCGGCCCGGCGAAAATGATGTCGCAGCAGACATACCAGACGCACAAAAGCGCGGCGGCAATTGGAATGAGCCACAGGAACCAGCCCAAACGGCTCTTTTCTATTTTCGCTTTTGGCAGCGCAACCCTTTCTTCATTCATACTGTTTTTTCACTTCAGGCGAATCCCAGATCAGGCGCGAATCAAAGCTCAGCGTTGCCAGCAGGGTCAGGACGACGGCTGCCGCGAACGAAAAAACGCCGCGTCCCGGATGCACCGTGGCAATTTCACCCATTTCGACCATGGAGACGCAGATCGCCAGCAAAAAAACCTCGAGCATGTTCCAGGGATCAATGATGCGGATGATTTTGAAAATCCACGTGCGCGTTTTTTTCAAATGCGGCCAGTCGAGTGTGAGCGTGATGAAAATCAGCCCGATGATTTTCAACATGGGGGTCAAAATGCTCGTGCAAAAAATCAGCGCCGCAATGAAGTATTGTTTGTGCGCATACAGCGAACTGATTCCCTGAAAAATAGTCGTCTGACTATCGTGTCCCTGATATTCGGCGGTGACCACAGGATAAAAGTTCGACGGAAAATAGAGAATCAATGCGGCGAGCGAAAATGCCAGCGTGCGGGTGCGGCTGTTGACGCGGCGGTGAAAAATTTGAAAATTGCAGCGGGCGCATTTGATCACGGAATCTTTCGGGACATCGTCCACCTCCTGCACCGACCCGCACGTTTGACATGCCACCAACATATCCATTCACTCGTTTAATCCCCAATGGTAGTAGGCATCGTAACGCGGGCCGCAGCGTTTCTGGAGCGCTTGCGCGGTGGCGCCGGCTGGTTCCGTTATCAGGGCAAAGGAAGAAGCGGGGGGCGCGACCGGCCGCCTGCGCTCCTGCGGAATAAAATCCAACTGTCCCTTGCGGGCCACGGCCTGCAGGTAATCGAGCGTGCGAACCGATTGAGAATCCAGCGGTTCAGCGACGCCAATCAATGCCGAGAGGGCGCCCACGCGTGTGGGCCGGCGTGGCAACCACGCCTCAAACCAGACGCGAAGGTCAGGTGGCAATTCATCCGCAGCATGGACAGAAACCACAATCACATCAGCCGCGAGGGCGGCACGAACGGCATCCGCAAAAATTCCGGGATCGTTCAGGGAATTGACGTTGAACCATTGGTTTTGGACGCGCCCCTCCCTGGCAAATTGCGTCGCCCAGTGACAAGTTTGCATGGCCCAGTATCGGGTCAGCATATCTTGATAAATCCCCACGATGTTCAAAGTGTATCCCGATTCATCCCGGTCAATGTTCACCCTGTTCACCTCGTCCGACAGAACCATTTCTTCCTGAAACTCAACTGCTTTCATACGTTTTCAACTGATTTCATACATTTTCCACGATCAGGCATCATGACCGGAAAACCACGCGGGCGCTATGGGGTGTTTTCCCCATCTCTTACAGAAACCCGACATCCACGACACCGCCGGGAATCACCCGTCACGCCGTCAATACGGGCATTGCAGCCCGCCAATCGTTGCGCTCGCGCCTTGTTCTTAACGTGTAATGAAGCCGGTTAGGGTTACACCCCATGGATAAAGACCGACCCATCGCGTAACGTCACACTAGAAAATGATGGCAAATGAATTGCCCTCAAAAATGAAAGATAAACTATGCACCTCTTATTATGCTCGTCCGTTCTTGCCAGTGCAATCTGGA
Source organism: Verrucomicrobiota bacterium (assembly GCA_050015635.1). GTDB lineage: Bacteria > Verrucomicrobiota > Verrucomicrobiia > Limisphaerales > UBA11358 > UBA11358. The sequence goes on from JBEKBA010000031.1 coordinate 32,544, forward strand.
TTGGCGGCGGCTCGGTCGGTCTCGTGCTACTCATCGTTATTGTGGTTCTAGTGGTCCGTTAACCATCAAGCCGTGCCGTCTAAGACTTCACCATGCGACGCGAACAAACCACAAAACAAAAAAATTATGAAAAGTAAAATTATGCGGACGCTACTGTCCCTGACGATTATGAATATGATTGTCGTTTTGAATATGAAGGGACAAAATATTCCACAGGGAACGCCTCTCATGGCACCGACACAACTTGTCGTGTCACAACCCACGCCAGTAATACCCGTGCCTGTTCCACCGGGGCAAATCGTTCCACCGGGACAAATTGTTCCACCGGGACAAACCGTTCCACCGGGGCAAATCATTCCACCGGGGCAAATCATTCCGCCGGGGCAAATCATTCCGCCGGGAGAACCCGAGGCATCCGTCACCAATCAGTCGTCGTCGTTCAAGAACAGTCCATCCGCGTTCATAAACTAACCGTCAAGCAGTGCTGCCGAAGACTTCACCCTGCCACGCGACCAAACACTTAACACCAAAACACAAATTTTATGACAACACTTGAAATCAAAGGCGACTGGAACATCACCAGAGGCAGATTGAAACAGAAGTGGGCCAAGCTCACCGATGATGATCTCCAATATGCCGAAGGCAAGCAGGAAGAACTGGTTGGCCGGATTCAGAAGCGCACGGGTGAAACCCGCGAAACGGTCGAAAAGGCGGTCAAGGAATTCTGTTCCATCTGCTCATAGTTCGCTTTGTCGCCCGAACGGACTGGTTGAGTCAGCCGGGAGCCAACGCCCGGGCAGCAAACCACGCCTGTGAAAGTCGCAGATTAATTTTAAGAACATTATGACTAAAGAACAAACAACCGGAGAATTGAACATCACTCGCGAACAGATGATTCAACTGTTAAACGAGGATTTGGCTGGAGAATATCAGGCGATCATTGCCTACACGGTGTATAGCCAGATGCTAAAAGGCGCCGCTTACATGGACATTGCCCGGGAATTGGAACTGCATGCGGCCGAAGAATTACAACACGCCATAAAAATTGCCAAACAGATTGATTATCTGGGTGGCATGCCGGGCGTGACGCCCAAGCCGGTCAAAACTTCAAGTGACCCGGTTGAAATGCTGCACGCGGATTTGGAGAACGAACGCACAACGGTGGGGCGTTATCGCGAGCGCATCCAACAAGCAGAGGCGATGGGAGAATTTGCATTAAGTGAGATCTTACGCGCAATCATCGTGCAGGAGCAGGAGCATGAAATTGATTTGAGCGCCGCGCTGGATATCAATGTGCCTCCCGCAAAAGAGCCTGGAGACAAAAAAAGTCGAAATCAAGTGAAGAACCACCATGTCTCAAGGCGATAAATCCAGTTATACTGACAAACAGAAACGTCAGGCGGCACACATTGAGACGGGTTACGAAAAAAGGGTGTCGGCACGAAAATTGCCGAAGCACGGGCTTGGGCCACCGTCAACAAACTCACTGGCGGCGGCAAAAAAAGAGCGGCTCCGGCAGGAACCGGAAATGATTTATTACCGTGACAGCCTTGATCACCAAACAAGTCAACCTTCACTTGAAAGCGCGTCCCGAACTGGTCGAAACGCGCGCTAAGAACGCACATCAGAGGAGCGAGTCCGTGTTCGCGCAGTAATCGCTCCTTATTTCCGTTTTGATTTGGGAGATTGGAGGTTTTTCCGATTTGTCTGGATTTGGGCTTGCGAGTATTTAACACGTATCCCCGCGCTTCGAAGATAAACATTGCTTTCTTCGATGGCTTTTCGAATTAGCTTTATATCACGCTGATGTTCTTTTTCGGTCGCCATATTCTCCTTACGGCCAAACTCTATGTGGAACGCGTTGCCCCGTCAACCGGCTTTTAGATTAACCGGATTCAATTCCGAACTCCTACGGGTTCGAATCCCTGCCCAGATGCCATTTTCAATTGCTAGGCCTCAAAAAATCTGCTGATTTAGACGTCGAAGTGTGGTTTGATTTCCTCACAAACCAACCGTGACGACGACCAGACAACAAATCATGAATGTCATTGGATTGGTCAACCGGATGACCTTCGTTTTGGCAGCGATTCGTTTTTTCACCCTTTCAGTGCATGCAGATGAGTTGGACAGGGGGTTTGGGCCGGATGAAGAACTGCCGGCGGCATTTGAAAGTGAAAATACAAATTTGGGAACGATACCGGTTTTGACCTCGGTTGATGAAATCCGGCCGTTGAAACGCGAGAAGGCGGCGCTCGGTTATCCGGTCAAACTTCGTGGCGTGGTTACATGCGTGGTGCAGTATCAAAACGGTTTCGTCATCCAGGACGGGGCGCACGGAGTTTATGTCGTCAATTCAAAGCCAACCAATGATTTGCCGCAGGTGGGAAATTTTTTGGAAGTCGAAGGCAAAACGGACAGGGGTTCATTCGCGCCAGTCGTGAGAGCGCGGCATCTCAATTTTCTTGGCGGGGGAAAACTCCCGGAGCCGATGCAGTCGTCGTGGGATCAACTGATGGCCGGGAGTCTTGACGACCAATGGGTGGAAATAAAAGGCGTCGTCGAGAATGCGACCAGTCATCCAGCCGGATACATCAACGGCTGGTCGCGGATGAGGTTGCGCACGCAGGGCGGAACGATTTGGGTGGACGTTCAAATGGCAGGCATGAAATCCAAAGCTTTGGAAGATTATGAAAATGCGCTTGTTCGTCTGCGCGGCTGTCTTTTCGCCGTATTAAATGCTTCGACGCGGCAGGTGGAAGCGGGACACGTCCGCGTGTATGCCAACGACATCATTGTGGATGAGCCGGCACCGGCGGATTTATTTTCGGTTCCAAAGAAGTCGGCTGAAGAATTGACGCTGTTCGACCCGCTGGCGAGCGCTTTTCAACGCGTGAAAGTTTCAGGACAAATCATTTTCATCCGCGGCACGAATTATTTCCTGATGGACGGCACGAATGGAGTGCGTTTTGTCCCGAAACAATCACAGAAATTGAAAACAGGCGACCTGGTGGACGTCACGGGGTTTCCTGAATTGAGCGGCGCGGCTCCGCTGTTGAGCGAGGCGGTCGCGCGCGCGACGGGACATGCGGCGTTGCCGGAGCCCGAAAAATTGTCGCCCGCCGATTTGCCCGCCAGCATCCACGATTCGACTTTGGTGCGAATTGAAGGATTGCTGACCAGTGTGCGACAGACGGCAACAAATCAAATTTTGGAAGTCCAATCCGGCTCGTGGAGATTTTTGGCGCGGTTGGACGCCAAAAATAATCCCGCCAGGCCGCTGCGCATTGGAAGCACGTTGTCGCTCGATGGCGTTTATGCCGCGCAGAGTGCAAACCGTTTGTCGGGCGACGATGTGGCGCCCTTTGATCTATTACTGCGCTCACCGTCGGACATCAAGGTGCTGGCACAGCCTTCATGGTGGACATTGCAGCGGTTGTTGATGAGCGTGGGCATATTGGCGTGTTTGCTGATCGGCACGATGCTTTGGATAACGCAACTTCATCGTCAAGTCGAGGAGCGCACCGGCCAGCTCCAAGTGCAAATTCAAGAGCGTCAACGTGCCGAATATCAGCACGCGATGGAACAGGAGCGCGCGCGCATCGCACAGGATTTGCACGACGAACTCGGCTCCAGCATCACCGAAATCGGCATGCTGGCCTCGCGGACAAAGTCCGCGTCCACCTCCGAAGAAAATCGCAGCCGTTATCTGGAGCAGATGGACGTCAAAGCGTGCGAAATGGTCGTGGCGTTGGACGAAATCGTTTGGGCGATGAATCCGACGAACGACTCGCTCGCCTCGCTCGTGAGTTATTTTTGTCTTTATGCGGAACGTTTTCTTGGGCTGGCCAACATCCACTGGCAGCTTGAGGAACCGGCGGGCGCACCCGACCTGGTCGTGAACTTAAAAAGCCGCCACCAGTTATTTTTGGCGTTCAAGGAGGCGCTCAACAACGTCGTGCGCCATTCCAAAGCGACGGAAGTGCGGTTGAAAATTCAAGTTGAACGCGGGGAACTGCGCTTTTCGATTTTCGACAACGGGTGCGGTATGCTGGCGGGCGATCGCAACGATGGAATGGACGGTTTGTCGAACATACGAGCGCGCGTCGAAAAAATGGGCGGTCGTTTTGAAATCGCCACCGAAGCCGGGCGCGGCACGACGTTGAATTTTTTTGTGCCCGCCAGTTAATAATCCATGACCAAAATTGCCATCGTCGAGGACAACGCGACCATCCGTGAAAGTTTGGTTGAATTTGCGCAGGCAGACCCGGAATGCCGTTGCGTATGCGTCTGCGCGACGGCGGAAGACGCGTTGCGGCTCATTCCAATACATCAGCCGGACATTGTGTTGATGGACATCCAATTGCCGAATCTGTCAGGAATCGAATGTACCGCGCAGCTCAAACAACTGCTCCCGTCCGTCCCCATCGTCATGGTCACAGTGTATGAAGACACGGACAGAATTTTCAAAGCCCTGCGCGCCGGCGCGTGCGGCTATCTGCTGAAACGCCGCGCGGCGAAGGAATTGATTTCCGCGATTCGCGAGATCCGGCAGAACGGTGCCCCGATGTCGCGGGAAATTGCGCGCAAAGTCATCGCGTCTTTTCAAACTCCGGTCACGACCAGCGCGGAGGTCGGCGAGCTTTCGCCGCGGGAACGTGAAATTTTGGGATTGGTGGCGCAAGGATTTGCCAACAAGGAAATCGCGCGCCGCGTCGGCGTCAACGACGGGACCGTGCGCTGGCATCTCAGCCATGTCTATGAAAAGCTGCACGTTCGTTCCCGAACCGAAGCCGCGTTGAAGTTTCAGGCGACCAGGGAAGAATAGCATTTCCAAAACTATACATTTGTCCAGCTAGGCAAATCCATGAATTTGGAACATTGTCATGCATCACATTTTTCCGGCGACCGGGTGCCATAAACAGCATCTGCATTTGTCATTAACTGGAAAATGAGTGTTAAAACCTATGAACAATTCAAATTCCCGTCGCGTGTTGCACTCCACATTCATCACTTCCCGCGCCCACTGTATCGCAGCCACGGGCATAGCCCGGGCGCTTTTATTTTTTTTGCTGCCGACCGTTTTGTCGTTTGGACCGGCATCCACCGCCTTTGGCCAGTTGCAATGGAATTCCTACAACAACACCGGCAATCTTGTCACGGCTGATGTCGCTTCAGGCGGAGACGCGGGTTATGGTGGCAGCGTGACTTTCACCATTCCCGCCAGCACGGAACTGGTTTTCATGACGGAGACTTTTAGCCCCATCAATTTAACCAATTCAAGCGCATTGACAAAAGTTGATTTTTCAATGACGGCCAACGGCGGTTTGTATCCCGGCTTTAGTGGACGTCTTCTGGGCATGGGGTTGTTAAATGACCCGAATACACCTTCGACAGCCGGGGATGATCTGGGATACTGGTGCGATTTCAACTCGGGAAATCCCAGTTTTGAAATGTTCTATCGCCCCAGTGGGGTAAGCACTTTTTTTCAATACGACAGCAGTCACAAACTAGGCACTGGCAAGGTCGCCACGGGTTATCCAACCAACAATGTCACCTACGGGATGCAATTTCAATTGAACAACTCCGGGGACACGTCCATCAGCATCGGCACCAGTTCCAGCACCTTCGCCGCCGCGGGTGCGGCCATGACCAACGGCAACGGCGCGGTTTTTGAAACGGCCTACACATCTGCAAATCCATTTTCAACCCTGGCGGTGTCCAATTTCAACGAGTTTGCGTTCATGTTCAACAACCTGAGTGGCAGCAGCGTCAGTGTCACTTTGAGCGGAATTACCCTAGTACCTGCCAATGCGGAGATCACCAGTGCGCCAATTAATTTTAGCGGTGCCGCAGGCAGCACGGCCACCTTCACAATTGAGGTAAATACGAACGCCGTCACGCCCATAGGCTATCAGTGGTATGAAACCAATGGGTCGGGAATCGTAGCGCTTACGGATGGTCCCACCGGGAACGGTTCCACCATCTCCGGCTCTTCTACCCCCAGCTCGTCACATTTCACCAATACACTGACTTTCAGCAATGCTCAAGTTGCAGATGCAAACGGCAGTATTTTTGTGGTAATGACCAATGCCTATGGGTCGGTCACCAGTGCTCCCGTGACAATGACCATCACCTCCAGCGATACGGCTCCGACCATCAATTCCATTTCGTTTACCAACGCCATCGTCATTTCCGGCCAGAATACCAACATATCCGTCAGCGCGATGGGTTCACCCAGTCCGACTTACTATTGGTATGACAACAATAGCAATCTGATCCAGTCTGGTTCCGCTTTCACACTCACCTTGAATAATCTGCAACTTGCCAATGCCGGCACTTATTCGGTCATCGCGAGCAATTATCTTGGCACTGCCTCAACCAATTTTACAATCGGCATCATTGTGCCGCCATGCATTTCTCAACAACCCAGCAACGTGCTGGTGAATGTCGGAGATTCCGTCAACTTCTCCGTGACAGAAGGCGGCTGTGCATTGCCTGCCCCGACGTATCAATGGTACAAAAACGGCGCCCCGATTTCCGGTGCAACCGCCACGAACTATTCGATTGCCAGCGTCGCTCTGACCGATATTGCCAATTACACGGTGATTGTGAGCAATTCTGCCGGCTCCGTGACCAGTTCCAGTGCCAAGCTGGCCATTTATTCAACGACCATAAGCGGCACACCGTTGTTACCCGCGCCTAATGGCACTGGTCTTTGCATCGATACCTATTTGGAGATCTCATTTAACCAGACGCCTTCCGTTGGCAATGCCGGAAATATTTGTATTTACGACGCCTCCAACCCGTCAACACCGGTGGACACAATTAACATGAGCCTGAACAACGCCCAAGGTGTGCAGCCGCGAAGCCCGTTCCCGGGTGATTCCCAAGCATTCAATTATTACCCGGTTGTTGTCACGGGCAACACGGCGACCATTTATCCACATTCGGGAGTGTTGACCACTAATAAAACATATTATGTGACGATTGATCCAGGGGTTATCGTTGATCCCACTGGCGCCTATTTTACCGGAATAAGCAGTTCCAACACCTGGCAATTCACCACCAAGTCAACCGGTCCGGTCAACCCGACGAATCTGGTCGTTGATGCTTCCGGCAATGGCGACTTTGTCACCGTGCAAGGCGCGGTGGACTCCATACCTCTCAACAATACCAATTACACATTGATCAACATCCGTAATGGCAATTATTTTGAAATTGTAGACATTGCTTCCAAGAACAACGTCACTTTTCGCGGACAAAGTCGCAATGGAACATTTGTCGGTTACCCCAATAATGCAAACATTGCCCCCGGCGGCACCACCCATGCCCGGATGGCGTTCAAGGTGTATGCAAACAACATTGCAATTGAAAACATGACAGTCACCAACAGCACACCGCAGGGTGGTTCACAGGCCGAAGCGTTGATGATTGAATCGGGAGCCGGCCGGTTCATTTTGAACAATGCCGAAGTGGACAGTCGCCAGGACACCATTCTAGCCAATATCAATTCATCCCAGGGTTATTTCTACAACAGCCTTGTGCAGGGCAACTATGACTACATCTGGGGCGGGGGCAATCTTTTCTTCACCAACTGTGAACTCCAGACTATTACTGGAGCCAGCCAGGATAATCTAGTCGCCCCGCGCACAGATAACGGGATCACCGGCAACTGGCAGGGCTATTCCGGTCTTTTGGTAAGTAATGGCTTTTCGTTTGTAAATTGCCAACTCACGAGACAAAGTGGCGCTGTCAGTTGCTCAATGTCCGATGCGAATGGCAGTCCAAATGGACTGGCAGCGTGGATTGACTGCAGCATTGACACCGACACCCTTGGTTACACAAATGCGCTTACGACAGCCTATACCACCCAACTTTTATGGGAATACGGCTGCAGCAATTTGAACAACACTGTCGCGCTGAACAACACCGCCAGTCCTTTTATTGGCTTCACACAATTGAATAATGGCGACCCACGCCTGCTGGCCGCCCAAAGCGCCACCAACTGGCTCAATGGCTGGCAGCCGCAACTCGCGCCGAACATCCTGACCAATCCGGTGAGTCAGAGCGTTTCCGGCAGCCAGGGCGCTTCTTTCAGCGTGAGTGCCACGGGCATTCCCGACCCGGATTATCAATGGCTCAAAAACGGCACGAACCTCGTCGGTCAGACCGGCGCCACCCTCACGATCAATAGCGCCAACGTCAACGACGCCGGAAATTATTCTGTAATCGTGTCGAACACCGCCGGCACCGTCACCAGCAGCACGGCGACGCTCGCCGTCGGCAACACCGCGCCGACGCTCGCGCCGGTTTCCAACCAGACGGTCAACGTTGGCGTCACTATCACTGTCACCAATGTTGCGACGGATCCGGACGTGCCGCCGCAGATACTTACGTTCAGCCTGCTGACCGGTCCGGGCAATCTCGATCCAGACAGCGGTATCTTCACCTGGCGTCCGCCGGTGGCCAGTGCCGGCACCTCCAACAGCATTACGGTGGTGGTGACCGACAATGGCTCGCCAAACTTGAGCGCGACGAACAGCTTTGTTGTGGTCGTCAATCCGGTCGTACAGCCGACGACGAGTTCAGCCACTTATTCCAACGGACTGTTCAGTTTGACCGTGAACGGGCAGACGGGGCCGGATTACATCGTGCAGTCCTCGACCAACCTGATTAACTGGCAGAGCCTGTTCACGAATAGCTCGCCGACGTTGCCCTTCACGTTCACAGACCTGAACGCCGGCGCAGTTTCCGTCCAGTTCTACCGGATACTTCTCGGACCATAGGCCAGCCGATTTGTCAGCGATTGTCAGAGCAGATACCGCGCACTTATGCGCGGTATCTTTATTTTTAGGAATCGTACAATGTTGCCTTCATTTAGCCGACTTCATAGGTTGTTTTGAAAATTATAGTTTTTAGCGGTGCCGAACCTCAAGCAAGGCGTTTCCCTGATCTCCCTGACTGCTAATGACCGTGTGGCCGATAGTTCTGCCTGGTTCTTTGAAAAACACGTGATTGTTCCCTTAAAATATGGGGAAATGAGAGCGATTCCTACCCTCGCCTTCTGCGGGCGATAAATTCCCAACGGGCCGGTGTCTCCTATTTGTTCCACACCGCCAACTCCTCTCCCACTTTCTCCAGCGGCAATCCGACCACGTTGCTGTATGAACCGGAGATTGCCGAGATGATTAAATCGCCGTGTTCCTGAACCGCGTAAGCGCCCGCCTTGTCCAGCGGATTTATTTTCGACAGGTAATCGCCGATATGTTCAGCCGACAGCGGACGGAACGTCACCTCGGTGGCCACGGCAAAAAGGCGTTCGCGATGCTCGCGCAGGTGAATCAAACTGACGCCTGTGACCACACGATGCGTCCGGCTTTGTAGTTGCGTCAACATCCGCCGCGCGTCGGCGATGTCGCGCGGCTTGCCCATGATTTCACCGTCAAGAAACACCAGCGTGTCCGCGCCGAGCACCAGCGCATCGGGAATTTTTTTGGCGATGGCGCGCGCCTTGCGATGCGCGTTGAGCTGGCAGATTTCCAGTGGCGACAAATATTCATCGAAAACTTCCGCCGCATCGCTGGAAACAACTTGGAACTCCGGTTCCAATTGACGCAGCAGTTCGGCACGGCGCGGCGACGCGGAAGCCAGAATGAGCGGCAACGTTTTCACACGGCAAATCTAATCGCAGTCAACGGAATGTCGAGTGGGGTAATGTGTCATTTCTAATCAAATTGGCAGGGACGCCGCGCTGCGGTGTCCTCACTTTTTTCTTAGTGGCAGTCTTGAAATCAAAGTACGAACAGAAATCAGTTTTGGAACAAATGTGCAAATTCAAATGCAGATTGGAACGCAAGGTTTTCCGCGCCCCGATGGGAGGTAGGGATACACCCCATGGCGAACGTTCGGTTGCCGGATTATCATTCACATGATGAACGGAATCGAAATAAAACCAAACGGGTTGTTTGCAATGTTAAAATTCATTGTAACCGGGGAAAGAGAATTCTCCAGAACCAGCGTATGAATGATCCTCGGAAAATGCCCCCGCATATCGCCGGGAGTGATGATGATGTGGCGCAGATTCAATTGGTCAGCAACCCGGCGAGGAATTTTGCCGAGGAAATTGGCACAGCCATCAAGCATACCGCCGCGCTTGATTGCTCGGAGATCGAGCCGATGGCGAATGATTATGCCTGAATAACTCATTGATGGGGCCGGGCGAATTATGACAGCATTATCCAAAGCTCTTTTCGCGGTTTCTGTGACGGGATTTGCGGCCGGAAGCATCATTGATTTTGGTGGATTTAACTTGGATTCACCGTGGACGGTGGCGCTGCCTTTTGGCGCGGTTTTTTTTGGGCTATTTTTAATTTCGTTCATGCTGGAAAAAGAGGTGGCGAAGTTTGACGGGGAAGAAGCGAAGAAAGTGCAATTGTTTCAAGGCAATCCCGTCGAGCCGGCGCCAAAGTGGAAATCAGCCGCCCACCCAACCATCATTCAGCTCGCGTCGCAGAGGTTCCGGCATTAAAGGAAATTCAGGTAGGGAAACACCCCATAGCGACCGGAAGGCATTCCGGCTTACTTGTTGTGTGATGAATCGAAAAATTCCGCAAACTGAAAATCCAGCCGGCACACCACCTCAACGCCAACCGAACCCGACCCGTCGTATTCTCGTGGTGGAGGACAATCGTGACATCCGCCGTTTTAACGCTGCAAAGTTGATTAACTCCGGCTATCACGTGGATGGTGCCAAGGATGGGGCCGTTGCCTGGGACATTCTTCAATTCAACCGCTACGATCTGCTGATTACCAACCAACACTTGCCGAAGGTCTCGGGCGTTGAGTTGCTCCACAAGATCCATGCCGCCCGCATGGCCCTGCCGGTCATCATGGCCACCAGAAATTTGCCCACGTGGGAATTCACCCTGCACCCCTGGCTGCTACCGGCCACCATGTTGCTCAAGCCCTATACCTACGAACGGTTGTTGGGAACGGTGAAAAATGTTCTCTGCGCGACTGCCAGTACCCGCCCGGACATTGCCCCTGGAACCGATGGGCAGGTTTCGTCCCCGTCGTCATTCTCATTTTCGTAATCGAACCCACAGCTGGCATCACGACAATCCGGTATGGGGTGAACACCCCATAGCGCCCGCCAGTAATTCCGGCTTATTATCGTAACATGATAGAAAATGAACTTTCGCACCTCAATGGAAAGCGA